>JBMNSQ010000023.1:0-18017 GCA_050945275.1 bacterium | reverse complement strand
AAGCCGGACTGGTGTCTTAATAATTACCATCAACTATTTTTATGGGTGTCTTGCCTACTAGATCTTGACACAGACAGATGGCTTAGAACCATTGACGAATACCTTGGTCAATGGTATAATGACCATGTCATCAAACGTGGCCCTATAGTCTAGCGGTTCAGGACGCCGCCCTCTCACGGCGGAAGCTGGGGTTCGATTCCCCATAGGGCTACCAAAAAGATAATTAACCCCCGGAGAAATCCGGGGGTTTTCCGTACTAATCGCCCAAGGAAATCCCTAAAGCGCGGGCTGTTTGCACTAGTTGGCCGTTCGCCGGAACGGTGCGGGTGCCGCGGGCCACTAGATTCAGGGGAACGGTTTCGATGTCTTGGCCTTTTAGGCAGACCATAAGGCCGTGTTGTCCGGCCATGGCGAGCTGGGCTGTTTTGACACCGTAGCGGGTGGCGAGCACTCGGTCAGAGGCGGATGGGGAACCGCCTCGTTGTAGGTGGCCAAGGACGGTCGCTCGGCATTCTATGCTGGTGGCCTCCTCGATTAGCTGAGCTAAGACCGGGCCGATGCCGCCGAGTCTAATCTTGGTATGAGCGGTGGGGATTTCTTGCCGGACAATAAACTTACCACTGGGATCTTTTACTCCTTCGGCTACTACGGCAATGCTAAAATGCTTACCTTCTTCCCGACGTTCTTTGATTTTGGCTACCACGTTATCTAGATGCCACGGTATTTCCGGGATAAGAATAATGTCAGCGCCACCGGCAATGCCGCTAACCAAAGCGATCCAACCGGCGTCGCGCCCCATGAGCTCTAGAATCATTACCCGATGGTGGGATTCAGCAGTGGTGTGAAGTTTATCTAGAGCTTCAGTGGCTGTGGTCACGGCGGTATCAAAACCGAAGGTTTGGTCGGTAGCAAGGAGGTCGTTGTCGATAGTCTTAGGAACACCAATAACCCGAGCGCCTTTTTGAGCTAGCTCGTGGGCAATGGCCAAACTGCCATCACCGCCAATGGCGATGAGGCACCCAATGCCGTTTTTAGTGAGGTTGGCTACGGCTTGATCGGACATATCACGGTAATCAATGCCTTTATCCGTCTGTACAGGGTAATGGAATGGGTTATCGCGGTTGTTGGAACCAAGAATAGTCCCACCCCGATGCAAAAGACCAGAGGTGTAGTTTTTGGTAAGGGTTACGGTTCGATTCTCAATTAGACCGGCGTAGCCGTCCAAAAACCCGATTACTTCCCAGCCTTGCCGCAGAGCCGAGCGGGTGACGGCCCGAATCACGGCATTAAGGCCTGGGGCATCACCGCCACCGGTTAAAACACCTAACCGTTTATTCATCTTTCTCCTCCTAGTCCTAAAAGCCGTCCACCGCTGGCGTATCTTAGTGGCTGTTTTAATTATGGTAAGGTCTCACTTGAAAACGGACTTATTGTTTAGTAGCTGTGACTATCCCATTTGCCACCTGGGGTATTAAATCCAGCACATCTACTTGTAAGCAGTAGTCGATATCGGCTTTTAGGCCGATGCTTTTTAGGTAAGAAAAGTGCTGGGCATGACTAATTAATTCTTTGAGGTTAGGTCGGTGGTGCTGGTAGAGGAAGCGGGCACTATAAGCTAGGTCGTCCAGCTCAAGGTCTGGTATCAGATCAGATAAATGGTGGGCAATTAGGCCGGCACAAGCCACGTCGTCCAAGGTAAAACGTCCTCGGGTGCCAGCACAGACCAACATAGCGTCTTGACCCAGGCTGGCTAAAGTCTGGGCGACGGCACGGGCATTTAAGAAAGCACCAATATACAACGGTTCGACTCCGGCTAATAAAGCTAACGCTCGAGTACCGTTAGTGGTTGTCAAAATGATCTGTTTACCTGCTACTTTATCGGGAGTATATTCTCGCGGTGAGTTGCCAAGATCAAAGCCAGGGATAGGGAGTGCGTGGCGTTCGCCTCCTAGGAGAACGCTGCCAGCAGGGTAGTTGCCCGCTAAAGAGCGGGCCATTTCTATCTCTGCTACTGGGGTAATAGAATCTGCTCCATGGGCTAGTGCTGTTACCATAACGCTGGTGGCCCTAAGAACATCGATAACTACCGCCGGGCCGTGGCTATTAGGTGGAACGAGGGTAGGTAGGGCATAGACGTTTACTTTCATGGTTAAAAACTCCTTTCACCTGGCCTGGCAAAACAGTGGCTTGATGCTCGACATAAGACTTTTGTACAATATAGTCACAAATGGTTGCTGGCGGAGAGATAGGGTGCTTGAAATCCCTCCACTGTACCGGCTCCGATTGCGGGCTGGCACGGAGGCCAGCCTCTACGGGCAGTGCGCTTAGGGCTTGGTGTAGGGGCGAGTCTCATCCTTCGGATACAGGCCGTGGTCGCCCGTTTTTGTCCGCTAACCGATTGTTAGAATTTCTGTGGAGCGAAATAAGACTGAATAAGTTGGTAGAATTCAGGTGTGGTGTATCCGAGACGCCAGAAGGCAATGCCGCCTAAGCCTTTTTCTCGAACGAGATCTAGCTTAGGTTTAAGACTGTCTATATTTTCATACCAAACGGTGTGATTTGAGCCTTGTTCATCGGTATAGGTAAAGTAGGGTTGCATGGCCTCATTATCCCACTTGATTTCGGGGTGATAGCGGGCTTTGATTTCTTCCAGATACGACACTAGGCTCCCCAGCTCGCTTGGTGCCCAGAGCACGGTACGCCGTCCGCCGTTAGCCCAATCGTAGCCGTAAGTTCCGAGTCCGAGTAGCACTTTGTGGGCGGGGATGCGTTGCACAGCGTAATCCACCACTTCTCGTATCCAGTAAATGGGTGTTTGGGGGCTAGCTTGTCCAGGAGAACGGTCGTACGCCATAATAGCTATCTGGTCGGCTACTTGGCCCAAAGCGGCATAATCATAGGCCCGGTTCCAACCGTTGGTGGTCCTAGCTGGCACCGATAAGGCTAATTTCTTTCCTTGAGCATGAACCAGTTGAGCTAGGTTATTTATAAAAGCTGTAAGAGCAGGCCCATCGGCTTCGCGAACCATCTCAAAGTCTATATTTACCCCGCTGAAACCTTCTTTATTAAGGAGGTTGATAATATCCTGGCAGAGTAGCTTTTGCTGGGCCGGGTTACTTAGCAGTTGATGAAGTTTATCCGAATTGTCCTCAAATACCAGGGCATAAGATTCGGCACCGGCTGAGCTAGCTTTCTGTAGTACTTCCTCGTATCCTTCCGGGGCAAAAATACCGCGCCGGTTGGCCTGCCAAGTTAAGCGGCTGTTATCGTCTAACGTGTACCACTTTGTAGCTACTCCCGATAGTGCGTGGTAGTTCTGAAGAAAATCTTGATAGGAATAAGAATAGTAATAACCTAAAATATAAGCGGTTTGTGGTCCGGTATTTATGGTTACAGTGCGGCTGCTGTCATTCCAATGGACGGCGGCACCAAAGGCTTGGCTAAAAAAACGCAGGGGCACTAGGGTTCTTCCTTGCCGGATGGTGGCCGGAACATCTAAGGTTACGTTTTGTCCGCTTACGTTAGCAGTAGTCTGATTTACGGGAAGTTCTATCAGTAAGTTGCCTTTTTCGGCAATTACTCTGCGATTAGCATTGTCCCAGTGAACCTGCACTCCTAAGGCTTCACCGATAGCTCGAAAAGGTACTAATGTGCGACCGTTTTCGATTACAGGTGATACGTCAAAACTTATCGGTACACCATTTAGGCGAACGGTAACGGGGGCGGCGGCATGTATTGCCGGACCAACGAGCAGCCCTACAGCCAGGCAGGCAGCTAAGGCAAAAGCTATAACTTTAATGTGTTGATACATAAATTATGTACTCCTTTCTTTAAATGGTGGCTATGGTATTATGAGGGTATTCGTGTCGAAAGACTATTCTTCCTTCCATGAGCTGGCATTGACAACATCTACCACCAAAGTTATCATTAACCTAACAAGCAGTGGAGATTGCTGGCTGCCATCTTGGGACATGATACAAAAGGATACGGAGAAGGAGGGAATGTTAATGCTTCGCAAGGCTATGCTTTTGGGGTTGGGAGCTGTTACTATGACTAAAGAAGCCCTAGAGAAAGCAGTGGATGAATTGGTTAAAAAAGGTGAGCTTAGCCAAGAGGAAGCCAAAGAAGCTATTCGGGATTTGTGGGCCAAGGGCCAGCAGGAACGGGAGAACTTAACAAAAACAGTGCGGGAACAAGTGGACAAGGCCATGAGCAAGTTTGCCGTTGTGTCGCGTGAAGAGTTTGCTGCTGTTTTAGCTCGCCTGGAAGTTTTGGAAGAAAAACTAGGGGATCAGGCAGTAGGGGCTAAAGAGCAGTTTAATAATCAGCCGGAGACAGATCCGGACGAAGGGGAAAAGGAGTAACTCGTGAATGGGTACAGTACATCTTGTTACCGATAGTACCTGTTACTTATCATCGCAAGTTATAGACGAATTTGATATTAAAATTGTTCCACTTCGGGTAAACTGGGGCAAGGAATCGCTGCGTGAAGGGACGGATATTCAAGGCCCGGCCTTTTTCGACCGGTTGCGCCAAAGTAAAGATGTTCCTACCACGTCACAACCCCCGGTAGGGGAGTTTGTCTCTTGTTATCGCGAGCTTGGCGAGCGCGGCGGAAGCATTATTTCTCTTCATTTATCGGGGGATCTAAGTGGCACGGTGGCGGCTGCCGAGGCGGCCCGGCGAATGGTGCCAGATTTAGACATCCGTATTATTGATAGCCGCATTACTTGTCTCGGGTTAGGATTTATGGTGTTAGAAGCGGCTCGTATGCGGGCAGCTGGTCGGATGGTGGACGAAATTGTGGCTCGTGTCGAAGAACTGGTAGCCAGCATGACGGCTTATTTCATGGTGGACGATCTCAATTATCTTCGTCGTGGTGGACGTATTGGAGCAGCCCAGGCGGCATTCGGTTCGCTCCTGCAGGTGAAACCGATACTAAGCATGAAAGATGGCGTCGGTGCAATAACAGTGGCGGAAAAAGTACGGACTCAAAAGAAGGCATTAGCCCGGTTGGTAGAGCTCACAGCTACAGCCTGTGGAGATGGGAAGGTGACCGCTACAGTACTTCATGCTGATAACTTGGCTACGGCCACGAAGCTTCAAGGGACACTTAAAACGGCTCTTCCTCAGGCCGATATTGTGTTGTCGGAGTTTGGGCCGGTTATTGGTACGCATGTGGGTCCCGGGGCGGTAGGAATTATTTTTTATACTGTCTAGGGGCAAAAGCCCCTTTTCTTTTATTATCGATCCGGCTACCGCACAAGGCGCAGAGTGCTTCTCATAGCGGCGAATTACGACCTAACTAAAAAGAGCGAGGCGTAGCGAGGGGAAAAGCGGACGCATGTCCCCGCCTTGTAGGGTGGGCAAGTCGAGCCCCGAAGGGGTTTAATGTTTTCGCCTCCGATACCGGGACATTAGCACAGCTGCCAGAATCAAGAGCGCGGCCAGCCCGATAGTTACAGGGCCGAGGTAGGTGCTGATGAAGGTGGTAGCTTTATCACCCCACAAATACACGGCCAAGGCCTCGAGAAAAAAGCGCAGGCCACGGCCAGCTAAGGATGCGGTTAGGACCACCCATAGACGGACCTTAAATACACCGGCTGCGATGGTAAACACTTTGTATGGGATCGGGGTTAGCGCGGCCAGGGCTACCGCCCACCCGCCGTATTTGGCAAATAAGCCGGCGACTTTGTCAATGCGTTCCTGGCTAGCGAAACGCTCCAGAAGAGGACGTCCGAGCTTAAAACCAAGCATAGCACCGAAGACCCCGCCCGCAGATGATGCAATGGTGGTGAGCGCAGCGTAGAGGAAGCTGAGCTTGGGGTTTAATAGGGATAGAGGTATTAGGATTACGTCAGGGGGCAACGGAAAAAAAGATGCTTCGGTAAAAGCAGTTATAATAAGGCCGATTAGTCCCTGGTCAAGCAGAAACTCGTTAATCGTGCCAAGCCAAGGCAAGAACGAGACCCCCTTTTTACTGGGTATTTCGGTCATTCTGCTCTATACTATAGCATAAGATAGCCTACTTCAGACACAAGGAAGGTGCATTTGGTGCCCGAAGTTTATTTGGATAATAGTGCTACCACCCGCGTTCGTCCTGAGGTGGTGAAGGCCATGGTAACAGTTATGGAACAAGAGTACGGCAATCCATCAACTGCCTACCGCCGTGGTCAAAGGGCCGAGCAGTTGGTAAAAAAGGCACGCCGCCAAATAGCTCATGTATTTCAGGCGGAGCCGGAAGAAATCTATTTTACGTCCGGCGGCACAGAGAGCAACAATTGGGCGATAATGGGAGCGGTTAGGGCCCGGGCCCGCCGGGGAAAACACTTGGTAACTACCATGGTAGAGCATCCGTCGGTATTGGCTGTCTTTCGCTTCTTGGAAGAGCAAGGATATAGTGTCACTTATGTGCCGGTGAACGAACATGGGGCAATAGATACGGCTGCTTTAGCCGGTGCTCTTAGCCCGGAAACTATTTTGGTTAGCACCATGTATGTTAACAACGAAGTTGGCGCCATTATGCCTTTGGCCGATATTGCCCAACTAATTAAACAACAGGCGCCCCAGGCCATGTGGCATGTGGATGCTGTTCAAGGATTTGCTAAGTTGCCGCTATTTCCCCATGACTTAGGAATTGACCTTGTTTCTTTAAGTGGCCATAAGATACAAGGGCCCAAGGGGATAGGGGCACTGTTTATCCGCCGCGGGCTTAATCTGCCGCCGCTAATCCTAGGTGGGGGACAGGAAAACGGCCTTCGCTCTGGAACAGAAAACGTCCCTGGTATTGTAGGTTTAGGGTTAGCTGCTGCTTTATTATGGGAACAGCAAGAACACGCAGCTCGACATATGGCTAACCTTAAACAACGATTGCGGGAGCGCCTATTAAAAGAGCTACCTGATACCTTTGCCAATGGTCCCCAAGATGAAACTGGGGCTCCTCACATATTGGGGATGTCATTTCCGGGTGTAAAAGGAGAAGTACTACTTCATGCTTTAGAAGACAAAGGGATCTGTGTGTCCACCGGCTCGGCCTGTTCCAGTCATCAAGCTCCCGGCAGCCATGTCCTTAAGGCTTTAGGACTATCTCCGGACAGGCGTGATTCAGCAATACGTTTTAGTTTGTCGCCGGAAAACACACTGGCCGAAATGGATTACACGGTAGATTGTCTAAAAGAGATCGTGCCTGAACTTAGGCGGATTATGGCACGTTAACTGGTAGGTGAATGATTTGAAACAACTGATATTAGCTCGCTACGGTGAGGTGGGGCTAAAAGGCAAGAACCGTCGCTTATTTGAGAACCGATTGATTTACCGGATGAAAGAAGCCTTAGCTGGCTTACCTGTTAGTGGTATTTATCGGACCTATGGTCGACTGTATGTAACTATGGAAGGAGAGCAGGAGCAAGCGCTTAAGAGGCTGTCTCATGTTTTTGGTTTAGTATCGGTAAGTCCGGCTCAAAGCGCACCCCTTGAGCTGGAAGAAATTAAGGCTATTGCCGCTAAGTCTATGGGAGAAGCGGCGGCTTCGGGTTATACTACGTTTAAAGTGGAGACGCGCCGTCCTAATAAGGCTTTTCCCGTAAAATCACCCCAGGTGAGTCGTGAGGTAGGGGCTGCTATTTTGCAGCAAGTACCCGGCCTTACGGTGGATGTTCACACGCCTCAGGTGACTCTAAACGTAGAACTGCGCGAGGATCAGGCCTACCTCTATTGGCGCGAGCTTCCCGGTCCTGGCGGGTTGCCGCTGGGTGTCAGCGGCCGCGCGGTACTTCTTCTCTCCGGTGGTATTGATAGTCCAGTGGCCGGTTGGATGGCTATGAGCCGGGGTTTAGAGGTAGTTTCAGTGTACTTTCATAGTTTTCCTTTTACTAGCGATCGAGCTAAGGAAAAGGTAATAGATCTATGCCGAGTCTTGGCGCGTTATTGCAGCAGTGCTAAGTTGTATGTGATTCCTTTTACTAAGATCCAAACGGCTTTGCGTGAAGGTGGTCCGGAAGAGTTACAGACTATTTTCCTGCGCCGGATGATGATGCGGCTAGCGGGCCAAGTGGCGAACAAAGAAGGGGCGACTGCACTTATCACCGGGGAGAGCCTGGGGCAGGTGGCCAGTCAAACCCTGCCCAGCTTAGCTGCTACTTCGGCCGTAGTAGACATGCCGGTACTAAGACCGCTCATCGGTCTTGATAAACAAGAGATCATACGGCGGGCGAAGGCCATTGGTACGTACAATATTTCTATTCGGCCTTATGCCGATTGTTGCACCGTGTTTGTGCCCCGGCATCCTGACACTCATCCTGACAGTGAGGTCGTCGCTGACAAGGAAGCCGGTTTAGTTTCGGCGGAACTCTTGACTGAAGCTCTGGCTGAAGCTGAAATAATGTCAATAACAACTGATTGGGAAGGAAGCTAGTGTTTATATGGTTAAGAGAAGGTTTCAACGTGTAAGAAGGAGGAGTGGGCGCGTGGCAGGTCCTCCGGTTACTATGATACCGCTGGGCGGCACTCGAGAGATTGGAAAAAACCTAACAGTGGTGGAGTACGGTGACGATATCGTTGTTATCGATGCTGGGGTAGCTTTTCCCGGTGAGGAACTTTTGGGGATTGACTTGGTGATTCCAGACATCGATTATTTACTAGAGAATCGGGAAAAGGTACGGGGAATTGTTCTGACCCATGGGCACGAAGACCACATTGGTGCTTTGCCCTACGTTCTCCCTCAACTAAACGTGCCTATTTATGGTACCAAGCTTACTATTGGATTAGTTAATAAAAAACTAGAAGAGCATCGCTTGGCACGGAAAGCAAAATTAAACGTCGTGGCACCTGGAAAAGAACCGATAAAATTAGGCCGCATTGGTGTGGAATGGATTCGCACTAATCACAGTATACCGGACGGTGCGGCCCTGGCTATTCATACGCCGGCCGGGATTATCATTCACTCAGGAGATTTTAAAATAGACCCTACCCCCATCGATGGTCTAAGGACCGATGTTAGTCGCTTGTCCGCCTTGGGTGAACAAGGAGTGTTGGCCCTATTTTGCGACGCCACTAACGCCGAACAGCCAGGCTACACACTGTCGGAGAAGGTGGTTGGCGAAACATTTGATCAAGTGTTTGAAGTGGCTCAGGCACGTATATTGGTGGCTACCTTTGCTTCTAATATTCATCGCATTCAGCAGGTTATCGATACGGCCGTGCGGTACAAACGTAAAGTGGCTATTGCTGGTCGCAGTATGCGTGAGAACGTAGCTGTTTGCGAGGATCTAGGCTTTCTTAAGATGCCTAAGGGTACATTGGTTGAGCTGGACGAGCTTAACCGGTTGCCCGATGAGAAAGCAGTTCTTTTAACCACTGGTAGTCAAGGAGAACCCATGGCCGCTCTTACCCGGATGGCCAACAATGATCATCGTCAAGTACAGATTCGTCCCGGCGATACGGTAGTAATCTCGGCCACCCCCATTCCTGGAAATGAAAGTTTGGTCGGGCGCACGATCGACAATCTATTTCGCTTGGGTGCCGAGGTTATTTATAAGGAAGTTGCCAAAGTGCACGTTTCCGGGCACGCTAGCCAGGAAGAAATTAAGTTCCTCATCAACATGGTCAGACCTCAGTATCTTGTTCCTTTCCATGGTGAATACCGACATCTGGCCGCATTTGTTAAAATTGCTGAGGAACTGGGTTATAGTCGTGACCGGGTAATAATTCCGGAAATAGGCGATCGGATAGAAGTTTCCTCTAGCCGCGGTGTTATTTCTGGCCGAGTTCCTTCCGGTTCAGTTTATATCGATGGTCTCGGTATCGGCGATGTAGGGCATATTGTGCTGCGAGATCGTTTACTGCTAGCTAACAACGGTGTGTTGGTGGTAGTAGCTGTTATGGACAAACAGCGGGGCAAATTTTTATCCGGTCCCGATATTATAACGCGGGGGTTTGTCTATGTGCGCGAATCAGAGGCCCTGCTTGAGCAAGCCAGGAAACAGGCTGTAGCAGTGCTAAAAGAGGTGGAGGAAAAGAACATTACGGAATGGTCAGTGATTAAGGTAAAAATTCAGGAGGCATTGGGTTCCTATTTTGATTCTGTTACTGGCCGCCGTCCTAATATCCTACCTATAATTATTGAGGTTTAAGTTCCCGAAAAAGACGAGGCTTTATGGAGGGCCTCGTCTTGTTTGTACTCACCCTTTACCCTCATAGCTCATATCATGGTGGTAGGACGGGTGAAGGAGGCATGGTCTATGGAGACCATCGGTCAAGGAGACATTGTCGCCCGTCGTTCCTACCAGGGAGATGTATTTTTCAAGGTAATGGAAGTACTGTTTGATGACCAGGAAACCAAGGCGGTGGCCATTCTTAAAGGACTTGATGTTAGACTCGTTGCTGATGCGCCCTTATCTGATCTTAGAAGGGTGGATCCAGCGGAACTTAGAGCATACAAAGAAAATTTACTGAAGCGCAATGCGGCCTGTTTTCGTCGCATAAGCCAACGCCAGCGCCTGGTTCGCCAGCAAGCAGTGCTCGACGTGGCAGTGAACGATGGGGACCCAGGTTTTTTTGAGTTACCGGGGACAGTGCTTCATTTGGATGGGGATTCGGACTATCTGGATTTTTGTTTAAGCGCTTATAAACAACTTGGAGTTACAGCCCACGGAGTTAAGGTTTCTGAAGAAGAGCAGCCGAAGCAGGTGGCTGATTTAATAAGGAAGTACTCCCCGGATATCTTAATCCTAACAGGTCATGATGCTCTGCTTAAAGAAGCCCGTAGTCTAAGTGATCCTAAAAGTTATCGTAACACACCGTTTTTTCTCCAGGCAGTGAAAGAAGCTCGCCGCGTTCAACCATCTCGAGATGATTTGGTGATCTTTGCCGGTGCCTGTCAATCTAATTTTGAAGCTATCATCGAGGCAGGGGCTAACTATGCCAGTGCACCGAAACGAGTTCTAATTCACTGTCTAGACCCAGTATTTATTGCCGAAGAGGTAGCCTTTACTCCTGTTTCTCGGTTTGTGGACTTAAAAGAGTTAGTGGGGAGTACCATAACCGGACGAGAGGGAATTGGTGGCGTTGACACGAGAGGAAAATTTCGTTTAGGTTTTCCTAAAGGTGGATAACAAAGAAGGGTCGGTGGTAATAACTACCGACCCTTAACTTTGAAAATTTTATTCCTTGACTCCGGCTTTAACCTTAGGTATAATAATAGTTTTCCTTGACAAGGTTCGGCAACTATGGTAAACTATGAACGTTAGTGGGATATTTGTTCCCTATTATACGGCAAGGGAGGTTATAAAGCGGTGGAACGAACCACTTTAGCTGAGATCCGCCAGGATTTGGAGGCACAACGTGGACGGCGTCTACGTCTTACCGCCAACCGTGGCCGGCAAAGGATAATTGTCCGGGAAGGGGTCTTGGAGCAAACCTACCCTAACATTTTCACTATTAGGCTACTTGATAACAACTCCGTCAAGAGGGTATCATTTAGCTACTCGGACGTACTCACGAAGACGGTAGAAATTAGTCTCTGCGGTGACGAAGACGAACGACAAATCGCTTGTAACTAAGAAACCCCTTGGGCCGAAGAAGCCAAGGGGTTTCTTCCTTTACCGGGAGGGGGCAGCTGGCTGGGGACGATACCAGCCGCGCTCCTCCATGGCACTAAATAACCGTTCAGCGTGTTCAAGTTCCTCGCTGTGTAAGCTCATCATGCTGGATCTAATTTTTGGCGTAGCCGACTCCAAAGCGGCGCTATGATAGCTACTGGCTACGGCTTTAGTTAGAAGGAGCATGTCGGTCAACCGGTCACGATCGGTAAGCTCAGACTTCATTTAATAGCCTCCTTTAGCTAATGAGGTTGTATACTGAGGCCAGTATGATGCATAAGCTGCTCTATTTTTTCCCGATGACTTGTACTTTCCTTAGCCATGCGCTCGAAAAGTTTCTGTAGGTCTTTATCTTCGGCTGTGTTGGCATAAAGGCCATACTTCTTTTCCTTAAGGCACTCCGCTGCCAGTGCATCTTCCAGATAGAGCTTCTCCCGTTCAGTTACCATGGTTACCGGTGCCATAATCCCACCTCCTCATGTTGAATTTACACTAGTATTATCTGCCTTTTTGGCTAGGCGCTATACAAAATTAGGCTGTCTTTGTTCTTTTCGAGGAAAATGGGCACACAACCGCTAGCAGTCGCATATATTTAGACTGAGATTTTGGGCAAGGAGGGGAGAATATGGCGCCACAATTGGTAGTGCGCCGGCGGCTGCTGAGAGTTCAGCGGGTAGTAGGTGAGCAAACCAAGACAAAGACGGTGCAGGCCACCGTTACGCTTCCTGTGCAGGCGATCAAAGTCTTTGAGGTGCAGGCTACCCTTAAAGGTACCAAATGCGAGATAAGGCGTGACGGAGTCTTCATCCAGGGAACCATTCACAAGCAAGTCTTTTATGTGGATCAAGGCGATTTAGTGCGCCATGTACCTGAGGATGTACCATTCCACTTTTTTGTCGAGGTGGAAGGCGCAGAACCAGGTATGAGCTGTCAGGCTCACACCAAGATAGTTAGTGTGGATTGGACATTATCGGCTGATGGTCGTGAAGTCGTACAGGACGTCGCTATTCAAGCATTCGTTAAAGTAACCGAAGTAGAGCAGATGGAAGTTGTAGTAGATGTTACTAATACTGACATCGTAGTAACGAGGGAATTGCTTCGGGTTGAGAGTGTGGTTGGCGAAGATACCATTCGGGAATCTATCTCCAACACCGTAACCCTACCCATGAATGCCCTTAAGATTTTCGATGTTAGGGCCGAGGTTAGAAATGTAACTACTACTATTAGGGACGATTCGGTGACCGTTAAGGGTATAATCCACAAACAAATTTTCTTTGTGGACGAAGGTAACTTAGTTCGTCATATACCGGAGGATGTGCCGTTTTCTATTACGGCTGATATTCCAGGAGCCACCAGTGATATGGAGGCTTTTGTGGATGTCAATGTTATGGTGGATGATTTTAAGCTCAGGCATGTTCCGGGACGGGAACTTCGCCAAACAATGATTGTCGAGGCCTTTATCAAGGTTGTCGAGCCGCTGCAGATTCAAGTGGTTACCAATGTTACCGGTCCTGATATCATTGTAGAGCGACGTTTACTAAAAGTAGATCATGTAGTCACTGAGGATACGAAGCGCGAATCCATAGATAGTGAAGTTTGTCTACCTATGCAGGCACTAAAGATTTTCTCTATTATGGCAAGATTAGAAGATGTAACGGCCGAAGTGAAACGGGATTCCGTTATCGTGCGCGGTACTATCCATAAACAAGTATTCTTTGTGGATATGGGGAATCTCTTGCGTCACCATTCCGAGGATGTTCCATTCCGGATGGTTCTCGATACTCCTGGTTCCACCCCTGATATGTCAGTTCATGTTCGAGCAAACATTATTGGCGACGTGGAGTATACACTAAAGGATGACCACAAGCACCATGACCACCATCACCACGACAAAACGTGTCCACCGCATGTGCCGGGTGGTGGCGGTCAGCGGTTATCCCAAGCTGTTATCGTAGAAGTTTTTGTTAAGGTAACAGAACCGGTACAGCTTAACGTGGTGGTAGATGTCCGCGAAGAAGCTGTGCCTGGACCGACTCCACCGCCAGTAGCCGAATGTCCCAGTATGCGATTCCATGTGGTGCAACCGGGAGAAAGCCTGTGGAGCATTGCTCAGCGTTATGGAGTAACAGTGGAAGCGTTAATGGCTGCCAATCCATCGTTGAAACACCCGGAATTACTTTATCCGGGACAAAAAGTATGCATTCCAGATAAGGTAATTGGGCAAGGGTAAAGTCTTATAAAGAGGAAACCACGGCGGCTGGCCGTGGTTTCCTCTTTGCTGTTAGGAATGTATTCCCAGGGGACCCGTTGTTGGCTCTTACGGTCATGCTATTTCTCTATGCCTAGGCTAACAGATGGCGTGCCCCTTGTTGGCAAAAAAGGGCCCCTGTGGGTCAATTTGGGACTTTGCACAGTAACTGGTACAGCTGGTATAATCAAACTGCCAACTTTGGCAATTATAATGTTAGGGAGAGGTGAAGGATGCCGAGAAAACTTACCGTGTTACTAGTTACGCTAGCATTAGTACTAGGTGTGACTGCAGTTGGGTTTGCTAAGGAGCCGGTTGTTGCTGGGACCAACGGTCAGCTGTGCAATCAGGTATACCAACAGGTTGAGGGGCAGCTCAGAAGGCAACTGGGTAGTTTCTTTGGGCCGAGTGTAGTTCAAAGTTTAGCTGAACGTCTGACGCAGCAAATTTTAGCCCAGCTCGGAGTGCGAGGCCAGATGCCGACTCCAGCCCCAGCTCCGACCCCGGTTCCAAAACCCAAACCAGTTCCGGTACCAAAGCCGCAGCCTCAGCCCGAACCCAAGCCCGACCCTGTCCCTGCTCCGACACCAAAACCAGAACCCTCTACACCTTTGCCAGGAAAACTAGCGGCCGAGGAGGCACGTCTGTTTGAACTGGCTAATCAGGCACGGGTGGAGGCAGGTCTTAAACCGTTACAGCTGGACATGCGCTTGGTGGAAACAGCGCGAATTAAGAGTGCCGATATGGTATCTAATGACTATTTTGGGCACATATCCCCCACGCTAGGATCGCCTTTTGACCAGATGCAGCGGGCAAAAATATCTTATCGCACAGCGGGTGAGAACTTAGCTGGTGCCCCTACAGCCGACTCGGCCCATTCAGGCTTGATGAATAGTCCGGGTCACCGTGCTAACATTCTAAACCCCAACTTTACCCATGTTGGAATTGGAATAGCTAAGGGTAGTCAGTATGGGATTATTTTTACCCAGCAGTTTATCGGGTAATTAACTTTGCCGGTTAGTAACCACGCCGATAGAGCTCATCAAAAAGCTTTTCATATAGGCCGCTCTTTAGACGGGTATCGTAAAGAAGCTAACTGTGTCATACTGAGCGAAGCGAATGATCTTAAAAAGTCTTCGCTTCGCTTCATAATTTGCACGCGTTGCTACACATGATAAACCAATTGGACACCTCTTTTGAGTGTTCTTTATTTGTATCGGCACGATGTCCATTGTCTTTGCATACTATGACAGCAACGATCGTATGTGAAGGGAGTGGAGAAATGGTGGCAAAAAACCTGCGGGTGGTGGCCCAGAAGCCGTTTACCGTAACTTGGCAGCTACCGGGTTTTTCAGGATCTAAGATAGTTGCTTGCGGAGCCGATATAGCGGCGTTACATTGTTGGCAGCTAGCGGCCGGTCGGATGTTGGTATTTGGCAAGGTGGAACTTACGACTTGCTATGAAAGCAAAGAAGGACGGGGCAAGTTCCATTTTGCCAGCACTACCCGTTATGTTAGCGTAGAAGTAGACCTAGAACATGCCACGGATGTAGACTTAATAAAGGCAGATCTGGCACAGATGCCGGTTTGCACCTTGACCGGTGGGCAAGAACAAAAAGCCGAAGTTGAGGTGACGGGTGTAATACAGTTAGAAATTCCGGCAGTACCTAGCCAACAGGAGAAAGTGTTGCCCCCCAAAGAAGAACCGATGCAATTTTTTCTGGAGAATGAGACCCTGCCTCCAGTGGAGAGATTCCCGGCTGAACCAACCATGTCCCCACCTCCTGACATGGTTGAATCAACACCGTCGATGCACCGGCGGATGCCGTTTTTTCCCCGCGGGGCAGAAAGCATACCGCCTATGACGTGGGCCATGCCGGAGCGAGGCTGAGGGGACGATATTAATTCCGGTCGGCGACCGGCGAGAAAAAGAGAAAGAACATAAAGAAACCCGGGTGTTATTTCCCGGGATTCTTTGTTTTGGCCCCCGGCCAAATACTTTTAGCCTCAGCAATTTTTTGGCGGCGTAACAGAGACAAAAGACACTTTCTTATTTGTTAAATCTTGTGGGGGTGAGTGCAAAATTGCGTGCACAGCTTTAGGAGTAAAGCCGAATTGCAGGTAATATTGAACGACAGCGTTTGGAAGGCGGGATTTTCGTGGTGGAGCTGTTGCCTTAGCTTTGCACTTGCATTTTGGTGCACATTGTTTGGGGGTGGCTACTGGAGGATCTAACTTGGGAGCCAGCTCTTTTGGGGTCATGTCAGTAGCCTCATCCGGTGTCGTCTCTATAGCTGGTTCCGGGGATAATTTTAATTCCTCAGAAGTTGTATCCTCTTTGTGGTTACAGCAGGTTTTTGGTGAGTCCGGATTGTCACACGGTGTCTGTTTTAGGTTACTGGACACAGTCTTATCCCTCCCTGTGATTCAGTCAAGATAGTATATGCTGTACCGAGAGAATTGGTTTTTAGAGCGATCTGTAGGGGCAGGACTCTGTCCCTGCCCGTAGCACTGGGAACCGGACGAAAACAGAGGGCCATTCTTCAGATGCAGGCTGCATTTACAGCAGGTTTCGCTTCAGGGTTGACAAGATGACCTTTATTTCATGCAGGCTAGGTATTTGGCCAGCACTAGTTCATGCCCGTACTGATCTATGGTATGGGGCCGCTGTGGCTGCTCTATAACCAGTTGCTCTATGCAGGCCAGATCGTAAGGGGGATAGAGGTTGTCGGGATGAATAAACTCGGGAAAGGCCATGGCTTTTGGCGCTACTGGTATGGCTCCCAGGGCTATAGCCTCCAGCATAGCGACAGACAGGTTATCACAAATGGAGGTAGTTACCACTACGGCTGCCCGGGATAGGTTTTGTAGATACTCTTTTTTGGTGGGATTAGGAATAAACTTTAGTCCGGTGGATTGAGCAATAATAGCCAATTGCTGCAGTCTAGGATCGGCACTTACTTTGCTGCCGGCTACTGGGGCAAAAAGATGCTTAACCTCGTACTTTTGAGCAATGAGGCGGCGGGCCAGTTCGATTTCGATTAAGGGCAGCCGCTCCCAGGAAAAGCGCTGGTTAAAGACTACTAAGTTTGGTTGTTTAGGTACACTCCAATACTTCTCATAGCGGCTAAAATCCAAGGGGAAACCAGTATAAACCAGGCGTGGTCGATGGTGGGGATAAGTTTGTGCTGCAGCCTCTTGGGCCCAACGTGAATTGCAAAAGAGCTTGTCGTAATAGCCGAAGCGTTTGTCTTCCTGCATGTCCACCCCTTCTAATCGGGCTGGATCATAGGGAAAGCAGCTTAGGTTGCTAATGTTGGCAAACTTTCGTCCCGGTTTATGCTCTACCAATTCTATGGCTGGGTTTTGCGCTACAGAGAAAAACCAGATGTCCTCTGGTGTACTTTGTACGGTCTGCAACTCAGTTATAGTTTCCCGAATAGATGGCGACGTATAATCGGTTACGATGGTTTTTATGGCCATGCCCTGCTTCGCAAATTCGGCTTGGATTAAGTGATTAAAGGACCAATGCCAATGACCTTCCCAACTGGGGTATGTAACGAAGTAAAGCAAACGAATCTCACCTTCCCTTAATATGGTGCGAGAAGTCTTTCTTATATAAATATAGGCAAAGGCTGTTTTGGTTACAGAGAAAGCAGTCACAAAGCCGGCGCGATATTCTCGGGGTACGATTACGGGCAGCCCTGTGTAGCTGCCCGTGTACGTTATGTGTTCTTTCTTTCGGCCACCGGCCGGTTAGGCAAATTTACCTCAGCCACCGCCAGTTGGTGGGCGACTAGGACGCCGAGCTGCCCCGGTGGGTGTTCTTACCGGTTCGGGGGCAATAAGCTTATACAGAAGTTTCTTCGGAATATGAAAGTGGTCAAAATGCTGCCGCACTTCCGGCGGAAATACTTTGGTGTAGGCAGTGGTAGCCACATTCATCCCTCCTTATAGGCCCAAACGGCCCTTGATACATAATATGGGGTAGATACAAGAATGGTGTGTGGCATAAGCCATTCTATAAAGGGTCAAATAAAGGGCCAAAGAGGATGATGTTTCGGTGAATAAGTTAGATCAAAACTACCCCGTGCTAGCTATTCTTTGTTCAGAAGGGCCGCTAGATTTGGATTGGCCGGAGCTGGATTTTGCTCGTCGGCTTTTATTGTTGG
>JBMNSQ010000022.1:0-19141 GCA_050945275.1 bacterium | reverse complement strand
GACCAAACCGGATAAGACAGCGTGAAGTATGCGGGCCAAAATATAGGGCAGTAGGCGAATATCAGTATCGTTCACCATAGCTGCCACCTGAAAGTGTACCGACATTCCGCTCCAGCCAATAATAGCTGCGGTTACAATGAGGCGCTCGCTAAGAGGGAGCAAACTGTTAGTGACACTTACTGCTGTAGCGGCGTAATCGCAACCGATGGTAACCTCAAAAAAACCGCTGATTAAAGATGGTGCCAAACCTTGGTTAAGACCGCATAGAGCTAGCAGTTGTCCACAGGCGGCAGCCAAAAAAGGGGTAACGCCCATTACGGTGGCCATCTCAATCATCACGGAAAAAAGAATAATGAATCCGCCAACAGTGAGCAAAGTAGTGACCGATTGACGAATGGCATCTCCAAGTAGGCCTCCGAAGGGTCGCCCATCGTCTATCCGAGCTTTATATAAAGCTTTTAGCGCCCGAACAAACATATTGCCTTGCCCACTGTCTATTTGGCAGCTGCTTTCGCCACGGGGGGCATAAAAACGCAGAATTAGCCCTGCTAGTAAAGCAGCAATATAATGGGTGACGGTAAGAATGTTTCCGGCTTCCACTAAGCCAAACATACCGACCCCTACAGCCCCGATCATGAACAACGGGTCAGCCGTGTTGGTAAAACTCACTAGCCGTTCTGCTTCTACTTGTGTACATAGATTCTGTTTTCGAAGCTTGGCAGTGAGCACAGCTCCGATAGGATAGCCGGAAGCCAGTCCCATGGCCAGAACAAAGGAACCAGTTCCCGGCACGTTAAACAGGGGTCGCATAAATGGTTCCAGAAGCACCCCCATAAAGTGGACTACACCTAGCCCCATTAAAATCTCGGCACCGATAAAGAAAGGTAGTAAAGCTGGAAAGACAATTTCAAACCAAACAGAGAGGCCGTGCACAGCGGCCTCAAATGCTTTTTCAGGAAAGCGTACCATGGCCAAAGTTAGCCAGATGGCTATAGCAGCCCCCAGATAAGTTATCAGGTATTTCTTAAGTCGGCGTCGTAGCAGTCTCATTTTATCGGCCCCTTTCAGCGGTGGCTGTCTGTTAGATTATATTGGCTTGGAGGGGTCAATATGCTTTCTAAAAGTTTTATATGCTGCTTCTGGATTTTGTATTGATGTTGAGAAACGGGCGATAAGATTGGTTTTTTGGGTATACTTGCTGTATGGTATATTTGCAGAGGGGGAGAACTTCAGTGGCTAACAAACAAGGTATTGGTTTAGCCCTAGGTGGCGGTGCTGCTAGGGGATTAGCCCATATCGGTGTTCTTCAAGTGCTGCAAGGGGCGGGGATAGAAATTAAGCAGATTGCCGGAACTAGTATCGGTGCGTTGATTGGGGCCTTATTTGCTGCCGGAGTGGATTTACATAGATTGGAACAAGTAGCTTGCGCGTTAAGACTAAAGCACGTTGTGGATTTTTCGTTTATCCCCGGCCGCGGGGGAATAATCCGAGGGCAGAAGTTGCGCGAGTTATTGAACACCTTCCTTAGGGGTAAGACATTTGCTGACCTTAAGCTGCCGCTAGCCGTGGTTGCCACTGATTTGTGGACCGGGGCGGAGGTAGTTTTCACTGAGGGCGTAGTGGTGGAGGCGGTAATGGCCAGCTGCGCCATTCCAGGTGTGTTCGTACCGATAAATTTTAAGGGACGCCCTTTAGTTGATGGAGGCTTGGTGGACAGGGTGCCGGTGCGGATTGCTCAAAAAATGGGAGATGCTCCGACGGTAGCAGTGGATGTTGGTCCTAGTTTGCGTAAGGGGCACTTTAAAAGTGCGGCCGAAGTGATGATACAAGCTATTGATATTATGCAAGAAGAAATTCGGAGACTAAAAGTCAGTACAACGGATGTTTTTATTCGTCCTGAAGTGGGATACTTTCCTGCTATACAATTACATAAAGCTGCCGAAATAATTCAACGCGGCCGCGAGGCCGCTTGGCAGGCGCTTCCAGAAGTGGAACGACTGGTCCAAAAAAGGACAAGTTTGGTTAAGCAGAAGGAGTTTTAGTTTTCTCGGTCGAATATAACCCATTAGTTGTTCCTTGTACCCGGTACCCGTTTTTTTACTGCTCCTGCTTCTAAAATTACATTAATTATAGTTGAAGGGAGTCTGCTGTCATCATGCGACGCCTACGGATTTGGTTACCGGTTTTGGTGTTGGCAGTTATTCTTTTATTTAGCTCAACTGCGTTGGCCATGCCGCTTCTTAGGGTTGGGGATAAAGGTGAGGCAGTGCGTGTGCTTCAAGAACTACTGAAGGCCCAGGCACTGTTTACGGTGGTCCCTGACGGTAACTTTGGTCCTTGTACCGAGGAAGCGGTTCGCCTGTTCCAAGCCGGAGCTGGACTTGAGGTTGATAAAATAGTGGGACCCGTTACCTGGGAAGCGCTTTTAGCCCGTCCTTATATTGTGCGCACTGGTGATACCTTCACTATATTGGCCGAGCGGTTTGGTGTGACTTGTGAGGCTTGGCAAGAGGCTAATCCCACCTCTAATCCGGAAGACCTACCAGTTGGAACAGTACTTAAGATGCCGATGCTTAAATTACGATCGGCTGAGCTTCTTTCCCGAGGTGGTGGACGACCTGGCAGAGGGCAAATGTTGAGCTGGTCACAGGTAAACCGCCAATTTGCTGACAAGAGTACAGCTTTGGTTACCGACGTAGACACCGGGCTTAGTTTTGGGGTTCGTCGCCGGGGAGGATATAATCATGCCGATGTGGAGCCGGTAACGGCCAGTGACACTAAAATACTAAGGCAGATTTACGGAACGTGGAGTTGGGACAGGCGAGCTGTGATCGTTGATTATGGCAACGGCCCAGTAGCGGCTTCAATTAACGGCATGCCTCATGGTGGAAGTGCTTTATCAGGCAATAATTTCCCTGGTCATATATGTATTCATTTCTTAGGTAGCAAGACTCACGGTAGTGGACGGGTAGATCCGGATCACCAAGCTATGGTAAGAAAGGCGGCTGGTCAGCAGTAGGTGTCAGTATAGGCATATGAGAAATGGGTAAAAAATAGCTGTCGGATTTACTGCCAACTTAAGTAATGGAAGGCAGTGTCCGGCAGTTATTATTTGTGCTTTGATGCCAGAGAGTGGTTGTTAGGCAGGAAATTAACAGGTAATGTCGAAAAGGAAACAGGGTATGGATAACATATTATCACTTTGTTAGCCAAGACTATATGAGGAAAGGGGCTCACGGTAAGAACACCCCCCCAAGCTTGAGCCTGCCAAAGCAGGACGATTATAGCAACGGAAGGAGCGAAAACTGGCAGGGGGTAGCCCTAGAGCGTTAGGGCAACATAGCCAGGGGAAAGATGAGTGTAATGGAACGGATTTACCAAGAGGCGAAACGTTTGGGCAAGACGATAGCGCTTCCAGAGGGTACCGATGAACGGGTAGTGAAGGCGGCTGTTATAGCGAAAGAACAAGGTTTGGCTCGGCCAGTGCTTATCGGTAAGAAGGATGATATTAAAGATTTACTGACAAGGATTGGTAGCGAAACAACCGCTGTTGACATTGTTGATCCTAATCAGGCCAAAGAAGCTGAAGCTTATGCCACGTCCTTGTGTGAGCTGCGAAAGAAAAAAGGCCTTACACTAAAAGATGCCAAAAAATTGGTGGCCAATCCGATGTATTATGCTGCTATGATGGTTAAACAAGGTGATGCTGATGGTTATGTAGGCGGGGCGGCTAACACTACTGCTGACACTTTTCGACCAGCCCTACAAATTATCAAGACAGCGCCTGGCATATCTTTGGTATCCAGTGCTTTTATTATGGTAGTACCTGATTGTTCACTAGGAGAAGACGGTGTATTTGTTATGTCCGACTGCGCGCTTAATCCAAATCCAAGCGCTGAACAGCTAGCGGCCATTGCCGTGGCATCAGCTCGAACAGGTCAGGCCTTGGCTGGGATTGAGCCACGAGTAGCTATGTTATCCTTCTCCACTAAAGGCAGTGCCCAGCACGAGTTGGTGGACAAGGTCGTCCAAGCTACGAAGATAGCTCGTGAATTAGCCCCGGAATTAGAACTGGATGGGGAGCTGCAGCTAGATGCGGCTATCGTTCCTAGTGTGGGCCAAAGCAAAGCACCAGAGAGCAAAGTGGCGGGTAAGGCCAACGTACTTATATTCCCTGACTTACAATCGGCCAATATCGGCTATAAATTAGTACAACGGTTAGCTAAGGCTGAGGCCATTGGGCCTGTTTCTCAGGGGATGGCTCTCCCTGTGAATGACCTATCGCGTGGATCCAGTGTAGAGGATATCGTAAATGTGATCGCTATTACGGCTGTACAAGGTGCATAGTAGAGGGGTGTGACTTTATGAAAATCTTAGTGATTAACTGCGGGAGTTCCTCGTTGAAATATCAGCTGATAGATACCAACGGTGACAAAGTGATGGCCAAGGGTTTAGTTGAACGGATCGGTATCGAAGGCTCACTTATTACTCATCGTACCAACGGACAGAAAATTAAGCAGGAAATGGATATTCCTGATCATAAAGTGGGTATTAAGTTGGTGGTTGATGCTTTGCTAAATCCTGGGCATGGAGCCTTGCAAAGCCTAGACGAGATTGCTGCGGTGGGACATAGAGTTGTCCACGGTGGGGAAAAGTTCGCCGATTCGGTGGTCATAAACGAAGAAGTTATGGCTACTTTAAGAGACTGCTCTGATCTAGCCCCTCTCCATAATCCAGCTAACATCATCGGTATTGAGGCTTGTCGGGCACTATTACCTGACGTAGCGCAGGTGGCTGTGTTTGATACTGCTTTCCACCAGACTATGCCTGCCGAGGCCTATGTCTACGGTTTGCCTTATGAGTTCTACGAAAAGTACGGTGTTCGTCGCTATGGGTTCCATGGAACATCCCATAAATATGTAGCCGGGCGAGCAGCTAAACTTCTAGGACGTCCTCTTAATGAGCTAAAACTAGTAACCTGCCACTTAGGCAATGGATCCAGTATTACAGCAGTGAAGGGCGGCCTGTCAGTTGATACATCGCTCGGCTTTGGTACGATTTCCGGTACCATTATGGGAACTCGTTCCGGGGACGTGGATCCGGCTGTCTTGCCGTATTTGATGCAGCAGGCTAACTTATCGCCAGCCGAGATGAATGATATTATTTATAAACAAAGTGGTTTGCTGGGTATTTCTGGTATCTCGTCCGATGCTCGCGATGTGGAAGCAGCGGCCGATGAAGGTAACGAGCGGGCTAAGTTAGCCTTAGATATCCTTTGTTATCTTACACGTAAGTATATTGGCGCCTACAGTGCGGCTATGGGTGGCTTGGATGCTATTATATTTACCGCTGGTATTGGTGAAAATAGTACCACTATTCGTCACCAGATTTGCCAAGGGCTGGAATTTTTGGGTGCAAAGATGGATTCGGCCAAGAACAATACCCGCGGGCAGGAAATCGACATATCAACCCCAGATAGCCAGGTGCGGATTTTAGTTATACCAACTAATGAAGAATTAATGATTGCCCAAGAAACGGCTGCTTTAGTTACCAAAAAGGTCGATTGACACCGGCGATGGGTAAAAGTATAATACTAACGTTAAGCAGGTGAGGCGCGTGCAGGTGGATATCAGTTCCATACGGTATAAGGTAGGCTCAAGTTTAAAGGTCAACATTGCTGATGACTGGCCACCACTAAATTGGGATGGCGAGAAACTAGTTTTTGCGGAGCCGGTTAGAGTCGATCTAGAGCTTACGAATACAGGGGAATTGCTGTTAGCTCAAGGCCAAATCAAGGCTGTTCTTACGGTACCCTGTAGCCGCTGTTTGGAAGTAATCGATCTGACGTTAAATGTGCCGTTTACCATGGGCTACCGGGAGATGGGAAGGCAGGAAGAAACTGATGAAGCGGAAGACAAAATCCAAATCGGTTTTCAATCATTTAGCGGAGATGAGCTTGATTTAGCTCCAGACATAAAAGACACTATCTGGTTAGCTCTTCCTATGAAACCTCTTTGTAGCACCGATTGTAAGGGACTGTGTTGTAGCTGCGGGCAGAATCTTAATATTGGATCGTGTACCTGCCACGAAGAAAAAATTGACCCGCGACTAGCAGTACTGAGTGATTTCATTAAAAATTGATTAAAGAGGGGGTGCACATATGGCTCAGCCGAAAAAGAAGATGTCAAAGTGCCGCACTCGTCGGCGGCGTGCTCAGTGGAAATTAACGTTACCTGGTTTAATTGAGTGCCCCCAATGCCATGAATTAACCATGCCGCATCGGGTGTGCCCTGCCTGTGGTTTCTATGATGGTAAAGAAGTGGTAAAAGCCGAGTAGGTTATAGTAAGCAAATCAAAGAGGCAGTTTCTTACGAGTTAAGAAGCTGCCTCTTTTTGTGTTTGACGGTTAAATATGGCTTGCATAGTGTTTAGCAAGAAGGTATACTCTATATTAATATTACCTACATATATAACCAGCTATTAAAGGCAGGTGTTAATTTTGATTAAAAAAAGGTTAGCTAAACCTGAAAGACTGAAGTCCGTTCGTCAGGCAGTTGAAGATGACCCGTTTGTTACTGATGAAAAGCTCGCCAATCGTTACGGCGTGAGCACCCAGACTATACGTTTGGACCGATTAGAACTCGGTATCCCTGAGCTTAGAGTACGTACTCTAAGAGTGGCCGAAGGAGCGTACCAACAGCTGAGAGCACTAAAGGGGCAAGAGGTTATCGGTGAGTTATACGATTTGGAGCGCGGAGTACATGCGTTGTCCGTGCTCAAAACCACCGCTGAGATGGTATTTGAAAAGTCGGGGGTTGTGCGCGGGCATTTCATTTTTGCTCAGGCCGAATCTTTGGCCTTAGCTGTTATTGATGCTGAGGCGGCCGTAACCGGAGTAGCCAATATAAAATATAAGCACCCAGTGTTGGTAGGCCAGAACTTGGTGGCTCGGGCCGAAGTTACCCGCCGACGGCAGAACAAGTATTTTGTAGCGGTACGTACTTTTAGGGAGAGCATAGAGGTGTTTCGGGCTAAATTCATTATGGTATCTTTGGATCAAAAGGGGGGTAACGATGAACCATGAAGATAGCAGTGGATGCCATGGGTGGGGACTTAGCGCCGCTGGAAATGGCCAAGGGTGCTGCCTTGGCTGCTTCTCGTTTCGGTATAAAAATTGCCCTGGTTGGGCGACCGGATGAGATAGAACGTGTAGCTGGGGAGGCCGGTTTGTCGGCATCCGGGGTAGAGATAGTACCTGCCAGCCAAAAGGTCCAGATGTCTGATCATCCCACATTGGCTCTTAGGCGAAAGAAAGACAGTTCTTTGGCGGTGGCGATAAAGCTGATCAAAAAAGGAGAGGCCCAGGCATTGGTCTCAGCTGGCAACACCGGGGCGACAATGGCGTTTTCATTGTTTGGCCTAGGGCGTTTGCCTGGTGTGGATCGGCCAGCGATAGCTGCTCCTTTCCCGACGACCCGCGGCTATTCTTTACTTATCGATGCTGGTGCCAATGTGGAAGTAAAGCCGCGATACTTACTTCAGTTTGCCCAGATGGGAAGCCTCTACGTAGAGACAGTCTTGGGATGGAATAAGCCGAAGGTGGCCCTCTTAAACATCGGTTCCGAACCCGAAAAAGGCACTCCCGTGCTGCAGGAAGCACATAAACTTTTGTCTTCTTCTAAGCTTAATTTTATTGGCAACATTGAAAGTCGCGATCTTCCCCTGGGCCTCTCTGATGTAGTGGTGACTGATGGTTTTAGCGGCAACCTCGTATTAAAATTGGCTGAGGGATTATCAGCAGCGTTAATGGAAATGCTGAAGACTGAAATAGATACTTTGGGTTTTAGTACCAAAATAGGAGCACATTTGACTAGGCCGGCTTTTCGAGGCCTGAAAAAGCGGATGAGCTACGAAGAATACGGTGGGGCACAGCTACTGGGGCTAAAGCATCCGGTGGTTATTTGTCACGGCTCATCTAACTCCCAGGCTATCGTAAATGCTATCCGCGTGGCTAAGGAAGCTGTGCAAGAAGACGTGACCAAAAGAATTGCTGCCTTGATTGAGCAGGAATCAGACGAAAGTGAGGAATAGTAATGACTACGGGGCGAGGGGTAACAATAATCGGATGGGGCAAAGCCCTGCCTTCTAGAACACTAACTAACCACGACCTAGAGAAAATGGTGGATACTTCCGATGAGTGGATTACAACTCGTACCGGAATTCGGGAGCGGCAGATCGCTGCTCCTGACCAGGCTGCGTCTGATTTGGCTTTTGATGCGGCTGAAGCGGCGCTCAAAAAGGCTGGCATAACCCCTGATAAGGTTGGTCTAATTATCGTGGCTACAGTAACGCCGGATATGGTATTTCCGGCAACGGCATGTTTACTGCAGCAGCAGCTAGGAGCCAAGAATGCCGGCGCTTTTGACTTGGAGGCTGGTTGCACCGGGTTTCTCTATGGCCTGGCTGTGGGGGGACAGTTTGTCCAAAGTAGCACTTATGATTATGTGCTTATCGTTGGGGTAGATATCTTATCGCGTCTTGTTAATTGGGAAGACCGAAACACCTGTGTGCTCTTTGGTGACGGGGCAGCAGCCGTGGTGCTCGGCCCTTGCCGCCAAGGCCAAGGAATTTTGTCCACCCATTTAGGGTCTGATGGTAGCGGTGGCCAGTATCTTTGTGTGCCCGCCGGTGGATCCCGTCTTCCTCTGGATGAGAAAGCTCTGCAACAAGGACAACAATATATTCACATGAATGGAACAGAAGTATTTAAGTTTGCCGTTCGCATCATGGGGGAAGCAGCTCTTGAGGCATTAACGGAAGCGGACCTTGCTCTGGAAGATGTTACCTACCTTATTCCGCACCAGGCTAACCAGCGTATTATAGACGCGGCCGCGAAAAGGTTGCGTTTACCCAAGGATCGAGTACTGGTGAATCTAGACCGTTACGGCAACATGTCGTCGGCTTCTATCCCAGTGGCTTTGGCCGAAGCAGCCGATGCCGGACGTTTTAAGCCGGGCGATGTATTAGTCCTAGTTGGATTTGGCGCTGGTCTTACTTGGGGTTCTGCCGTCTTAAAATGGGGTTAGGAGTAGGTTAATTGGAGGAGGAGATGTTATGCGGACGAGAATCTGTGATCTCTTTGGCATCGAGCACCCAATTCTGCAAGGCGGTATGGCTTGGGTAGCTACGGCACAGCTGGCAGCGGCGGTATCTAATGCTGGTGGGCTTGGTATAATAGGTGCCGGTAATATGCCGGGAGAATTATTAAGGCAAGAGATTAGAAAATGCAAGAGTCTTACCACCAAACCTTTTGGTGTTAATGTTTATTATCTGTCCCCATCCGTCGAAGAAGTTGTAAATGTAGTTATCGAAGAAAACGTACCTGTGGTAACCACTGGGGCCGGTAATCCGGGAAAGGATATGCCACGGTTTAAAGATCACCACATTAAAGTTGTCCCAGTAGTATCGTCGGTGGCATTAGCCAAACGTTTGGAGCGCATCGGTGCCGATGCTATTATTGCCGAAGGCATGGAATGTGGTGGCCATGTAGGCGAAACCACAACCATGGCATTACTGCCGCAAGTGGTGTCAGCAGTTAATATACCGGTTATAGCCGCCGGTGGTATTGCCGACGGACGTTCGCTGGCGGCAGCACTAGTCTTAGGAGCCGAAGGTGTGCAAATGGGCACGCGGTTTGTAGCTAGTGCAGAATGTGAAGTTCATCACAAATACAAAGAAGCTATTGTTAAGGCCAAGGACCGCTCTACAGTGGTAACAGGGGCCAGCATTGGCCATCCGGTGCGAGTACTTAAGAACAAATTAACCCGAGAGTTTGCTGTTATGGAAGGGCACGGAGCCAGCCAAGAAGAGATACTGACGCTAGGGACGGGCAGACTTCGGGCGGCGGTTCAAGATGGAGATATAGAGTACGGTTCTCTCATGTGCGGCCAGGTAGCAGGTATGGTGAAAGAGATATTACCGGTAAGTAATATAATGTCTCAGATGATTAAAGAGGCCCACCATGTTTTGCGAACACTGGGACGCCAGACTTTTAGCGACAACAAATTAGTGGGACTAGTGGAAGTATGAGTAGGCTAAGCGTTGCCGTGCTATTTCCTGGTCAGGGTGCGCAGTATGTAGGTATGGGAAAACAATTGGCTAAGCACTACAGCGTTGCTCGAGAGGCATTTGCGGCCGCTGATGAGGCTTTGGGATTCTCAATCAGTGATCTTTGTTTTAACGGTCCCGAAGAGGAGCTCATTCGTACAGAAAATACACAGCCGGCTATTGTTGCTGCTAGCCTAGCCTGCTTCGCAGTACTTAAACAAGAAGGTATTTGTCCTTCTGCAACTGCCGGGCTAAGTTTAGGCGAATATGCAGCTTTAGTGGTAGCTCAAAGCCTTGATTTCGATGTGGCTCTTTCCTTGGTCCATAAGCGGGGCCGCTTTATGGAAGAAGCTGTCCCTACCGGAGAAGGAACCATGGCTGCAATACTAGGTCTTAGTCGCGAAGAAGTCATTGCCGTTTGCGAAGAAGCTCAGCGAAGAGGTGGTGTAGTAGAGCCAGCCAACTATAATTGTCCCGGGCAGGTGGTTATTGCCGGACAGACTAATGTCGTAGATGAGACTAGCGATATGGTGGTGGCAAGAGGAGGCAAATTTAGACCGCTTAGAGTAAGTGGTCCCTTTCATTCAAGCTTGCTAGCTCCGGCAGGGGAAAGACTAGCGAAGGTTCTAGCTAAAGTCGACGTGAGGCCGCCTTCAATACCTGTGGTAGCTAATGTTACGGGCGACTATGTTACCACGGGGGAAGAAATAAAGGAACTTCTTGTGCGCCAGGTAAGTTCACCTGTAATGTGGGAGGACTCCATATTAAAACTTATCGCTGATGGGATTGACGTGTTTATTGAAGTTGGGCCCGGTAAGGCTCTTAATGGGTTTTTAAAACGTATTGATCGGCAAGTACGCTCATTTAATGTCGAAGATGTATCTTCTTTGGAAAAGACTCTTGCGGAGCTGAAAGGGGTTAGTTAAAATGGTATTAATTCCGGGTGCCGCCGTGGTTACGGGTGGCTCGCGAGGGATAGGTAAGGCCATTGCCTTAGGCCTAGCCAAGCGGGGGGCGGCGGTAGCCATAGTTTATGCTCAAAATTCGGCCAGGGCCGATGACGTGGTAGCGGACATAGTGTCGGCAGGTGGAAAAGCGACAGCTATTCAAGCAGATGTTTCCCAGCCAGAAGATGCTACTAAGCTTATCGCCCAGACAGAAGAAATTCTAGGTCCCGTGGGAATATTAGTTAATAATGCTGGTATTACACGTGATGGATTGGTACTTAGATTAAAACGGGAAGCATGGCGCGATGTTATAGCTACTAACCTAGATGGAGTGTTTTATGTAACTCAGGCCGCACTTAAAGGAATGGTCAAAAGAAGAAGTGGTCGTATCGTCAATATCGCCTCTGTAGTGGGTATACACGGCAATGCCGGGCAGGCCAATTATGCGGCCGCTAAAGCTGGTATTATTGGTTTTACTAAGTCGGTGGCCCAAGAGGTTGCTCGGCGCGGCATAACAGTAAACGCAGTAGCCCCAGGATTCATTACTACTGATATGACGGCAGCCTTGTCGCCTGATGTTCAGTCTGCTTATTTGGCCAAGATTCCACTGGGGCGATTTGGAACAACGGATGATATAATGTCGGCCGTGACTTTTCTTTGCAGTCAAGAAGCAACCTATATCACCGGGCAAGTGTTACCGGTGGACGGAGGACTTGCTATGTAGTTCTCGGGATACGGGTTTTGTTTCTGGTTCAAGCTAGGGATAAGTTAAACCATGAAAGGGGGTGAGACGTCGTGGCCTTATTCGATCGTGTAAAAGAGATTATTGTGGACCAGCTCGGTGTGGACGAAGACACTGTCACGCTGGAAGCATCTTTTGTCGATGACTTAGGAGCAGATTCGCTAGATATAGTAGAGTTGGTAATGGCTTTGGAAGAAGATTTTGGGATAGAGATTCCCGACGAAGATGCAGAGAAAATTGCCACTGTGGGTGATGCAGTAGAGTATATCAAGGCTAACTCGTAAGGTGGTTAAAGTAAGGAAGGTTCCCGTAGTACTTAGCTACGGGACTTTTCATAAAAATATAGAGCAGCATTACACTACTAGGAGTGTGGAGGCAGTGGGCAGGAGAGTTGTCATAACCGGGATAGGTGTCCTTACCCCAATCGGTAACGACAAGGAAGCTTACTTTGCCGGCTTAAAAGCTGGCCAAAACGGAATAGGTCGTATCACTAGGCTCGACCCGGAACCTTTTGCAAGCCAAATGGCCGGGGAATTAAAGGACTTTAACCCGAGTGACTATATGGAGCGCAAGGATGCCCGCCGGATGGATCGGTTTTGTCAGTATGCGGTGGCAGCATCTTATCAAGCGATACAAGACAGTGGCCTATTATGGGACAAGGTGGATCGGGATCGCGTAGGGGTGGTTATTGGCACCGGTATTGGAGGTATCGAGACATTAACTGATCAGGTATTAGTTTTAGACAGAAAAGGTCCTGGTCGGGTTAGCCCCTTTCTTATCCCTATGATTATTACTAATATAGCAGCTGGCCAGATTTCTATCATGCACGGCATAACAGGCCCCAGTCTCACAACAGTGAGTGCTTGTGCTTCTTCCACTGATGCTTTGGGCCAAGGCTTACGGATGATAGAGCGCGGTGATGTGGAGCTAGTAGTGGCTGGGGGATCGGAAGCACCAATTACAGCCACTGCTTTGGCTGGTTTTAGCTCGATGAAAGCTTTGTCGGTACAAAACGATGATCCGACTCGGGCTTGTCGCCCCTTTGATAAACAGCGCGACGGATTTGTTATGGGTGAGGGCGGAGGGATGCTTATTTTAGAGGAGCTGGAGCATGCCACGGCCCGCGGAGCTCATATTTATGGTGAATTGGTAGGCTATGGTTCTACCTTGGATGCCTATCACATAACTGCACCGGCGCCAGAGGGTACAGGGGCAGCCCGGGCTATGATGACTGCCTTAAAAGACGCTGGTCTAAGTCCAGATGAAATCGATTATATTAATGCTCATGGTACATCCACGGCCTATAATGATCTATTTGAAACCAAAGCCGTTAAAAACGTGTTCGGTGAGCGAGCTTATCAGATACCGATTAGCTCCACCAAATCTATGATTGGCCATTTGTTGGGGGCAGCTGGGGTAGTGGAGATTATTGCTTGTTTGGGGGCTATTAACGAAAACATTTTACCACCCACCATCAATTACGAATACCCCGATCCCGAGTGTGACCTGGACTATGTCCCTAACCAAGCGAGAGAAGCCAGGGTGAATATCGCGCTGTCTAACTCTTTTGGTTTTGGTGGTCACAATGCGGCCTTAGTGGTAAAAAGATATGACAGTGATTAATAGCGAGAGTTTGGATCGGCTTTTAGACAGGCTAAGGGACTGGGGAATAAAAGTAACCCCCGAGCTGGCTAAGCTTGTCGCCACGGCGTTAACCCATTCTTCTTATGCTTATGAAAATAACACCCAGCCCAACGAACGCCTAGAGTTTTTAGGCGATGCTGTACTGGAGTTAGTGGTGAGCCAACGTTTGTTCAACATTTATCCTGATAAGTCAGAAGGTGAACTTACCCGCTATCGAGCTCAATTGGTGTGCGAACCTACCTTAGCCCGCTGTGCCCAAGAGTTGCGCTTAGGCTCAGCTCTTCGGTTAGGCCGGGGTGAAGAAGCCCAGGGAGGCCGCTATCGGCCAGCTTTGTTGGCTGATGCAGTGGAGGCGCTTTTGGGTGCAGTTTATTTGACCGGTGGTCTTGCTGCGGCTGAGCTAGTGGTGGAGCGGTTACTTGATCCCTACTTTTCCGGGCAGTTTAAAACAGGATTTGATTTCAAGACGGCATTGCAAGAAAGACTTCAGGCCAACGGTCAGACAGATATAAAGTACGCTATACTACAGACCGAAGGGCCAGCCCATGCCCGCCGCTTTACCATCGGCTTAATGGTGGATGGCACTCTTTGCACCACTGGTGTCGGCAACAGCAAAAAGGAGGCAGAGCAGGAGGCTGCCGGCAAGCTATTGCGACAATTGTCGAATTAACACTAAGAAAAGAAGAGCATATAAACTCAATATCTTCACAGGAAAAAGCAGGAATTTTTCACCATACCGCGAATACAAAAAGTAAGCCCAATGAATGACTTAATCGAACTGGAGGAGGCAGAAAAGTGGAAGTACTAAAAGTGTCAGCACATTCTAACCCTAAATCGGTAGCGGGGGCTTTGGCAGCTGTACTTAGAGAACACGGCGCAGCTGAGGTCCAGGCCGTGGGAGCAGGCGCGGTTAACCAGGCGGTCAAAGCTATAGCTATTGCCCGCGGATTTGTGGCCCCTAATGGTCTTGACTTGGTATGTGTGCCGGCATTTGCTGAAATAGTAATTGACGGCGAAGAGAGAACAGCGATTAAGTTTATTGTGGGCTCACGCTAAAGCTCTTTGTTAGCTCATAGCTACTATTTAGCCTGCCTTTGGCGGGCTTTCTTATATTTTGTGCCTGATTATGCTACAATGCAGAGCGAGGGGGGCGATTTATGCGTCTGGAGAAATTAACCATACAAGGATTCAAATCTTTTGCCGATCGGCTAGAATTTACCTTTGGGCGTGGTATAACGGCTATTGTGGGTCCAAATGGGAGCGGCAAGAGCAATGTAGTAGATGCAATCCGCTGGGTATTGGGGGAACAAAGCCTGCGCACTCTTAGAGGGGAGCGGTTAGAGGATATCATATTTAGTGGTTCAAATTATCGGCGTCCCCATGGTTTGGCTGAAGTTACCCTGACCTTCAATAACGAAAGTGGTTTGCTACCGGTATCGTACAGTGAAGTTACTGTTACCCGTCGTGCTTATCGTTCCGGAAACAGTGAATTTCTATTAAATGGTGTACCCTGCCGACTACGTGATATTCATGATTTGTTTGCTGATACCGGTATGGGCAAAGAGGGGTATGCTTTTATTGGCCAGGGTAAAGTAGATGAGGTGCTCAGTCTTAGCCCCGAGCAGCGGCGGGTGTTTTTGGAGCAGGCAGCCGGGGTTTGGAAATGGCGTCGGCGAAAAAAAGAAACACAGGACAAGCTAGTACGAACGGAGCAGGATTTGCTACGCCTTAGCGATGTGTGCGCTGAATTGGAGCGACAACGTGGTCCCTTAGTCGAGGAAGCTCGTCGGGCCAAGGAATACTTAGCCAAGAGAGAACGTTTGAAAACGCTTCAGATTTTCGTCGGACTAAGCGAGATTAACCAGCTACAAGAAAAGATAAACGCCGCTCAGGAAAAATACATTCCGCTAAGAGAACAGCTACAGGCGCTAACAAGAAAGCGAGTAACGCTAGAGACCAATTTAGAGACAAGGCGTGAAGAAGTTGGGCGGTTGGAAAAGTTGCTTGATAACTTAAAAGCTCGCCAAGACGAGTGGCAAGAGCAGTTAATAGTGTTGGACAATCAATTAGCTGCCGTACTTACAGATAGCCGGGAACGAGCAGTGCGCAAAGAGACCGCGGCCGCGCAAAATGAAGAGTTGGCCGCTCGTTTGGCCGAGATCAAAAAACAACAATCCCAGGGCAAAAAAGAACAAGATGAACTTGTACTGCTTCTTTCGGCTAAGGAGAATGAAGTAGCTGATTTAACTAAAAAATTACAGAACCTAGAGCAACAACGGGATGAAATTCAGCGCCAAGCGGACAAGCGGCGGGAACAGACAATAACTTTACTTAGCGAGCGATCAGCCGGGAGCAATGCTTTAAGGTCTTTAATACGGGAAGAGCAGGCCCTAGCAGAACGTCAACAAAGGGCGCAGGCAGCGTATAGTGAGGCTCGGGCTCGGGCAGAAGCCATGAGTCAAAGACAAGGGGAAGAGGAGCAAAAAATACAGTGGCTTAAAGAAGAACTTAGAGTTTTTGAGGAAAAGAGGTTGCAGTTAGAAGAACAATTAACAACTGCTCGCAAACAAGAGGAAAATATGGTGCAAAACCGCGACTTAACATGGCGACGATTAGAACGCTTAAAAGCGGAGCTGAAGGGTCTAGAAGGAGTGCGACAACGCCATAGTAGCTACGGGCAGGGCCCACGTTCGGTGCTATCAGCCGGCCGGGTGGGTATTATCGGAGCTGTGGCGCAACTGTTAGTAGTACCATCCGATTATGAGATAGCTATTGAGACTGCACTTGGAGCTGCTCAGCAATTTTTGGTGGCCACCGATGATCGAGCTGCTGCTGCTACTATTGATTGGTTGCGTCAAACAGGTAAGGGGCGAGCCACCTTTTTACCGCTTAATACAATTCAACCCCAAACTCCGTCGCGAAAGGAAATGGAACTTGCAGGGAATGATAATATTGTCGGTTGGGCGTCGGAGTTAGTTCAGTATTCGGCTCAGTTAAAAGTAGTGGCCCAAAATTTGCTGGGACGAGTACTGGTAGCTCGGGATCTAGCAGCGGCTCGCAGAGCAGCTAAGGCTAGTGGCTTTAGGCTAAAGGTAGTGACTTTGGCCGGGGACGTTGTTAATGTCGGCGGCTCTTTAAGCGGGGGTAGTTTCAGGGAACGTCGTCCGTCGCAGCTGGCTGAGGAAAGGCGATTACGCGAACTGGCCCAGGAAGTGACTGCTGAAGAAGAAACCCTCGCAAAGCAAACCGAGGCTACTGATCGGACAATTGAAAGGCGCAAGCAGCTGGAAGAACAAATGAATCAGTTATTAGCAGCTAAAGCGCAAAGACAAGATGGCCTAGCGACCGCCCAGAGCAAGAGGCAAGAGTATATAGCGTCATACCGAGAGATGGAGCGTACACAAACAGTGTGGCAACAAGAAGAGCAGGCCCTGGTAGCTAGGTGGCAAGAATTGATGGCCGAAAAGGAACAACGCCTAGAGGCTAAGCGGCAAGCAGAAATAAAATTAGAAAAGTGGGAAGCTCTGTCAGCGGAGGAACTAAGAAACCAACAGGCTTTGGCGGTTCAAGTGGAGAAAGTACGAGAAGCGCTACTCACAAGTCGTTTAGAGCTTGTCGCTCTTCAGGAAAGAGACAAGCAGCTGAAAGCACGGCTAGGTGAACTGGATTTGACTCGGGCCCATTTGTGGCAGCAGAAGAAAGAAGTGGCAGATAAGCTAGAGGAGATCACTAACCTCGATATTGCCGCCCAAGAGAAACGGGAAGAGTTGGAGGCGGATAAGGCTCAGATATCAATCCAACTAACCGCTGTAATCAGCGAGGGGCAAGAAGTAAACAAAACATTATATGGTTTGCGTCAGGGTTTAAAGGGCAGGGAGCAGGAGCTAATGATTCTTCTCAAAGAAGAAGAGGAAAAGCGCAGCCGGGTTCATACAGAGGAACTTAATCTTGGGCGTCTGGAAGCAGCTTATGCCGCAGCCAAGGAACGCTTGTTCGAAAGCTGCGGTGTGCCGCTTGATTCTCCAATTCCCGATTTAGGACTTAAGCTATACCAGGCTAAGGCCGAAATTCAAAGTTTAACCTCGGCCATTAACGCCTTTGATGAGGTTAATCTAAGGGCTCCCCAGGCGTTGGCGGAATTAACTGAGCGTCAGCAGTTTCTAGAGACCCAAGCAAACGATGTCCGGGTAGCGAAGGAGTCGCTCCTTAAGTTAATCGCCGACATTGATCAGACTGTTTCTTCTTATTTACTGGAGACATTCGGTCAATTAAGGAGCAACTTTCGGATTATTTTTAGGCACCTGTTTCAAGGGGGTCAAGGTGATCTGAAACTGTCCGGTGATGACTTAAGCGAGGCCGGTTTAGAGATTTATGCCGAGCTGCCGGGAAAGAAAATGCAACCGTTGACACTGCTGTCGGGGGGCGAGCGGGCTCTGACGGCCATTGCTTTCTTATTTGCTCTGCTTCGTTGTGGTTCTAGCTCACTTTGTGTTCTCGACGAAATCGATGCTCCTTTGGATGAGATAAATGCCGAGCGTTTTCTATCCTATCTAGAAAAAATAGCACAGGAAACACAATTTGTTGTGGTTACTCACCGTAAGGCAGCTATGGCTCGGGCCCAGACTTTATATGGACTATCAATGGCAGCTAGTGGTGTAAGTAGTTTGGTGTCGGTGGATTTGACGCAGGCAGCAGGTTAAATAGACGAGGAGGAAATTAGTTGACAGGATTGTGGTCTAGACTTACTACTGGACTTACCAAAACACGGACGGCGATAAGTGAGCGTTTGCAAAATATAGTGCCACTGGGTGGCCGGATACAAGAAGAGACATGGGAAGAGTTAGAGGAGATTTTGTTAGCGGCTGATGTAGGTTTTGAAGTGACGGAGGAATTGTTAACAGCAGCTAAGAAAGAACGTCCGACGTCAGTAGAAGATCTTAAGAGTATTTTGGCCGAGAAAATGAGTGAAATTCTAGACGCAGGACAGACCAAGGAGTCTGCTTCTTTTGAGCCACCGTTGGTTATTCTGGTAGTAGGGGTCAATGGGGCCGGCAAAACTACCAGCATTGCTAAGTTAGCGGCCCATTATCGCCGTGAAGGCAAGCGCGTAATGCTGGCGGCTTGTGACACCTTTCGGGCGGCAGCTGGGGAGCAGTTGGCTGTGTGGTCTGAGCGAGTAGGGGCTGAACTAATCGCTCATCAGGAAGGATCGGATCCAGGGGCCGTAGCCTTCGACGCGGTGCAGGCGGCCTTGGCTCGGCGAGTCGATGTTCTCATTGTAGATACCGCAGGCCGATTGCAGACCAAGAAGAACCTAATGCAGGAGTTAGCTAAAATTCAGCGGGTTCTTGGTAAGGTTCGGCCAGACTTGCCCCACGAAACCTATTTGGTGTTAGATGCAACCACAGGGCAAAATGCACTTAGCCAAGCCCGTTTGTTTAAAGAAGCAGTTCCCATAACCGGTATTGTTCTAGCCAAGCTAGACGGCACCGCTAAGGGTGGGATTGTTGTAGCTATTCAAAGGGAACTTAATATCCCTATTAAGTGGTTAGGAGTGGGTGAAGGAAGCGACGATTTAGAGGCTTTTGATGCGCAGGCTTTTGTGGGCGCCTTACTAGAAAATTCTACGCCCAATTCTGAGCAAGGCTCTTGACACTAAGGTGGTCTCCCAGTAGAATAGATTAGGGTGTAAAGTAGTTTT
>JBMNSQ010000021.1:0-19254 GCA_050945275.1 bacterium | reverse complement strand
AGCACCTCTGATCACACAGTCTACTCCTTTACGGCGAAGAAATCCCTGCCTTCCCCAGATAAAATTGAGGGAACATTATCTTACTCCAGCCAAATAGGCGATACTCAAATTAAGAATGAATCCACTATCTATCTGGTACCGGACCTACTGACCTACGCCAAAGATTTTGACCAAGAATTCAAAAACTGTGAGCAGATTATCTTTACTTATATGTCCGGAGAGTTAATGAAGCGCAAAGCCGAAGAGCTGTATCGGGATAAAAACAAATTGGGTCTGGAGGACCTGAAGCTTTTCCGCAAGCACTGCTGGGAAATTGCCAGCCGCATGATACTGCAACAAAAAGAAGACTACATGCAAGATGTCTATTGGTATGATGAGCGCATTGCCGAGCTGGAGCTGACTATATTTGTGGGAGATGTGGCCTTTGCTCTTGCCACAGCACCTTTTGGCGGCCCAATAACAGCATTTTTGGCCGATACCGCTAAGTCGACATTCCTGGAGCTGTGTGAGGAGTATGTGAAAAAGGGCGATATTTTCAATTGGGATACTCTGCAGGAAGTCATCTGGAACCGCTTTAAGCAATCCATAGGTAGCGTGGATAACTTTATCGATGCGCCGGAGAAAGCCAGTCCGAAAGCATTGGCGGCTTGGGTTGCCTCGTTTTACCTGTATCGAGTGTTCTATCACTGGTCTTTTGATAAAGATGAGGCTGGAAACAGCCTGGGCCTGGTGGTGGCACTGGAAAATGGTCTGAAAGACTTAATAACTAACAGATGCCTTGCTTTATTAGGGGATTACATGAAAGAAGCTGCCCTCAAGGATGGGATCGATTTGGGTGAGCGGATAAAAGCCGAGGAAGACATGGTGGAAGATGCCCTAGTAAAGGGTTTTGATATGGCCGATAAAGGTGCTGCCCTATTAGATGATGCTGTAGAGGTAATAGTGGATTTCATAAAGAGTATACAGATCGCTTAACAATACGGTTATGCTTCTTAATTAGTAGCGAAAGAAAAGATGCTTTCGAGGAGATGCAGGCCTATGGCAAAAAAGAAAAACGCTAAAATAAATCCGATTATCTATCTTCTAATTTGCAGTGTCTTGCTGTTTGCCATCTATAATAGTATTTCTGTTTTCGTGCTGGGCTTTTGCGGAGATACCACCGTTGGTGTTTTAACAAGCTATGATAGCCGCCTGGATGACCAAACAGCAGAAGCAAACCGCTCCCGGACGGTATCCAAAGGGTACCGCTTTACGGTAAGCGGTAAGGAATACAAAGGGTATGTCATTTACAAAAGCGATGAGGCCTGGCCGAGACTGCGTGACGATGAGGTGCGGACAGAGAGTATTCGCTACCTCTCTGTCCTACCTTATGTCAATAAACCAGAGCATTTGGTTGACTGGCGGCAACTGGGTGAGGCGGGGCTGTTGTTTCATATTTTTACCATTTCAGGCTGTGTATTTTTGTTTCTGCTGGTGAGCGGGCGGCTCGGCAAACGGAGAAAACGGACAAAGAAGACTACGAATGCTACCAAAGAATCAAATGCGAGGAGGAAGGAGACTGTGTTTTGTGAGAACTGTAGGGCCAAGCTGCCGGAAGGTGCGGCCTTTTGCGGTGCTTGTGGCACTAAGGTACAAAAAAGCACTGCTGCTGGCATGTGCGGCTCTTGTGGGGCAGACCTCCCGGCGCAGGTCGCCTTTTGCCCAAATTGCGGAGCACCGGTAGGGGAAGCTGCTAAAGGGGCGACAAACGTTCCTGCACAAACGGCTGCAACATCATCCCAAAGCGATATAATCCTGCAGAATCAGGCCGCCTTAGTAGGCTGGTCAGAAAAGAGTCACGATCCTGAAATACTGGAGGCTGCCCGGAAAAATAAAAAATCTGCGGCGGGCTGCATGTGGATATTTACACTGCTATTTCCCATCGGATTTTTGCTGGCGGGGCTGTTTATCGATGAAATGCCTCTGGGTGAAGGACTTATTATCGGTGCAGTATTGGGTGTGCTGATGCTTATCATCAATCTTATGCGTATTAAAGATCTAAAAAACCCGGTTTGGGAAGGCGTTGTCACGAAAAAATTCAAAAAAGAACGCCGCCGGCATAGGGACGATAACGTGGACACCTACACCGAATATACCACGGTCATTAGAACTGACGCCGGAAAGAAAAAGCAAATTGTAGAAAAGGATAGCCAGAGGCAAATGTATGATTATTTGGCCGTGGGTGACCGGGTCCGGTACCATCCGGCCTTCGGCACCTACGAAAAACATGATAAGTCCAAAGACCGCATTATCTACTGCAATGTTTGTTCCATGATGAATCCCATCGAAAATGATCGTTGTAAGAGGTGTAATAATCTCTTGTTTAAGCGAGAAGGAGGCTACCAATATGGATAACCGTAGATACACTACCTTGACCGAGGCGGCAGAAGTTGCCACAACCCGCTGCGACGCTTGGCGCTTCAGCTATTCGGTTGAGCAATTTGACAGGGCAAGTTTGCTTTCTCTAGCACAGATCCATGACGAAGAAAACCCTGCTGACGAGGATAGTTTCTATCTCGTATCCCCCAAAGGTGCTATTGGCTTTTCAGAGGATGGAGAGACTATTGACTGGTTGTTTTTGTCGCTGGAGCACATGGAGAACTTGCCTCAATCGGTTGAAACAGGGCCGTCAGTGAACTTTTGTGGGAAATGCGGACAGCCGGCTATGCCCGGCGCCCGCTTCTGCGGAGAATGCGGCGCCAAGCTGTGTTAATCTGCTGACTACAGAGTAAGAGCGGGCAGTGGCAATAGAGTTGCGCTAGTTGTTGTCGCCAAATAACCTAAAATAGTTCCTGCAATTTATCAGTAGCTTTAAGGCCACTACCGGTGAGGACGGCTACTATACGATGATTATTAGGCAGTCTATTATTGGCGATTAGTTTATTTAAGGCGGCAGCGACGGTGGCGGCAGTGGGTTCTACATATAGGCCACACTCGGCTAAGGCTTTTATGCCGACTAGAATTTCTTTTTCTGCGACGGTAATAAAGGTTCCGCCGCTGGCGCTAACAGCAGCCAAAACTTCCTGGCCGCGTGGTGGTGTTTGGGACGCAATGCCCTCGGCTAAGGTGGGCCCCTTGCTAATGGCTGCCGGGTTTAGGTCGCCGCTGGTAAAAGCCGTGGCCAAAGGGGCGCAGGCGGCGGCTTGTACAGCTATTAACCGCGGAATAGAAGCGATAAGACCACTTTGCTTAAGCAGTTTAAACCCCGCGAAGAGTCCTAAAACCAGGCTGCCATTGCCTGCCGGTATGATTACCGCTCCCGGTGCGTCCCAGTTTAGTTGCTCTATTAGTTCATAAGCTAAGGTAGTTACGCCGACGATGAAAAATGGGCTCAAGTTATGGCTGGCGTAAAATGCTTTTTTGGCAGCAGTGAGTACGGCCTGGGCGGTGTTTTCACGGTTGCCTGGTACTGCTACCAGCTTGGCACCGCTTAAAGCTACTTGCAGTAGTTTGCCGCGGCTGGCACTGGCCGGAACGTAAATTGTGCTATTAATTCCGGCCAGGGCAGCATAGGTGGCGAGGGAAGCGCCAGCGTTACCAGAGGAATCTTCCACCACGTTGTTGATTCCCCAGGTCTTGAGTTGTGACACTAGGACAGTGGTTCCTCGGTCTTTGAAGGAGCCGCTGGGGCACATATAGTCCAACTTGAATAGGATTTCTCGGTTGTTCCAATCTATTGGTATCAGGGGTGTTAACCCTTCGCACAAGGTAACCGGGGCTATATTTGCCGGTAGCGGTAATACATGGCGGTAGCGCCACAAGGAGTGGTCGCTTGTTATAATACTGTCTCGGTCGAAAGCCGCTGGCAAAGACAAATTCAAGTAGCTACCGCAACAGCAGCGCCAGCGTGGTTTGTCAATAGAGTAGACGGCTTTACATGTTGGGCAGGTAAGCATGGCTGTTCACTAAGACCTCCTATCGCTTCACTTTAATCTTTGCTTCGCAGAAACCTGGTAAAAACTTTTTCTCTTAATAAGGCCCAGCCCCAGAACGGCAAAGTTTACTAATAGTCCGGGATAAAGAGGATCTAGTGCAAAGCCGGTAAGTTTCCACAAGATGGCGGCCAGTGGCCCTAGTACAACGGCCCATCGGCCTGACAGGGGGTTAATTTTGTCTTGCAGGAACAAAGCTGCTAGCAGGGGAAAGCAAATAGTAGCTCCTCGAAGCCCCATGGATAGGTAGGTCCACTCGAGGATAAGGCTGCCGAGGTTACCGTTTAAGACAATAAGTACGCTAAGTGCTATTACCGTGAGGATAACTAGCCGGGCTACCAATAGGTTTCGACCGGGGCTATTACCTGCATTATACCGTTGGTAAATATCCTTGGTGACCATGGTGCTAATTCCTAGCGCCAGGCCAGCTCCTGTTCCTACCACCGCTACCAGAAGGGTAGCCAGCGCAATACCTGCTAACCAAGAGGGTAGGAAACGCAAAATAAACACAGGCAGGGCCTGGCCGGGTTCCAGTTCGGGAAAGTTAGCCCGCATAAACAGCCCAACAAGAATGCCGGGGATTCCGGCTGGTGGAATGAGTACGGCGGACAGTAGGGCGCCTTGCTGGGCTGCTTTTGCACTACGGCCGGAAAAAATAGCTTGAATATATGTTTGAGTGGATAATACACCGACCACTAACGAAAAACAGGCAGCCAGATCGGTGGTTGCGCCGCGACCGAGCAAGCTAAACCAAGGGAAACTGGGGAATGTAGTCTGCAGGGCTTCCCAGCCGCCGGTTAGCCTATAAGCCAGTAGTCCGGTAATAATTAGACTGCCGTATAGAAGTACCAGCTTAGTAAACCCAACCAGTCCTGCGCCCCAGACGCCGCCGAACACTACATAGGCTGCCATAAGCCCGCCGGCAAGAGTAGCGGCCACCCAAGGGGGCATCGTCAGCATGGACGTTAATAAAGCAACTGCAGCCAATAGTTGGGCTACCAGATTGAGAAAAGTACCGATAGATGAAAAAACGCTGGCCCATGCGGCTGTATTCCCGCCGTAGACGGCCCCCAATAGCTCCGGTATGGTCTCGTGTTGGCTTTTCCAAAGCGGCTTAGCTAGGCCAAGGGCTAGGATAAGGCAGGCAATTCCTCCGCCTAAGGTAAACCACCAGGCGGCAAAACCATAACGAAACGCTAGCTGAGCGGTGCCGATGGTAGAGGCTCCCCCCACCAATGTACCCATAATGGTGGCAGCCACCAGCACCGGTCTAGCGCTGCGGCCGCCCACAGCAAAATCAGAGGCGGATTTTATCTTACGTCCGGAGTAGACGCCGACGGCTGTAACCAGAAGCAGTACAGCCGCCATAGACATTAAGTGAAAATTGTTCAGTGTTTGCATTGGCAATTTGTTATATTCATCTCCCATAAAACCCGCGGGGAAACATCTTTTACAGACCGGGTTCCTGTTAAAATCATGGCTACTTTAAGTTCGGTCGTCATTTGTTCCAGTGCCAACTTTACTCCCTCGGCTCCTGCACCTACAGCAGCTTGTAGCAGTGGCCGTCCCACCAGTACCTGGTCGGCCCCCAGCGCCAGCATTTTAAGAACGTCGGTGCCGCTGCGGATGCCACCATCCACCATGATAGTCACTTTACCCTTAACGCGCTGGGCGATGGCGGGGAGAACGTCGGCTGCCCCCGGTGTATGGTCCAAAACTCGACCGCCGTGATTGGAGACAACTATCGCTTTGGCTCCGGCCTCAGTAGCCAGTTCTGCTTCGTCCGGAGTCATTATTCCTTTGACGATGAAGGGCAATTTAATGGCTTGCACCAGTTCGCGTAGTTTATCTACCGATTTGGGCTCTACAAACAGGCCCAACAGGCGCATGTTTACGAGACCGGCCCCGTCGACGTCGGTGCCAAAACCAACGGCTCCGATAGCGGCTGCAGATTCTCCCCACTTAATGATTTTTTCTTGCTCGCGGGGCTTAAAGATAAATATGCCCTGACCTTCTTCTTCCTCGAGCACTTGAAAGGCATATTTGCCTACATCACCGGCCATTCCCAGGGTTCCAGCCTGGCGGCAACCTTGAATTACCGCTTTAGTTAATTCGTAGTCGGAAATTAACCCCTTTAAGTTTGGCTTGGTGCCGGCCATGGGAGCGCCAAGTATGGGTGTGGCTAGCTTGTGGCCAAACAGAGTTGTAGCGGTGCAAGGCTCAATAACATCATGTAGTGTCCGTAGGTTAAGATGCCATTTTTGCAATGTCTGTATATTATTCATAAAAGAGGACCCTGTCCCGATGCCACCGAACCCCGGTACTTCGCCGGCGCAAGCCCGCCCGTCGCACACAGGGCACATACGACATAGCGGTTTTAGTTTTTCTTTAGCTACTTGTCGAACCTTCTTAAGATTCATGCTGTACCTCCTTACGTTAGATTTATTTATAAAGGTATATCTTCGTTGTTTCCGCCTGCTTATCCTCTTCAAAGATATTCCTAAAATAAAGCAGCACGGCAGGAGTTAAGCCCTGCCGTGCCAAATTTAGTTTTACGATATTATTTAGGTGGAGGGATAACTATTATAGACCTAACAGATTTATTATGGCTATTGGTGGCATATAACGTTTTTGCCTGGGGCCTTATGGGCTATGATAAGTACCAGGCCTGTCGCGGGCGATGGCGGGTATCGGAAAGAACGTTATTTGCTGTGGCATTTTCCGGTGGTAGCGCCGGGATTTTGGCGGGGATGTTTCTCTTCCGACATAAGATCAGGCACCTATGGTTTATGTTAGGCATACCAGCAATTCTAATACTACAATCATGGTTGCTGATAAGGTTACTAAGCTCTTATGGATGGGTTCATCTATAGGGATGTCGGAATTATCTCTAGCCATTAACGCATGAACAAGCTAATCTATTTTTGTTTAGAGCCTGCATTCTCTTTCCCCGAGTATGGTTAGAGCTGCGGCTACTGCTCCCAGTACGCCGGTTTGATTGCCTAAAGCAGCTGGTACTATCAGATAGTCGATACCAGGAACAGTGATAGTTCGCTCGGCCAGAGTTTGTTGCAGGGGGCGAAACAATTTTTTTCCCGCCTGGGCTACTCCACCGCCTACAATAATTCGCTCGGGATTGAGCAAAGTGGCCACGGAAGCTAAACCGACACCTAGGTAATGGCCTGTTTCTTTAAAGATACGCAGGGCTAGCCCATCTTCCCTATCTGCCGCGCGAGAAACAAGCTCGGCGGTGATGTTGTCGTCGTTACCTTGGCATAGCTGCCATAAAATACTCTCTTTGGCTACGGCCATGGCTTCGCGTGTACGGCGAGCAATGGCTGGCCCGGCAGTATAAACCTCTAGACATCCGCGGTTACCGCAGTTGCATACTGGACCATCGGGTACTAGGGTCATGTGGCCTATCTCGCCGGCTAGGCCGCGACTACCGCGGTAAATCTTCCCGTCCAAGATAAGACCGGAACCGACACCGGTTCCAACAGCTACATATAGAAGGTTACTAGTTCCTTGGCCAGCTCCCCAAGTATGCTCGGCGAGCGCCCCTAAGCGCACATCGTTGTCTACGACCAAGGGACAGGAAAAGTGCTTACGCCAAAAGCGGCCGATATCCACATCTCGCCAGAACAAGTTAGGGGAAAAGCGACAAATGGTACTGCCTTTTTCCAGCAGACAAGGGACACCAATGCCGGTGGCTGCTAGTTGTTCCCGCTTAAGAATGTGAGCTGTAAGAAGTTCGTTTGTCATATCGACTAAGGTGGCCAGTATCCCTTCTGGCCCACTTTTTACATTGGTGGGTCGACGGACAGAAGCTAATACTTGGCCACTTATAGTAGCCAGAGCGGCTGCTATTTTTGTTCCCCCAAGATCAATGCCGATAACATAATTCTCCATCCACGACGCCCCCTTAGGTGGTATTGGTATGATTTCCAATTAGACTACCAAGTAGCCAAGGATAACAGCAAGAGCTTGTTGGATAGATATTCCTTGACGTTTCATTGGGCAGCAGGTAAAATAATGGCAATGATTATCATTTGAGAGAAGGTGCGGTTTGTGTTGTTTGGTCTAAGAAATAAAGCTAATGCTCGGGCTTCAACTAATAACGATATGCAGGTATTTTTGTCGGAATTGAAGCAAACAGTAAACAGCGGCTTGGTCCCCCCGGAGAAAACGTCGCCATTTTTTGCCCAGGCATTTGCGTTGTTAGAGAAGCCTTTCCAGTCAGTAAAACGTCTTAACCAGCAGTTCATCCACGGTGTTGGGACTGTCCTTCAGGGCATGGTGCAGGCTGGACTTAGAGTAGATGCACTGGCGGCTAATAGCGCTGACCAAAGTGCTAATGTACAGCAGGCTGGAGCGGCCGTCCAGGAACTATCAGCGGCGGCTACCGACGTGGCTCAAGCGGCAACCGAGGCGTCGCACAATGCCCATGCTGCCATTGAACAATCAGCACATAACATTGAAGTGGTGAGTGCAGCCTTGGCTGCCTTTAGGGTGCTGCAAAGTGAAATGCTATCGGTACGGGCAGAAGTATTAGCCTTGTCCGATGCTGTTACTGGTATCGAGGAAGTAATGGCGTTTATTGCCGAAGTGTCGGATCAAACCCGGCTACTGGCGCTTAATGCCAAAATAGAAGCAGCCCGAGCAGGCGATGCTGGGCGTGGGTTCGCAGTGGTGGCCGATGAAGTAGGCAAACTATCCAGTCGTACCCAAGAGGGTACTGAGCGAGTGCGCCAGTTAGTGGGAGAAGTTCTACCACGGGCTGGGGCGGCAGCATCTCGAACTGAGGAGCTTGCCCAGGAGGCGGAAAAAGCAGGGCAAAATGTAGAGGCTGCGCAGAAGGATCTTGGAGTTATTCAAGACCACCTACGACACATTTCTGATCTCTTGGAGAATGTGGCTGCTGCTACCGAAGAACAGGCAGCTGCTAGCCAGCAGGCGGCGGCTAGTTTGCAGGAGGCTGGCCATATATCCCATGTGCTAGCACAAAACACACAGGAGTTAGCCGATAATCTGGCCGAGTTGGGCAACCAGGTGGAACAGTTGCAGGAAGTGGTGGGTTCCAGCGGGATGAATCTTGATCATGGTGATATACTGGAGCTAGCTAAGGCCGACCACCTGCTTTGGATTCAACGGCTACATAACCTCTTTTGGGGCCGCCTGGATCTTCAGCCAGAAGAAGTCGCATCTCACCACGAGTGTAGGTTTGGTCATTGGTATTATGGTGATGCTCAGTCTCATTTTGGGTCACACGCTATGTTCAAACAACTTGAAGAGCCCCATGCCCGTGTACACGAACTAGCGGACGAGATTGTTCGCGCCTGGGGGGCAGGGCGGAAGGAAGAAGCCCATCGCCTATTTGACCAGCTGCAACAAGTTTCGGCCCAGCTTATGTCCCTAATAGATGAAATAGGACAAGCTGTCTAGTAGTGGGAAGAAATAGCAACAAGGTTTTGGGAGATTCTTTTGTCCGAGTAGATTTTCTGGTATACTAAGGGTGGTAAAGGCGTTAGAATAGATGTATAAGACAATTGTAATTGTATAGGGTGCAAACAGAAGCTGGGGAATCAGGTGCAAATCCTGAGCGGTCCCGCCACTGTAACCGGAGAGCTGGTGGTAAAAGGCCACTGCCTGAGGTGTTATAACTGCCTCGGGTGGGAAGGCGCCATCTTCTAGCGATGATCCGGAGCCAGGATACCCGTCTGTTTGTGAGCGCAGGTACCTTCGAGGGAAAGGGGCAGCGCTAGGGCAGCTGGTGCACCTACTGTCTTAGCCTAAGGGAAAAACCCCGGTCCGTCGTGACCGGGGTTTTGGTTTGCCACTTTTAAGGAGGAAATTAGGCTATGGTATACCAACAAAAGGAAAACGGACACAGGAGACAAATCGTACTGGCGTTCTTGCTATTGGTTCTTTTGCTGGCCGGTTGTAGGTCCAAGACAGAGCTCCCATCTTATTCTGGAGATGACGGTGCAGCCTTTACTTTTATTGATGACATGGGTCGGGAAGTAACCATGAACAAGCCGGAGCGGATTGTGTCGTTGGCTCCCAGCTCCACCGAAATATTGTTTGCCTTAGGGTTGGGGGATAAAGTAGTGGGGGTTGACGATTTTAGTGATTATCCGTCTGAGGTTACATTAATAGACAAGGTGGGGGCCTATGATAACCCAAGTTTGGAGAAAATCGTAGCCCTGAAGCCGGATCTGGTTTTGGCTGACAGTATCCATAAGACAGCGGTAACTAAGCTCGAAGAGCTGGGCATTCCGGTGGCTGTGGCTTTTCCTCGGGATTTGGAGGGGGTGCTAACCAGTATCCGCTGGATTGGTATAGCTGCCGGGGCTAGGGATCAAGGAGTAGAACTTGAAGCAGACTTGGCTCGGAGAATCAGGCTGGTTGATGAACAGGTGGCCCAAATACCGGAAGAAGAACGTCCCTGGGTGTATTATGAGCTATTTTCAGAACCGATTATGACCGCCGGTCCAAATACGCTCAGTAGCGAGTTAATAGTACGGGCCGGTGGACGAAATATTGCTTATGATGCTGTCACTGACTATCCTGAATTTAGCTCGGAGGCCATTTTAAGCCGTAACCCCGATGTGATTATTTTTTCTGAGGTACAAGGTATGGAATCAGTGCAGGAGAAGAGCATTTTAGCTCGTCCGGGTTGGGATACTGTGAACGCGATCCAAAATGGTCGACTGTACAGTATGGGTGATATTATTGCTCGTCCTGGCCCTCGGGTTGTAGAAGCGTTGGAGCAACTGTTTGAGTTATTTCATTGCCATAAAGACCATACTTCAATGACATCCTGAAGGTGTTTTTTATGGCAGAAATAGGCCATTAGAGGGGAATTAATATGGAAGGTTTGGTTAACCAATCAGGTGTTTCAGCGATAGCCGATGCTGAAGCTGCCAATAAGCCGCTAACCTCGGTATTAAAGGCGCGGCGCCTAAGAGGCAAGTTGATCGTGGGCGTATTGTTACTATTGCTTGTGGGGGCCATGGTAGCTGGGGTGACTTTGGGGGCGGTTAAGGTAGAGCTGCCCGATTTACTGCAGGCATTAGGATTCCCGTCAGGGCGCGGTGGGCCCTTGGAGGCTAGCACCAAGGCCATAGTCGTAAAGCTGAGGTTGCCGCGGGTGCTGCTTTCGGCTTTAGTTGGGGCTGCCTTGGCCACTGCGGGAACTATTTTTCAGGCCTTGTTTCGAAACCCCATGGCCGATCCCTATATACTGGGGGTGTCGGCAGGGGCGGCGCTAGGGGCCTCGGTTGCTTTTTTGTTCCCGATGAGTTTGACGCCTTTAGGTGTTAGCTTGGTACCGGTGGCCGCTTTTGCTGGTGCTATCATTACGGTAATACTAGTTGGCCGCTTAGCCCGCAGTGGTGATTATGTATCCTTACACAATATGCTTTTGTCGGGTATTGCTGTAGGTGCGTTTTTTATGGCGCTGGTGTCGTTGCTGATGTATTTTTCTCGGCGGCAGCTGCAGCAAGTTATCTTTTGGCTTATGGGGGGCTTTGATCGGGCCAGTTGGTCCCACTTTCGTTTGGCGCTGCCGTACTTTGCCCTCGGGTTGGCGGTAACGCTTATTCACGCCCGAGTCCTTAATGCCTTGCTGCTCGGGGAAGAGACGGCAGCCAACTTGGGGGTAGAAGTGGAACAAGTCAAAAAACAGTTATTAGTGGGTGCATCTCTCTTGACGGCGACGGCGGTAGCGGTGAGTGGCCCCATCGGTTTTGTCGGGCTTATTGTGCCCCATGCACTAAGGATTTTGGTGGGGCCAGACCACCGCTTGTTACTGCCCGCGTCGGCTTTGGGCGGGGCTGTGTTAATGGTGGCCGCCGATACCTTAGCCCGGACCATAATAGCCCCTACAGAGCTTCCGGTGGGACTCATTATGTCTCTAGGCGGTGCACCGTTTTTTATTTCCCTTATACGTGGACAAAAGCGGAAGACTGTATAAAAAAATGACCTTTCACACGACCTGGAAAGAGGTAGGTGAGACTGCGTGGCAACAGGGCTGCTTAAACTGGATCAAGTAAGCTATAAGTATGGCTCTAATCCGGTGCTAACCGGTGTGACTTTTGAGATAGCACCGGGAGAAATGGTGGCTGTGGTCGGGCCCAACGGTTCTGGCAAGTCGACCTTGCTAAGGTGCATCAGCGGCCTACTTAAGCCTGAGTGCGGAGACATTACATTGGCGGGAAAGAGTGTTCATAGCTATCCGGCCCGAGAACGGGCCCGGCAATTGGCGGTGGTACCCCAGGAAACGGTACTGGCGTTCGATTTTAATGTTGCGGAAACAGTCCTTATGGGACGGCAGCCGCATTTAAGATCATGGGAACGAGAAACGGCGGCTGATATGGCAGTAGTGCAAGTGGCCATGGAGCAGACTGGCATCAGTACCTTGGCAGAGCGCCTGGTATCCACCTTAAGCGGTGGCGAAAGGCAGCGGGTACTTATAGCCCGGGCTCTGGCGCAGCAGCCGCAGCTACTCTTATTGGACGAGCCTACATCTGAGTTGGACATCACTTATCAAGCAGAGATTCTGGGATTGCTTCAGCGTCTCAACAGTGAGCAGGGTCTAACCATCCTGGCGGTGATTCATGATCTTAATTTAGCGGTTCAGTATTTTGACAAGTTTATTTTGCTAAGCTTAGGCCGGATTTTGGCCGCGGGAACGGCGGCAGAGGTTATCACCGGTGATAATCTGGAGCGGGCTTATGCCGGTTCGAAGGTGCAGATTAAGGTAAGTCGTCATCCGTGGCATCATCGGCCATTTGTTACTGTGTTCCCGTCCAAAGATACCTCATCCTCCGTAGTGGATGAAAAAAGGGAGGCGGCCAAGTGAGAGCAGGTAAATTGCTGTTAGTTACAGGGGGGGCCCGCTGTGGCAAGAGTACCTTTGCCGAAAACTATGCTGAAACTAGCGGCCGAGAAGTGGTGTATGTGGCCACGTGCCAGGGTTTGGACCAAGAAATGAAAGGCCGGATTGCAGCTCATCGGCGCTCGCGCCCCAGTACCTGGCTAACGGTGGAGGAGCATTTTCTTTTGGACAAGGTGTTGCTGCGCTACGGACGTAGCCTGAAGCGGCTCTTGCTAGTGGATTGCCTTACTTTGTGGTTAACTAACGTTTTGCTCGAGCGGGTAGGCTTTGACGGTGAGCGACTTGCTGACGAACAAGTGGGGCAGGTTGTTTTTGATTACATATTAGCCAGGGCTAAAAATATTGCCACCTTGGCAGCAAAAGTACCGGCTGAAGTGGTGCTGGTTACTAATGAGGTAGGATGGGGGCTGGTTCCGGAAAACCGGTTAGCCCGGTTGTACCGCGATTTGGCCGGGAAAGTTAACCAGGTGTTTGCCGCTGAGGCGGATGAGGTATATATGCTGGTGGCCGGATTGCCCCTGCGGCTAAAGTGAGGGGGGACAGCTGTTGTTTAGTTGGTGGTTGGCTTTTGCTCAGGCTCTGTCTCTTCTTACCACGTTGCCAGTTCCAAGCCGGCAATCTATTGCAGGGGCTGCTTGTATTCCTAAAGATGGCCCGGGTTCCCAAGCGGCGCATGATGGTGTCAGTGCAGATCATGCGGGCAGGGACAGAGCCCTGCCCCTACCGAGCACTACACCATGGTTAGGGGCTGCCTGTATCCGTAAGGAGAGCTTGGGTTCCCAAGCGGCGCATGATGGTGTCAGTGCAGATTATACAGGCAGGGACAGAGCCCTGCCCCTACCGAGCACTACACCATGTCCAGGGGGCGCCTGTATTCGTAAGGAGGGCCCAGAAGCCAGTGGTAGGATGTCCCGCTTGGTTGCGAGTGGTGTACGTTTTTTCCCGTTGGTGGGTTTTATTATAGGGTTGATCTTATGCGGAGCCGAAGGAGGACTGTCCATTCTTTTTGGCCCGATTCTTAGGGCAGCCTTGATCCTGGCGTTTAACATAGCTATTACCGGTGCTATACATTTGGACGGTTTCATCGATACTTGCGATGGCCTTCTTAGTCGACAGAACCGTGAAAAAACCTTGGCTATTATGCGCGATACCCATGTGGGCGGATTGGGAGCGGCAGCTTTGGCTACCTTACTCGTGGTTAAATTTGCTGCCCTGGTGGACATAAGCGGGCCGCTTAGGCTATGGGCGCTACTTCTTTTTCCTGTAGCAGGCCGACTGGCCATGGTGGGCGCAATCTGTCTGTTTAACTATGCCCGGCCAGGGGCGGGCATGGGGCGTGCATATGCTAAGGCAGGTCAGCGGGATTTAGTAATCGCTTTCCTTTTAAGCCTCTTTGTTTTGTTTGCTGTTTTTTGGTACATAGGACCCGCCCTAGGCGAAATTCGCACCATAGTCTTATCCATGTTTATGTCCCTAGGGGGATCATACCTTTTTGCTTACCGTACAGCAGCTAAATTAGAAGGGCTAACTGGTGACGTATACGGGGCTGTAAACGAGCTCGCCGAATTGTTATTCCTAATACTAATGGCCTCAGGCTAAACTTCGCTTTGAACAAAAGTCCCTGCATGAGCTGATGCGTAATCTCGGTGTGTTGTTCTCACGGAAAGCTAGAAGGTGATAGTAATGAAAGAACAGAGGCAAGTGCATTCTAGAAGCCCCCGTTTCGTCTATTTTGATTTCGATGGCACCTTGTACGATGTGAATGCTGTCGCCAATGCTGCAGTAACGGCGGCGCTTGAAATGGGCAGCGAGCTTATAGGCTGGGACCGGAAGCTTGTCCCTGTATATACCGAAGCGTTTTGGAATGAATATTTTCGCTATACCAGGCAGCGACCTATTTTGCGCCCGGCCGAAGCATTACCGTTTCTTTTTTACCGTACCTTGGGCCCAGACAATCCGAAGATAGGGGAAGACCATTACCTGTGGGACCAACTGTCTTCTGTATGGTTGGATCAGTTTGCTCTTCATAACAAACCCTTCCCTCAAGTTACCGAGCTTTTGCGCTGGTTCAAGGAACGCGGAATTGGCTGCGGCATAATTAGCAATGGTGCTGGCCGCTATCAGCGCCAAAAGCTATCTGACCTTGGCTTGAGCGAGTATTTCCCGGAAGAATATCTATTCTTCTCAGATGAACAAGGTCTCGCTAAACCGCAGCCGGAAATTTTTCACCGTGCGCTAAAGAGCTGCCAAATGTCAGCGGGTGAAACCATATTTGTCGGCGATTCTCCAGTGACCGACGTTCCCGGGGCCTTGGCGGTAGGCTTAACTGTGATCTGGCTCAACCGCTATCGGCTGACGGCCCCCAGCACCCATAATCTCCCCGGTCGACTTTATGAGGTAAAATCTTTTATCCAAGCGGCCGAACTTATTAAGGAGCTCTTGGTGTCGGATTCCAGGTAGATGCAAATCGTTTGCGGTCCTAGAAGCGTAGAGTGCTTTGTACGGCTATAGAGTTTTTATTTTCGGTAGCAGAGTTTATGTTTTAATTAAGGGGGCGCTATATATTTTGTTAGGAGAAATAATAGATCAAATCGGAGACTTAAACGGGGGGGCCATGATAGCAGCTAGAGAACGGCAAAGCAATTTAACAAAGCCGCCGGGAAGCTTAGGGGTGCTGGAGGATATTGCTGTTAAAATTGCTGGCATTATGCAAACGCCTTTACCGACAATTAGTGGCAAAGCAGTACTAATTATGGCCGGCGATCATGGAGTGGTAGAAGAAGGGGTAAGTGCGTGGCCCAGCGATGTTACTGTCCAGATGTTGCAGAACTTTGTTCATGGTGGAGCCGCTATCAATGTTTTGGCTCGTCATGCTGGTGCTAAGGTGGTTGTGGTGGACGTAGGGGTCAAGGCTCAGCTAAATTTAGCCGGTGTGGCCAGTTGTAAAGTACGTCCTGGTACGGCCAATATAACTTTAGGGGCAGCTATGACCAGAGAAGAGGCCATGAAGGCTATCCAAGTGGGCTTTTCTCAGGCCCAAGCGGCCATAGACCAGGGGGCCAACCTTCTGGCTACTGGAGATATGGGAATCGGCAACACCACTCCCAGCAGTGCTATTTTAGCCGCCTTCAGCAGCATGCCAGTAGCCAAAGTAATTGGACGAGGAACCGGTGTCAATGACAACGGATTGCAAAAGAAGATTTCGGCTATCGAAAAAGCCTTGGCTGTAAACAAGCCTGATCCACGGGATGCCTTGGACGTTCTATCGAAAGTAGGGGGACTTGAAATTGCTGCTATTGCCGGCGTTATTTTAGGTGGGGCATCTTGTCGAGTACCAGTTCTCATAGACGGCTTTATCTCCGGTGCCGGGGCACTGGTGGCGGCAAAACTGGCTCCCAAAGCTCGCAATTTTATGTTAGCGTCTCACCTATCGGAGGAACCGGGACATCATTATATGCTGCAACTGCTGGACTTAAGCCCCATTTTAAGGATGAGAATGCGACTAGGAGAAGGCACCGGTGCTGTGCTAGCTATGCCGGTGGTGGAAGCCGCCTGCAATATCCACGCCGAGATGGCCACCTTTCAGCAAGCTGGGGTAGCCGAGAAAATATAGCGGTTAAAAGAACCATCACCATGCTAGATATGACCTTGAAAAATAACAAAAACCGGGCTAGACCCGGTTTTTGTTACTACTACGGCAGTACATCCCAAGGAATTTCAAATTCGCGAAAGCCGCCGGCATAAGGTGCGATGTCGTAGGGATGAAAGAAAACGACGATGTTTTCCCCTTGGACGTAAAATAAGGGTTCTCCTTCCCATGTATCCACTGTTTCTACAGCGTCTTCAAAATAGCCCTCTGGTTCGGCCTGGATGGCCTTTTTTATTTCCTCTTTTATATATGTCAGGTGATCCGGACGCTCAGGGAAGAAATCTTTTAACGTGAGTAGGCGCTCATCAGTGGTATCAACATTATAGACAGTCTTGTATGGCATACCGTGGGCGCCACCGGTGTACTGATAGGATTCATAGACAATACTTAGTATTCCGCTTTGGTTGTAGGGTATGTGGTAGGAACTGTAAGTAGAATAGGGGTGCGTCAACCAACCGGCTTCTTGGGCCGCCTGGGCAGCAACTTCGACTTCGGCTTGTGCCTGTAGATACTGTTGTTCTATTTCAGTATTAATCTTTGCCATTAAAGCGTTGCTTTCCGGCAGTATGGGAAGCCACACGTCTACTTCAATCATATCGGTTTTAGAAGTAATAGTCTTAGTATCAACGTAGATACCGCCTACCAGATCTTTTATCCGGGTAGTCATGGCTTTCTGTAGTTCGGGCGTAAGCTTATTTGATGTGGCTTTAAGTTCAACGAGGTAATCGTTGACTAAATTGTATAACGGATACCCTTGGTAGGTGCTTACTGTCTTCTCAAAACTGGCTTGGGCCTCCGGTTTAAGAACCTTGGTTTCGTAATCATAAGCGGGTGTGTTGTTAGCTCCGTACAGATAGACTGAAAGGTAGTTTTCATACATTTGGTTAAGCCTACTGCTATGATGAGAATCGGGGAAGCTAACCTGAAATTCCTCCATAGCTACTATTCTCTTAGCTAGCTCATCAAAACTTATAATTAAAGCTGCATCTTTCATGGCGGGGTCGTTGTAGTAGCTGGCTAGAATCTTAAGCCAGCTTGTTAGCTCGTCTGTGATGCCACTTTCGAGGGCGGACAGTAAATTGCCATAGTCCACCACAAAGTAGTACGTACCCTCTGCTGTCTGTAATTGCAGCCCTAGCTGGCGAGCGGTAATAAGTAGCCCTTTTAAGTCCGGCACATCGGCGAGGCTGCTGTCTTCCTGTAGGCGGTCAAGATTATTAAGGTCGTCCATGGTAAGGTTATATCTAGTTAGGATGTCTTGATTGGAGTCCGGCCAATATTTTTGTTGTAGGTTTTCCAAGGTAGCATCGAAGATGGGGATTCGCTGCTGTAGTTTCTTTGTGTATGCCTCCAGAGCAGCTGTGGCATCTTCTGTGGTAAGCTTCTCTATGTTCGCTGTCAGGTACTCGAAAGCGGGCATTAGATCATCGCCATCCAGCCTAGCCGTAAGTTCGGTCAGGACCGTTTGATCTGAAGATTGTTTGCTTAGTTCTTGTTGAACATTGCCGTGGGCGTTAATAATTCCGTATGAAGTTAGCGACCAAACGGAAACCACTAACCCAATCGTTAAAATTATAGCTGCCCAACTCTTTGTTCTTTTACTCAACCTAGTTCTCCTCCCATTGGGATACCTTTTCTCTAAGATAAGTATGCCATAAATTAGTTAACATGATGTTACGAAACAATAAACTCACTACGGTAATTACCAGAGCTCTTGCTTGCTAACAAGGAACATGGCTTTGGCATAACGAATAACAGTGGGGGAGGTGAATCCATGGGCTGGTGTTCCCGCCACAAAAAAGATAAAGTCCCGCGAGAGGTGCTACAAAGCAAAAACCTTCTCGAAGTGGCAGTCTTTCTTATTTTATTTACCATCGGCATGTTGGCAACGGTAGCCATCTGGCATCGGCCCGCTTACATTGTGCTACTTTCCGGCAGTGTTGGTGTTGTTTGTTTGGGTTTACGATATGGGTTGTCCCTGAGAGAACTGGGGGAAATGTTTGTTTCCGGAGTGCTTCAAGCCGTGCCGGTAGTTATCATTGTTTCTCTCATTGGCATGCTAACAGGAGTGTGGAAAATTGGCGGAGTTATTCCGGCCTTGATGAATCTAAGTTTTGATTTAATCAGGCCGCAAGGATTTCTTCTTACAGCGTTTCTTCTGACGGCTATGGCGGCCATGTTGTTCGGTACTGCTACTGGTACATTTAGTACTATCGGCATAGTTCTGGCTGGGGTGGGAGCCGTGCTTGCTATTCCGTATCCCATTGTAGTGGGGGCTATTGTCTCTGGGGCTTTCGTTGGTGATCGAAGTTCGCCGCTGTCGTCTACACTGAATTTGGTCGCCACTATGTCCGGCTGCGATCCGCGGGCTTTGATACGGTATTTGTGGACTACCGGTGCTTTAGCGGTGCTACTTTCCGCTTTCTTCTATTTTGCACTAGACCAAGTATACAGCCAGGAAACACTCAACCTGGCAATAGTTGATGATTTTCGAATTATTATCAGAGGAAACTTCCAGCTTAGCTGGTGGCTATTTGTACCTCCTCTTGTAATGGCTGTTTTGGCAATCGCCCGGGTGCCGGCACAATATAATGTTCTTGTAATCCTTCTTTGCTCTACTATAGTGGTAATGGTTGTACAGGGGTTAGGAATTTTAGATATCGGCTATGCGGCTATATTTGGTTACCCAGCAGCTGGTGACACGGAGGCGGCCCGTCTATTAAGTGGTGGAGGCC
>JBMNSQ010000020.1:0-19300 GCA_050945275.1 bacterium | reverse complement strand
AAGGTTAACTGGAAGAATTGTTCCGAGGACATTTGGTTCTGCACCAAGTCCAAAGACTACTTTTTCGACGTGGAGGCGGTCAAGCTAAAGCGGCGAGTAATTGCTCCTTATAAAGACAGCAACCGGCGGCCCAAGGATTGGACCAAGTCGGCTGCAGGCAACTTTCGTTTAACCTATCCATCTAATATGTGGACCGATCTAACCGTTCCTTTTTGGTCCATGCCGGAAAACACCGACCACCCGACGCAAAAGCCGGAGAAACTGCTGGCCAAAATTATCTTGGCTAGCTCCCGTCCCGGCGATATGGTCTTTGATCCCTTCCTCGGCTCAGGTACTACTTCGGTGGTGGCCAAGAAGCTAGGTCGCCGCTATGCCGGAGTGGAGCTAGATACCATGTATTGCTGCTTAGCAGAGAAACGGCTAGCCATGGCCGAATCCGATAAATCTATTCAGGGCTACGAGGGCGGGGTCTTTTGGGAGAGGAATTCGCTGCCGGCCCAAAAGTCGGTGTCCAAAAAGCACCGTGCTTCGTTACCCCTCTTTGCCGACAATATCAAGGAAGGATAATAAAACAAGGCCTAATCAAGTGCCGAGGGAGGAAACAATATGTATTATCCAGAACCCATGGGCCGCCTTATTGCCGAACTTCGAAGGCTGCCCGGTATTGGCCCGCGAACGGCGCAGCGGCTGGCTTTTCATCTGCTCGACATTTCTAAGGAAGAAGCCAAGCGGCTGATCGGAGCTCTAGTGGATGCTAGAGAAAAAGTTAGACATTGCTCCATCTGTGGTAATTTGGCGACAGAAGACCCCTGTAAGCTTTGTAGTAACCCTGCGCGCGATCACAGCCTGATTTGCGTTCTGCAAGATCCGCGCGACGTAGTGGCCATGGAACGGACCCACGAGTATAAAGGATTGTACCATGTTCTAGGCGGCGTTATCTCACCGATGGAAGGTATCGGCCCGGGTGAGCTTCGGGTAAAAGAGCTTATAACCAGGCTGCAAGACGGCACCGTCAAAGAAGTGGTTCTGGCTACCGACCTTAATGCCGAAGGGGAGGTTACCGCCACTTACCTGGCCCGCCTCATCAAGCCGCTGGGGATCAAAACTACCCGCTTGGCCCACGGTCTCCCCGTAGGTGGCGACCTCGAATATGCCGACCAGGTTACCTTAGCCAAAGCCATGGAGGGACGGCGGGAGTTATAGCTATCTTGCAAAAGGTGAAACTAGATTCTTGCATAAGGGCTGATAAGTAAAATTGGGACGGTTAAGGGCTATATCCTAAAAACAGTAAGAGAAAAAGTATATGGCCTGATACAACAATAGAGTCGATTCTCATGAGCAATTGGTATTTATGACCATGCCCTTGGATATACTTCTGGATGAAAGTAGTAATCCAGGAGGGTATTGGGATGCCGCTAGCCTATGAGAATATAAAGGCCCTGCTGCAAAAGGCAGCCGCTGTTGCTGATAGCATGTTAGAGTACCTGCCATCGTCAAAGCCGGTACAAACAGATTTGGTTGACCAGGTGGAGCAAGCACGAAGAGAATGGCAGCTGGCCCGCCGGTTTTTTGAATCGGTTACGGATCCCGATTTGATTGATTACGCTATCTATAACCTGCAGGCAACAGAACAGCGCTATACCTATCTGCTCAAACAGGCTCGCCTGGAGGGCTGCGAGAACCGTGAAGTGATGTAAGGCGTACAGACATATTTTACGCCGAGTATAGTATAATGTGTTAAGACAAGTCTTTAAGCAGTCGGCATTGGGGAGGTAGGGAGTATGCCGTTTGATGTAAATATAAATATTATCATCGCTTACGCCTTCGGATTGTTTCTTCTTTATCTTATTGGCCGCTTATTCTTAGTGCCTCTTAAGATTATTATGCGCCTTGTGTACAATGGTTTGGTGGGTGGAGTAGCCCTCTGGCTCCTAAACCTTATGGGTTCCTTCCTTGGTATTTTTATTCCGATTAACCCCATAACGGCGGTCACAGTGGGATTTCTTGGCCTGCCTGGCATTTTATTAATCTTTTTGCTTCAGCATCTATCGATCTAGTAGCACTAGGCCCACAGCACAAAGCCTCCTGGCATTCGTTATTTTGGCAAATATAAAAGGCCCTACTCCTGTTGGGTAGGTGCCTTTTTGTTATTTTACTCCTTTTAGGTGTATTGAACCAGGAAGCAAGAGAATATAATTTGAGCGAGAACATTAGGTTCCTTGCTTTGCTTGGGATGACATAAGACAGCTAAGAGTGTATAAAAATTTAGAGCAGCATAAACATGGACTGGCAGGTTTTCACACAGTCTGACGCCCAAAGTGTCAGAGGGGCAGGAAGGGAGTCGCAATCAACGAGAAAATGATGTTATCAAATATAGGGGAACGCAGATATATTATACCAAAAAATGGTATAATTGTGCAATGAATAAGGTAGTTAAGAAAGGTTGAATTCTCGTGGGAAGACCGGTGGAGTCAATGAAGGAGGAGGCAATAGGTCTCCCAAATACAACTAATTCGTATCTAAACATAATCACTTTGGGCGACTTCGATATCTGCTACCAAGAACAGTCTTTGTTAACGGGGATACACCGTTCTTATAAACTGTTGGAGCTCTTGCAATATTTTATTGCGTTTCGCAATAGGCGTATGTTACCGGAGACGATTATTGATGATCTGTGGCCAGACGGTAATTTTAGCGATCCCAAGAATGTGCTGCGGGCCCAGGTACACCGGTTGCGCAAAGTGTTGGAGAATATACGTACCATTACCAAATGCCAACCGGAGCGTTGTTTACAATTAACCTATGCCAACGGCTATTACCTGTTTTCAGTTGGAGTTCACTGCCTAGTGGATACAGATGTCTTTGAGGCCACCATAAAATGCGCCGATTCCGTAGCAAAAGAGGACAAACAGGCTGCAATTGGTTTGTATCGGCAAGCGTTGAGGTTATACAAGGGTCAATACTTGAACGGTACAACAGGCAATGAGTGGTTGTTTCCATTACAGAACCGTTACCATCGTCTTTTTTTACAGGCCCTATACCATCTATTGGAGCTATTAGATGGTAGCGGATTGCATGATGAAGTTACAGAGATTTGTGAAATGGCAACCCTAATCGAACCGTATGAGACGACCCTGCATCTTTATTTTTTGCGGGCATTAATTGGGCTTGGTGATATCCAAGGAGCGCTTAGCCATTACAATTACATTACATCTCTGTTATATAAGGAGCTTGGGGTGAAGCCCTCTGCTGCCATGCGGGCGCTGTACCGGCAGATACAAGGGATGACCCAAGACAACGATGAGACAAACCTGATACTTATCGAAAAGAAATTAACCGATGACGATGACATGGCCGGTGCCGTAAGCTGTGACATTGACTATTTCCGGTTTTTGTACCGGCTAGAACGACGAAAGAGTGAACGTATGAGCACCCCAAGCTTTTTGGGGTTAATTACCGCGTCTAAACACAAAAAACAGCTAACCGACAGCATGGTCGAAGGTGTTATGAACGAGCTAATGCAGGTTTTGGAGTTATCGTTGCGCCGGGGTGACGTTTTTTCCTTATGGAACAAAACACAAATTTTGTTGTTGTTGACAGTACGACAGTATCAGGACATAGACACCATAACAGAGCGTCTCCGTAGTTGTTTTCAAGAAATAACAAGGCGGGCTAAAGTAAAGCTCAGCATACGGTTTCAGCCCCTGTCCCAAGAAAGATTTGTTATAAACTAAGAAGCTAAGTTAGCAGTTCCCCAAACAGCCCGGGGGCTGTTTTTTCTTTTAAAGCCTTTACGTGCATCCGTGTACAAAAATATAACGCCGTTGTGCACTAGATATAACGCTCTTGTACGCTAAATATAATTCCCGACTGTTACAGTGTATATGGTGACAGAAGATAGTGACAGAAGGTGGAAGCAGCCCTGCCTTTATACGGGTTATCCAGTGATTAAATGTCAACAAGAATGGGGGAGCTCTTATGGAAACTGCCCAAATTGATAATACACCCCGGGAAAGCTCTATAGAGTTCAGGGGTTGCACCTTTCTCGTTAAAATCATGTATGCCCAGCATGCGAGCACCCAGGGAAGCATACAGTGGCTGGAAGAACAAAAGGCCATCTATTTTCGCAGTTTTAGGGAGCTTATTCATCTGATAGAAGATGCACTGCAAAACCAAGAAGAGCCAGCTAAATTAAGGACGTGGCGAGAGGCCAATAAACTACGAAGCGAATGAAGATGTGTGTTTCTTCGGCAGGGTAAGGAAGGGGGTAGCTTGTTGAAGAAGCCGGTCGTAAGCGTAGTGGCGATAGTTGTAATTGCGTTGGTATTGTTAACCAGTGCTGGGCCGGCGTTGGCTCACGGCTTGATTTTAGAGGCGGTGGAAGAAGCGGGCGGTGGGAAGCTACTGTTATCCGGCAATGGTAAGCTGTTCGATTTTAAGAATATGTATCCGGGAGACAGAAGGCAGGCAACGCTTACAATAAAAAACAGTTGTTCTAGGCCATGTAGTTTTGATATGCAGGTTAAAAAGAATCGAGGGCTAGGATTGCCTAGTCTTCTGGGACAACTGGAGCTTACGGTTACTAAAAGCGATACGGTCTTGTACCAGGGGCCATTTGATCGTCTTGGCCCAATTAAACTCGGTAGTTATGCTCCTGGCGACAGCCATGACCTGTCGCTAGAGGTATATCTCCCAGAAGAGACAGGGAACGATTACCAGGGCCTAAGTGCCGCTGTTAAGTTTATATTCACCGTTAAAGCCAGCGGTAATGGTGGTAATGGCGACAACGGCAACGGCGATGATAACGGTAATGGTGGTAACGGTGGTAATGGCGATAACGGTGGGAATGGGGGTAATGGTGATAACGGCGGCGGGAGTAGGGGCGGAGGCGGCAAGCCGAGGCCCGAACCTAAGCCGCCCGAGGGTGTAGATATTCTGCCGGAGGACCCACCCATAGACAAACCAGAGCTGCCGCCAGACCTACCGGAGACAGAAGTCCCTGCAGAACCGGTGCCTACTGGTATTTCTCCCGTTATGCCTAAAACCGGTGAAGCTCTGCCCTATCCTTACTATCTGCTGGGAGGAATGGTATTACTGGCCGGAACGAAGTTGGCCTATACGGATAAACGCCGGTGGGACAAAGATTGGTAGTTTTATTACAAAAAATGCTCCCTCATTATTTTGAGGTTCTTGAAAAAACAAAAGGGCATAGATTGATTGAGGGTTTCTTTTGATAAGGAGACATAGGGACACAAAAGAAACGTCCCCTTGTATTTTCCTCCTCGTCCCCTTGTGTCCTTTAGACGGAGGGAGAGTGAGAAGTGATTCTAAAACCCAGAAGAAAAAGACGAAGTAGTGCCCCAGTGTTTATAATTTGGCTCACTCTGACCTTGGCACTGGGGATGATGGGTGTAGCCGTCGCTGCTTGGCAGGATGGGATCGGGGTTAGCGGCATCGTCTCCACCGGTGACATAGATCCGGTTTTCACGTGGGTTTCAGACGGTGCCAGTATTAGAAATGGCGGAAAGACCATTTCTATTTCCATTGAGGATGCTTACCCGGGTCAAAGTTTTTGTTTTGGTTACACCATTACCAATCGCGGCAGTATTCCAGTGAGCCTTTACAATGTCCATGTAGACGCCGACTATGGACTAGAGGTTGACAGCCGGTTATTCCGGGATTTTATCGGTGGCGACGGGGACGAAGCTGACGGTGAGTTGTATATCCAGGTAGGGGAGGTAGAGGAAGATCTTGAGGAATCAGATACAACTCATTTTTTCGAAACCTATCGCTTCGACCTAAACCTAACTTTCCGGCAGTGGAATATCCCCTAAATACAAAAGGGGGGACATATGGGGAAGACAAAAGAACCGCCTCCCTCTGTCCAACCCTTGTGCCCATGGTCTTTTTGTGTCTATGTGCCCCGTGTGTCATCCCGAGTGCAGCGAGGGATCCTTGAAGCAAAGTATCCTACCTATGCTCCCTCGAGCAGTCACGCGAATCAGAAAGAAGGAGGTGGTTCAAAAAAGCACATAATTATCGTAATCAAAAAAGTAGTCAGAGGCAGACAAGAGGAGCACGTACCAGCATTCATGGGTGGAAAACAAAAACCAAGAGTAAAAAGGAGTGTGCATTAATTGAAAAACGTTAAGTATATTGCCGTAGTTTTGGTAGTAGCGTTAGGGCTCATTGGCGGGGCTTATGCCTGGTGGACGGATACCCTTGAAATTGAAGCAACTGCGGATACGGCAGAGCTTAAGATGGAGTTTGTAAGCGTTGCCTTATGGGGTGCTGGGCCCCAGGGGACAGATCCTTATATGACTGGAACCCATACAAATCATCCAAGGAAACCCGTATTTACGATTGAAAATATGTATCCTGAAGCCAAGGCTAGTTTGGCTTTGTTTGCGCAAAACAAAGGCGACATTCCAGTTAAATTGAGTGATGTAAAGGTTACTTTAAGTGCCGAAGATGAACGCATATGGGACTACGTCAAAGCCAAAGTTAATGCTCGGTATTTAGAGAATGGTGAAACATGGCCTGTCGAAATCGGTTCGGAAGAAGGGTACTTGTATTATCTTTCTGATTTAGTAAAAGATGCTGTTGGTAGCCAAGTGATAAACCCCGGTGACCAAATTCGCCTAGGCAGGGAAGCTACAGAGGACGACCCAGACCCGACAGGTAGTATAACGATATGGCTTGATAAAGACACCCCCAATGAATTCCAAGATGTATCTTTTAGTTTTGATGTGGAGATGATCTGGGAGCAGTGGAACGCGCAATAAAACTGTGTTCCAAGATCGAGATTATAGTTCAAGACTGATAAGTGTATAATTGAAGAATTATTTAATGGCAAGAAACCAGGGGAAGCCTCGGCTCATGTCTGGTCTTCCCCTGGCTTCCCTAATCCAATGGGTAAGAACGGTGTCTAGAAAGCGAGGAAGATAAGGTTGAAGGGAAAAATCTTCTTGCTCTCTTTATTTCTTTTAATATCGCTGTTGATTCTATCTGCTGGAAATGCTGCTTGGCAGGATCCTCTTTTACTAAGTGGCCGTATCACTGCCACCTGGGAAGAAGAGATTGTGCCAGAAGAGCTTCTACTCATTGATGAACTTGACCTTGCTGTACCGGTAGGGGAATTGCCGGATGGTATCGATCCGGAGGTGCCCTCTGAGGAGCAGGATGGAGCGGACGAATTGGATCTCACCGCTGAGCCAAGTGGGGACGACTGTATGGATGATGACGCCGGTGACGATAACCATGTCCCAAAGGACGATGGAAAAAAGAAGAGCGAGCAGAATCCGGGCGAGACTAAAGGCGATCATGAGCCGCCCACAGATGAAAGCGGAACCAAAACACAACCCGCTGCCGACGAACTGGACCCAGCAGATGACATTGATGGCGGCACCGGGAACGAGCAAGATGCTCCAACTGATGATGAGAAAGAAGAGAGCGATCAGGAGCCGGTACAAGATACCGGTGATGGCGCCGAGGATGAGAAAGATATTCCGGATAAAGATATTTCGGGTGACGAAGAAGGGGAAGAGGGCGAACCGGCACCAGTAGGCGATACTGGTGGTGACGCTGAAGCTGGGGAAGATGGCCGGGCCGAAGATGAGAAAGAAGAGGGCGACCGGGAGCCGGAAGGCGATAATGATGGTGATACCGAGGACGAGGAGAAAGATGTTCCGGCTAACGAAGAAAAAGAAGAGAGCGAGCCGGAAGCCGATAAAGAGGTACCAGCTCCGGTAGATGCAGCTTTGCCAGATTCTAATGGCAGCAGCAATGGGGATGACGAATCTTCTATCGGAAGCAATGAAGATGCCCATGACCAGCAGTAGAAACGAGGTACAAGATGCTAGCCAGGATGCTTAATAACCTCAGGTCTCGGGCCCAATACCGGTACTCTCTCTTGGTATGTTTTATCGTTAGCGCTATATATTACTTAAATAATTTTGTTTTGGGACGAGCAGTGGGCGGTTTTGTGGGTAACTACATATTGCCCTCGCTTCTTTGGGGCTTACTGGCTGTTATTATCTCAAAACTGCCGACCAGAAGAGCCGCTGCTAAACCTCGGTTTAAGAAGATGTTTTGCTGGCTGGCCTTTATGGGTGCCGCCGCTTGTATCATGGTCGGGTACGCTGTTGGTCTGCTGCAGGGCCTTGGCAGAAGCCCTTATGATCTGAGTGTAAGGGGGATCCTGGTTAACATTTTTTACCTGGGATTTATGGTGGGGGGCATGGAACTGAGCCGGGCCTGGTTCCTTAATGTACTTTTCCGCAAGCGCCCTGCTTTAGGCGTTATGCTGACTAGTTTAACTTATTCTTTTTTCTGGTTTTCACCGAACGCGTTTATGAATTTGGATGGAGGCCTAGCAATAGCTAAGTTTATCGGCAGTGTTTACCTGCCGGCGCTGTCTGAGAACGTGTTGGCTTCGTATCTGGCTTTTTGGGGCGGGATGCGCCCGGCTATTATCTATCGGGGGACGGTACTGGCTTGTCGCTGGTTTATACCAATACTGCCCAACCTTAGCTGGATAATTCAGGCCATGGTAGGAACCTTTGCCCCAACATTTGCGGCGGTATTGATTCACCAGGTGTTTACAGTAGAGTCGTCTCGCTGTAAAAGAAACAGCGGTGATACGGGTAGTCCTCTAGGGTGGATTGTTACCAGTGGCATCTGTGTGCTCACGATCTGGTTTTCGGTCGGTGTTTTTAGTTATTTTCCCAGCGCGATTGTCAGCGGCAGTATGTCTCCTGAGATTGCTATTGGCGATGTGGTTATTGTCAAGAAAGAACCGGCCGCATCAGTAGATGTTGGTGATGTAATAATGTTCCGGGAGGACAATATAAGAATTGCCCACCGTGTGGTGGAAATAGGAATGGATGAAGCCGGCCGGGAGTTTTTTTGGACCAAAGGAGACGCCAACAAAAGCCGGGACACAGATCCCGTTTTCCCCGAACAGGTGATTGGGCAAGTTGTCTATACAATCCCCAAGGCCGGTTGGCTTACCATCTGGATGCGCAGCCGCAGCAGTTGACCACCACCAAGCATGAGGGGGGCTGGAGATGAAGAAACGAATAGTTAAGAAAAGCACACGGCAAAGGATAATCGCCGCTTCGCTTTTTTTTCTGACTGTTTCACTGGTAGGGTTGTATTGGTCTTATACCAGGACGCCTGAAACAGCAGAGAGTTACACGGCTTTTCCTTACATGATGGATTCTGCAGTAGATTACCAGGTGTATCTCCGTCCGAACAATCTTTACGAAGAGCCTTCTCTTGGGTCTGGCCGGGCTTATATAAGCGCTCTGACCGATTATATCGACACAAAACTTTCTTACCGCTTTTCAGGCGGAAGCGTAGCCGACTTAAAGGGCGAGTATTACGCTACCGCTACTATTAAGGCTCTTACGGGGCAGGAGAATTACTTGGTTTGGGAAAAGAGCTTTCCCCTTTTGCCACCAGAGACTTTTCAGGTCAATGGAACGGAAGTTGTTCTTGAGGAAAACATAATAGTGCCGTTTGCCCACTATGTTTCCTTAACGGAAAACATAGTGGAGGAGACAGGGTTTTCTCCTCAAAACCTGAACCTTGAGGTTAATTACAATATTGCACTTACAGCCGATACCCCGGATGGGACTGTCGTGGAAACGGCTGCGCCTAAATTGATTATACCTTTGACAGGCAAAATATTTACTATCGAGGGAAGCTTGGAGAATGAGGCGACAGGCGGAATCGAGGCTATCAGACTGGTACCTACTCCTTATTATAAAGAAGCAAAAATAGGCTTTAGTGTGCTATCTGTTGTATTTAGTCTGTTTTTGTTAATATTTGTTCAAATGACTGTGGCGGCTAGAGAAGAAGATAGCCTAGCTAAGAAAAAGTTGTCCCGCTTACTCAAACAATATCGAGATCGGATCGTTGAATCTGCCCAAAGGGTTTCCTTTCCTAATGAGGATAATGCCCTTGTGGTAGGATCTTTTGATGATTTGCTTAAGGTTGCCGATGAATTAGAGAAGCCAATTGTTTATCAAAGTCAGAATTATGGCCCGGATTTTGAACACTTGTTTTTTGTTATTTCCGATGAATGTGCTTACCGTTTCAACTTTGGTAGAGTTCCTACTCTATCTATGGATACCCCGACTCAAAAACACTTCCCCAGCCGCCGCTACGCCAAGGAGCAGGGATAGATATGTAGGGAGGGGACGATAGTTTCATCACCCTGACGAAGGGAAGGATATCTGTGCGGCGGGTGCTAGCGGCAATACTTATTATTGTTGGCCTGGGTTTGCTGGCTTACCCCACGCTACGGGAGCAGTATTTCGACTACCGCCAGCAGCAGTTGCTAAAGGCGTGGATTGAGACCCAAGCGGTAGCGGCACCGCCGAAGGTTGTGGTTAACCCAGCGATCCAAGGAGCTGTTCTTGAGACACAGGACGCGGTGGCGCCAGCGCCGTCGCCAGTCCACCGCCTAGACCCAGCGCGAGAGAAATATATCCAGGAGAATATGGAAGGGATCCTGGTAATCGATAAGATTGGGCTTAAGATACCGGTGCTAAGAGAAGATACTAAGGAGAACCTCAATATCTCGGTGGCTCATGTGGCCGGTACTGCCGGGCCAGGTGAAGCCGGCAACTACTGCATCGCTGGGCATCGCATGCGAACTTATGGCCGGCACTTCAACCGTCTGCATGAGGTTAGTAAAGGTGACCAGATCAAATTCATCGGTCCGGATGCGACTTACTTCTACCGGGTGTTTGAAGTATTGGTTATCCCGCCGGAAGAAACCTGGGTGCTGGAGCCTTCAGAAGAGGAAACACTCATCACCCTAATCACTTGTGACTACAGCCAGAAACCGTCGCTACGCTTGGTAGTTCGGGGACAACTAGTATTTTGAATGGACCGTTGTTAGCACTATACAAGGAAGGAAATGTGACTATGTCGGGACAAGCGGGATATAATTTTGGGCACACTATGATCTAAGAAAAAGCCGTTCCCTTTAACACGACTAAAGGGAACGGCTTTTTACTTGCTACTTATAGTTCTGAGTTAGCTGCTATCTAGCAGCGACGGATGTCGGTGCCGTTTTAGATACGAATTAAAGCTGGCTTAGCTTCTTGTACAGTTCGAACCGGGCGCGGGCGTCGTCGGCTGCTTTCTTAAACAGCTCGTCGGCCCGGTCGGGGAATTGGCGCTCTAAGCTGCTGTAGCGGATTTCGGTCCGGAGATGGTCCACGTAATCAAGGGTAGGTTCCTTTGAATCCAGCGTGAATGGATTCTTACCTTCTTTGGCCAGGTCCGGATTGAATCTATACAGCGGCCAGTAGCCAGCTTCCACGGCCAGTTTCTCTTGGTGCTGGCTGCGGCTCATGTCAATACCGTGGTTGATACAAGGAGCGTAGGCGATAATTAGCGACGGTCCGTTGTAGCGCTCGGCTTCGGTGATAGCCTTTAGGTACTGGTTCTTGTTAGCACCCATGGCTACTGAGGCCACATAGACATAGCCGTATGTCATGGCCATCAGGCCGAGATCCTTTTTCTTGGTGTACTTACCAGCCGCCGCAAACTGAGCGGTGGCACCGGTGGGGGTCGCTTTGGAGGACTGACCGCCGGTGTTGGAATACACCTCGGTGTCTAGGACCAGTACGTTTACATTGGCTCCGCTGGCTAGTACGTGATCTAGTCCGCCGTAACCGATGTCGTAGGCCCAACCGTCGCCACCAAAGATCCAAATAGATGGTTTACCCAGATCGTCAACTCTTTGGGCGATGTTGGCTAGATACGGTCTTAAGTTAGCGTTGGCAGCAGCTAAGGCAGCTGGTAGCAGAGCTTTAATCTTGTCTCCGGCCTGACGGGCCTTCAGGGCATCGTCTTTGCCTTCGTACCACTCGGCCAAGGCGGCCTTAAGCTCGGGAGCTAATCCTTCTTGGGCCAAGGCCTCTTGAACCATAGTGGCCAGGGTGTTGCGCCGTACATTAAGGGCTAGGTTCATGCCGAAACCGAATTCGGCGTTATCTTCAAACAGAGAGTTGGCCCAGGCTGGACCGCGACCGTCTTTGTTGGTGGTATAGGGGCAAGCTGGAGCGCTGCCGCCGTAAATGGACGAGCAACCAGTAGCGTTGGCCACGATCATGCGATCCCCATACAGTTGGGTAATGACCTTAATATAAGGTGTCTCTCCGCAGCCGGCACAGCTGCCAGAGAACTCGAACAAGGGCTGGGCAAACTGACTTCCTTTAACTGTTTCCAATGACATTCCGCTATCTACTACCGGCAGGCTTTGGGCAAACTCCCAGTTCTCCGCTTCTTTTTCTGCCAAGCTGGCCAAGGGTTCCATTACCAGGGATTTGTTTTTGGATGGACAGATATCGGCACAGTTGCCGCAGCCGGTGCAATCTAGCGGGGAGACTTGCAGCCGGAATTTAAGTCCCTGTGCTGCTTTGTCCTTAGGCAGGCCTTTAGCATCAACAACCACAAAGTCGGCTGGAGCATTCTCCAGCGCGTCGTCTGCAGCCAGATACGGTCTAATAGCCGCATGCGGGCAGACGAAAGCACATTGGTTGCACTGGATGCAGTTTTCCGGTATCCAATTAGGAACATTGACCGCGATACCGCGTTTTTCGTACTTAGTGGTTCCCACGGGGAAGGAGCCATCATGGGTGAAGGCGCTTACTGGCAGTTTATCGCCTTCTTGTCTTAACATTGGCCGCATTACATCGCGGACAAAGGCTGGTTCGTCCTTGACTTCCACCGCTTCGTCTTTAGCCTCGGCCCACTGGGCAGGGTACTTAACCTCTTCCAAGGCTTCCAGCGATTTATCCACCGACGCGATATTCATATTGACAATATCGTCGCCTTTGCGGCCAAAAGTCGTTCTAATAGCTTCTTTGATATATTCGATGGCTTTGTCGGCCTCAATTACATTGGCGATCTTAAAGAACGCAGTCTGCATAATGGTGTTGATCCGGCCGCTCAAGCCCACTTCGGTAGCAATGCTTTCGGCATCTATGTTGTAGAACTTAAGCTGTTTTTTGGCAATGGTCCGTTTCAAGGAGGCCGGCAGTTCGGTTTCCATTTGTTCCAATGTCCAGGGCGAGTTTAGTAGGAAGGTTCCACCTTGTTTAATACCAGCCAACAGGTCGTACTTGTCAACGTAGGATGGGTTGTGGCAGGCAATAAAGTCGGCTTCGGTAATCAGATAGGGCGACGTGATGGGTACATGACCGAAGCGCAGGTGAGAAATGGTAATACCGCCGGATTTCTTGGAGTCGTAAACAAAATAACCCTGGGCGTACATGTCGGTGTGGTCGCCAATGATTTTGATGGAGTTTTTATTGGCTCCCACTGTACCGTCAGAGCCTAGTCCAAAGAATTTGCAGCGAACAGTACCTTCCGGTTCGGTGCTAATCTCCTCGGTTACAGGGAGAGAGTTAAAGGTTACATCGTCGGTGATACCAACGCTGAAGTGGTTGATGGGCCCTACTGCCGCCAGATTGTCGAACACGGCCTTTATCATGGACGGTGTAAATTCTTTCGACCCAAGACCATAGCGTCCTCCAATAACGGTGATTTTCTTACCGTTTTCCTTAAGCACAGTGCATACATCCTGGTATAGCGGCTCGCCTACAGCACCTGGTTCCTTGGTGCGGTCTAAAACGGCGATACGCTTACAAGTTGCTGGCAGCGCCCTCAGGAAGTGCTTAGCCGAGAATGGGCGATAGAGCCGCACTTTGAGCACGCCTACTTTGCGGCCTTTAGCCATCAGGTAATTTACGGTTTCTTCTACAGCCTCGATGCTGGATCCCATGGTGACAATGACATCGGTAGCGTTGGGGTCACCAACGTAATCGAACAGATGGTAGCGGCGACCTAGCACTGCGGCCACTTCGTCCATAACTTGCTCGACTATGTCGGGGGCGGCTAGGTAGTATTTGTTACCAGCTTCACGGGCTTGGAAGAAAATGTCCGGGTTTTGGGCTGTGCCGCGCTGAATTGGCCGCTCTGGAGTTAGGCCGCGCTGACGGAATTTGTTTACTGCTTCCATGTCCACTAGTTGAGCCATCTCATCGTAATCCAGCATCTCGATCTTCTGGATTTCGTGGGAGGTGCGGAAACCGTCAAAGAAGTGGACAAATGGCACCTCTGCTTTCACGGTAGCCAAATGTGCTATCAGGGCCATGTCGTGAGCTTCTTGGACGGAACCGGAGGCCAACAGGGCAAATCCGGTCTGACGGGTGGCCATGACGTCGGAGTGATCACCGAAGATGGACAGTGCATGAGCTGCTACCGCTCGGGCGGTGACGTGAAATACGGTCGGTAGATGCTCACCGGCGATCTTGTACATATTGGGAACCATAAGCAGCAGTCCTTGTGAAGCGGTAAAGGTGGTGGTGAATGCGCCGGCGGCCAGCGATCCGTGTACAGCACCTGCTGCTCCCGCTTCTGACTGCAGCTCGGAGATGTGGAGCTTTTGGCCCCAGATGTTTTTGCGCCCATGAGCGGCCCACGAATCGCACAGCTCGGCCATAGGCGACGACGGTGTGATAGGGTAGATGGCAGCTACATCGCTAAAGGCGTAGGCCACATGGGCTGCAGCGGTATTGCCATCTACAGTCTGTTTGAACATAAATATCGACCCCTTTTTAGGCCGCCACTTTTTCCCGTATGTAGAAAAAGCGCCAGCCTTAATTTAAGCGAAGCGTACACTGTTTACCTTAGTTAATTTCAACACAATGAAATGGTTTTCCTCCCTATTTAAAAAACTTGTATACACTTTTTTTGGTAGGGATGTCCGACTGTGTAAAAGGTCCCGACATGGAAGATAGTTAATGCTGTCATCCTGAGCGAAGCGACATGAAATACAAGTTGAGTAGGTTTTCACTCAGCCTTACGTTATGCTACTTCATTTGTGATAAAGGTCATCCTTACAGTAAATACTAGCGGCGATACCATGATTCCATCTCGATCAAAACTGTACAGGGAGGAGAGGTTATGTCCTCTATGCTAGAGATCAGATGGCACGGCCGCGGTGGCCAGGGGGCCAAAACGGCGGCCCAACTGCTAGCCGAGGCAGCGGCCGCGGCTGGTAAGTTTATTCAAGGCTTTCCTGAATACGGGCCTGAACGGATGGGAGCTCCGGTACAAGCTTTTACCCGGATAAGTGACCAGCCGATACAGGTGCATTGCCATGTAACGGAGCCCAGTATTGTGGTGGTATTGGATCCGACTCTACTTCGTGGCGGGGATGTCACTAGCGGTATGCCAACAGGTGGTCTTGTTCTTATTAATAGCGACCAAAGGCCGGATGTTATTAAGAAGGCACTCCCCAGTCAGAGTCATCGGGTATACACCGTTAACGCCAGCCTCATTGCCGAAGAAACCATCGGCCGGCCGATACCTAATACGCCCCTTCTGGGGGCCTTGATCCGGGTGACTAACATCATGTCGCTGGATCAACTATTGGAAGATACGGAAAAGAAATTGGCTCGGAAATTTCCCGATCGGCCGCAAATTGTGACGGGCAATTTGGAGGCGGTTCGAAGAGCTCATGAGGAGGTGCAAGGCGAATGAACCGGCTATTGCCGTGGAAAGAAGTCCCGGTGGCGGGATGGATTCAGAAAAGGGGAAACGCTACAGAGTATGAGACCGGTGATTGGCGGACAATCAAGCCGGTATGGATAGAAAAAAACTGCATCCAATGCCTGCGCTGCTTTATTTATTGTCCGGATTCGTCTATCACCAATGAGGGTGGTAAAGTGTCAGGTGTGGACTACAAGCACTGCAAGGGTTGTGGTATTTGTGCTAATGAATGTCCATCCAAGCCCAAAGCACTGGAGATGGTGGATGAGACGGACGATGAATAAGGCTTGCGCGTTGTGGGGCCAAAGTGCCTCTCTGGCGGTGCAGACAACCTAATCAAAAGAGCGTAGGTGAGCGAGGGCAAGCCGAGTGAGGTTGTCTGAGCTCCGAAGGAGCGAGTTCCTCCCAGGCCCCGAGCGAACCAAGCTCGGTCGTTCTGGCGATTGTTCGCACCGCCAAAGAAGCGCTTAGTGCCCTAAAGATAAGATAATGTTAGGAAAAGGCATAGTATAACAGTATATGAAAATGGTTTGCGTTATTGTCATCCTGCCTGTCCGCCTGTCCAGCCTGTCCAGAGCAAAGAGGAGGGAGCGAACCGAAGGATATTAAGGCGTAGCCATACTTAATAGGGAGGGAAAGCATTGCAGGAACGTATTGCCTTAACGGGAAACGAGGCCATGGCTATGGCCATGAAACAGATTAACCCCGATGTTGTAGCTGCGTACCCTATTACACCGGCGACGGAGATTGTACAGCTGTTTTCTAGTTATGTAGCTAACGGTATGGTGAAGACGGAGTTTATTGCGGTGGAAAGTGAGCACTCAGCCATGAGCGCTGTGGTAGGGGCGTCGACCAGTGGAGTGCGCGCCATGACTGCCACCTCGTCCCAAGGCTTGGCCTACATGTTTGAGGTACTGTACATTGCGGCTTCCTACCAGTTGCCTATCGTGATGCCTGTGGTGAACCGGGCCCTGAGCGGCCCCATCAATATTCACGGTGACCACAGCGACTCCATGGGTGTCAGAGATGCCGGCTGGATCCAGCTGTATTCGGAGGACACCCAGGAAGCGTACGATAACTTAATCCAAGCCATAAGGATTGCCGAGGACCCGGCTGTTCAACTACCAGTTATGGTATGTGTGGACGGATTTATTGTCAGTCATGCGCTGGAAAATCTACAAATATTGGCCGATCAGGATGTTCAGGAGTTTGTGGGCGAGTTTACTGCGCAGCGGCCGTCGCTCCTTAACCTAGATAGCCCGGTTACCGTAGGCCCGCTGGCGTTGTACGATTATTATATGGAGATCAAGCGCGGCCAGGCCGAAACCATGCTAGGTGCTAAACCGGTAATCCAAAAAGTGGGTCAGGAATACGAGGCCCTAACTGGCCGTCGCTATGATCTGTTAGAGCCGTATAAGCTTAGCGATGCCGATGTTGCTATTGTGGTGCTCTCGTCCACTGCCGGTACGGCACGGGTGGTGGTGGATGAGTTGCGACAAGAAGGAATAAAAGCTGGCCTACTCAAACCTAGGGTGTATCGACCCTTTCCCCATGAGGAGATTAAGCAAGCCCTAGCCCATGTGAAAGCAGTTGCTATTATGGACCGGGCCGATAGCTACGATGGCTTCGGTGGTCCGCTATTTAAAGACATTCGGGCCGCCTTATATGATGCGTCGAAGCGGCCGTCGGCGGTGAACTACATTTTCGGCCTCGGTGGCCGTGATATAAACTTGGACGACATTCGAAGCGTTTATCGGGATTTGGAGCAAATTGTGGCTACCGGGAAAGTGGACCCTCTGGTGCGGTACTTAGGTGTTCGTGAGGAGGCGCTAGATCGTGCCTAATCTAAAAGAGCTTATGCACTACGAATCCTTTTTCTCGCCTGGCCATCGCATGTGTGCCGGTTGCGTGGCGCCGGTGGTAGTGCGGCAGGTGGCGCTGGCGGTAGGGGATGCCCCGGTGGTGGTGGCCAATGCCACGGGTTGTCTGGAAGTGGCCAGTACTATTTTCCCTTATACGGCTTGGCGCTGTAATTTCATCCACAACGCATTCGAAAATGCCGCCGCCACCTTAAGCGGGGTGGAGACGGCCTATCGGGCACTGAGAAAACAGGGCAAACTAAGCAAAGAAGTAAAGTTTATTGCTTTTGGCGGTGATGGTGGGACCTACGACATTGGCTTTCAGTCTTTGTCTGGAGCCATGGAACGAGGGCACAACATGCTGTACATTTGTTATGACAACGGTGCTTATATGAACACCGGTGTTCAGCGCTCTAGCGCTACGCCGCTGTTTGCCGATACCACCACTAGTCCAGCCGGGCGCGACAGCCCCGGCAAAAGGCAGTGGCGCAAGGATTTAACTGCTATCATGGCTGCCCATAATATTCCGTATGCGGCCCAGGCGTCCCCGAGTCACTTCATGGACCTTATGGCCAAGGTACAAAAAGCTTTGTCTGTCGATGGGCCGTCGTTTATTAATACCATGGCCCCCTGTCCCCGGGGCTGGCGTTATGATACCAGAGAAGGCATTACTCTGACCCGCCTGTCAGTGGAAACCTGCTACTGGCCGCTGTACGAAGTTGAAAACGGCCATAAGTGGACGCTAAGTTATAAGCCACGTCAGAAGAAACCCATTGAAGATTGGATTCGCAAACAAGGCCGTTTTCGTCATTTGTTTACCGACGAAGGTCAAGAAGAGCTGCAGCGGCTTCAGCAGCGCGTGGACGAGGAGTGGGCCAAGCTCTTGGAGAAGTGCAGGGAAGCCCCATAGGTTAGGTTAGATACGAAAAACCAGGAGGTGTCCTTTTAGGGACTCTCCTGGTTTATTATTTGGGTTGCCGGTTAGTTGTTATTCAGCCACGCTTATGATCAATTGTTGCCGGGCAATTTGTTTATTCTCGGGCTCCAGCAATATTACACTTTGGCCCCTTTCAGCAGCATAAAACTGAGGGGTATCTTCCTTAGCTTCTAACTGTTTTAAGGCGGTTCCCTGGACGTGGGTTTGCACCTTGTTTTGAGCTCCGATAAAGGTGAGGTACTCACCGGTTTTTATTTGCAGATGCTCCACCGGCAATAACAGCCTATCGGAGCTAATTTGATAAGGGATCAGGAAGTGCACCCGGTTGGTGCCTATGTTTTCGGAGGATAGTGTTGTAGTGCTATTTACGGGTACTGCCTGGCGTCGTTCGATTATGACGCCGGATTGAACCTCTAACTCGCCCCCAGGCACAAAATCTTGCTGCCAATAGCTTGTTAGCTGCGCACCATCAAAGCCGATGGCCCGGTAGTGTAAAAATGTCATATCCGGATTTCGGGACGAAATTAGGGCCCACGGGTTATGGCTGCCAGGCAGTTTTACTGTCAAGGCTGGTTCGGGATTGCCGACACCACCTAAAACAGAGCTATACAGAGGCAAATATCCTGGGGCCACGGGGTTACGCTCCCAGATGACAGCCAGAAGTTTTTGCTCTTGCCAATCTGGTCGGACAATAGGAAAGAAACTTAGCCGATGCTCGGCCCCGTCTTTGAGGTTAATGGAGTACTCGGCGATTGGCTCGCTGGGGCCAAGTATCGATGATCTAGACGACCAGGGCAGCTGATGGGTCAGCCGAAGTCCAATCGCGGCTGTAAGTACAACCAAGGTTGCAGCGGCTATTAGATGTTTTTGGCCGACAAGCCATGACGGCCACCGTAAAGGCTTATTCTGGGGTTGTGATCGTATG
>JBMNSQ010000019.1:0-19616 GCA_050945275.1 bacterium | reverse complement strand
CGCGATATACGTTTTGCCAGCGACGCCGGCGAACCCACCGGTACAGCCGGTGAACCAATCCTCAGGGCAATCTTGAGTCAAGAGCTAACTAACACAGTAGTCGTGGTAACCCGTTACTTTGGCGGAAAAAAACTAGGCATTAGAGGACTGATTGATGCCTACGGCCGTACCGCTATGCAGGCACTAGCCGCTGCCGGTATCAAAACTAAAGTCATTACCGAAAAGCTGGAGCTAGTTCTAGACTACCCCCAGCTTGATCAATGCCAATATCTTGTCCGCAAATATGATGGCCAGGTATTATCCGCCAACTACTGCCAAGAAGTGACCCTAGAAGTAGCCATTCCTCGCTCCAATGTTAATGGTTTCTATGGCGAAGCTCAAAACCTAGTCCTTTCTTTATTCCCCACTTATACCGTCAAACCGACCTAAATAGCGAACATTGTTTCCCACTATCCACACAATCCACAGGGTTATCCACAGATAAATTAGCTTGTCTAAGCTTTTTCCTGCACTTATCCCCAGCATACACAAAAAAGCAGTTGGTTTTATTGGGCATAAATAACCCTCATCACTACTCACTTATTCGACACAACCTTGTTTTTTTCCCCAAGTTGTCCCCAGGTTCTTTCCGCACCCAAGGGTAAATTGGCGACAGCGTTTAGGTACATTGGAGCCGTTAAACCACAGGCCAAATACCAGTAACCAGCACAAGCTACCATTGCCCCGTTGTCGGTACAAAGAACAGGTGGCGGAACCAGCACTTTTATTCCCTGCTCAGCAGCTGCTTGGGTCAGCGACTGCCTAAGTTCGCCGTTAGCTGCTACCCCACCGGCCAAAACAATTTCCTTTTGGCCAGTCATCATAGCCGCTTTTAGGGCCCGATCAACTAGCACTGTCACCACTGCCCGCTGCAAACTGGCAGCCACATCGGCTTGGTTTGGCTCCTGCTGTTTTTGTCGCAATTGGTTGAGATGATTTAGAACCGCAGTCTTGAGCCCACTAAAGCTAAAGTCCAGAGGGTGGTCTCTCACCACTGCTTGAGGCAGCGCCAGTGCCTCAGGGTTTCCCGAACGCGCTAAACGCTCGATAGCCGGACCACCGGGATAACCCAACCCTAGCGCCCGTGCTATTTTGTCAAACGCCTCACCAGCGGCATCATCCACCGTCCGCCCCAGCAGCTCATAGCTGCCGTGATCTCGTACATATATTAGCGATGTATGTCCTCCTGAAACCACTAGGCTTAAAAATGGTGGTTCAAGTCCGGGATGAACTAATAAGTTAGCATAGACATGAGCTGCCGTGTGATGTACTCCCACCAAGGGTAGGTCTAATGCCAGTGCCACCGCTTTAGCATAAGAGAGACCTACCAAGAGCGCTCCCACCAAACCTGGGCCCGGCGTCACCGCTACGGCCGACAGATCGCTAAAAGTAAGATTAGCTTCTCTTAGCGCCGTCTCCACTGCCGGTACAATTAGTTCCACATGGCGGCGAGAAGCCAACTCTGGAACTACCCCACCATACAGAGCATGTAGATCTACCTGAGACGAAATAACATTAGCTAAAATATCACGCCCGTCAGCTACAATAGCTGCCGACGTTTCATCGCACGAAGTCTCAATGCCTAGAATTATTTGTCCACTCTGCAAACAACTCACCTCGGGTTTATTATGGGCTTTGGTCAAAGATTATACTTCCACATTACAATTGCATCTTCTTTAGTTTCACTATAATAGTTACGTCTACAGCCTAATGCCTTAAACCCTAGTTTTTCGTAAAGTTTACGGGCACTCCAATTAGACTTTCTCACTTCTAACGTCATTTTGGTTGCGCCGCGCTCCTTGGCCATGGATATAAGTTCAAGTAACAGCCTCTTTCCTATTTTTTGTCGACGCCACTTTGGTAGCACAGCAATATTGGTAACGTGAGCTTCATCAACCAATACCCACACACCAGCATAACCAACCACTGTATCACCGGCCATTGCCACTAGATAATGGGCCACCTTGTTATGTAATAATTCAAATATAAAAGCATCTTTAGACCACGGAACAGGGAACGATTGCTTCTCAACTACCGAAACTCCCGGTAAATGGTCCATAGTCATAGGTATGATTGTTACCTCAGCAGATGGCATTTTCCTTGGCCTCCCGTGCCAGTTCCGCCGCCGCCCGTCGAACATACATTGGCTGAGCAGTAGCTATATTATGGCTTTCTCCCGCCTCTAAACGCCGGGCCGCTATTTTTCCTAAAATTGAAGCTCGCGGCGCACTGTACCAAGGCGGCAACTCAACTACCTTAAGACCAGCTGCCGTAAACCCAGCGTGGCACAAGAGAACGCCATCGCCGCAGACCATCAGCGGTTGGTCACCGGCGAGCTTAGCTGCCTGTGCAGCCACCTGAGGCGGCTTCAAAGCCAAATAGCCAGTAAGCGGCGTCAGCGAAGCTTCCTGGCTGCAGCCGTTATAAAAGCCTACATAAATATGGTTTTGCTTAGCGTCTATAAGCGGAGCAACAATAGTATCTGGTCTTACTGCCGCTGCCGCCAACACATCCAACGTACTAACGGTAATAAGAGCGATATCGAGCGCCTGAGCTAGCCCCTTGGCTGTGCTAAGCCCAATTCTAAGGCCGGTAAACGAACCTGGCCCCGACCCGCAGGTAACGGCATCTAAATCTTTCGCCTTAAGGCCCTGCTCGTGTAATAAAGCCTCTATGGTTGGTGCCACCGTTTGGGCATGCCGTCGCTTCGACCGTTCGTTGTATTCCACCACCGGCTCCCCATCTTTTATTAAGGCTACACTAAGCGTCGGCGTTGCTGTCTCTAAAGCTAGCAGCCACACTTTCCGTCAGCTCCTTCACCAATTGTTCGTATTGGCTACCCTGGGGTATGAACGTTAGCGTGCGCCGCTCGCCTACCCCGTTAATCTTAATTTCTAACTGTTCCGTAGCTAACCATTCCCGCACCAGGTCGCCCCATTCGATCAGACACAAACCGTCACCGTCTGTGTATTCTTCATAGCCAATATCCACCAGCTCCTCTGGATCATTAAGACGATAAACATCGAGATGATAAAACGGTATTTTACCTTGGTGCTCCTCGACCAAAGTAAAAGTGGGGCTAGTTACCGGGCCCTCTACTCCCAGGCCACGAGCAACGCCCCGTGCAAACGCGGTTTTCCCCGCTCCTAAATCTCCCGTTAGCAAAACCAACATCCCTGGACGCGCTAGCTCACCGAGCTTTTCCCCCAGCACCTCCGTCTCTTCAACACTACTTGTCGTTAGCTGTAGCACCAGCACTATACCTCCCAGGACCTGCCAGATTATTTAACTTCATTATAGGCGAGCCGTTACTGACGGTCAAGTCAATGCCACAACAACCTGCGTGGTACTGCGCTAGTAGTATTATGATGAACTAGTCAAAGCAGATTCTCCACTGTTTGGCCTCTAGCCGGGACGTATAAACAGTAAAATTTTGGCTCTCTTTCGGACCAAGATAGTTTATAAACGCCCAATCCACATCCACTAACCGCCCCTTGTCGTCCAGAAACTCCACCATAACCTTGATAAAGTCTTGCCCCTCTGGCCCTTCATTAGTAAGTTGTCCGAGCAAGCTTATATATGCTACACCCCGATCCGCATAAGGCTTGGCACAGGATGTAAGATCAAGTGGCCGTGGTTTGGCGGCAAACCCCGGAGTCAGCTTTAGACGATACCAACTAGCTTCGGCTATAAATGGCAGCATCAGCTTAAACGGTTTGCTCTCACCTGGATTTAGGAACTGAACATAACCATCCGAACTGGCTAACACCTGTCCCTGATCATTCCCTACGTCCCAACTGACTTTCGTCAGCTCCGATGCATAAGTAGCCTTATTTGTAATCCGGCCCACCACATACCAAGCCGGCCCACTGCAAAAGGTTCGTACCTCTTCCCAGATAAAGTCCTGCTTAGAGCTATCGCCAGGAAGAAACACAATCTCCTGCTCCTCCACCAACGCTCTGTACGACCACAACCGCTTGACATCACTTAAACACAGATGCAATCGATCCGCTTTTATCTTAGGTTTCTTTTCCAGCATTATCTTTTGTTGTCCCCATTGCACCAGCGTGCTTTGGGCCGATATCGTTAACAAATCACCCTGTGGCAACTTTGCCACTAACTTGTCTGCGTCTTGCCAGGTAATAGTTCCGCTGAGAGCCTGCACTACATCGCTTACTGATACCAGATCATCGCTTAACCGGGGCATTGTTATTACTGCAACCACCACCCCAGGTTCGGCTAAATGAATACTGCCTACCATATCGTCGGCTGCCCTGACTCCCCTATCAAAGCCGGCACCTATCACCTCATTCCCCGGTATCATCAGGTGTTTTCCCTTGGCCGGCAAACATAGAACTAGCACCATCAATAGTACTAATCGTGCTAACTTAGTACACTTTTTTCGTCCATCCATAAACAGCAGCACTCCTTACTCCTTCTTCCCGCATCTCCTCCCCAGTTCCATATTATGGTAACAGAATCCTTCTGTGCTGTTTCGACGCCTGATGCTATTTTAGCTAAAATTAAGTAAAAATAAGGGTTATCCCCAATAATCCCGGAGATAACCCTTATTTAACTTACCCTGGACGTTGGTTTGCTAACCGAGCCAGCAGATCGGTCCGTTTAGTTAAGGAATGTATTAGAAATGTATACGCAGGCACATGAATTAACAACGAGATAAGCCGCGGCACAAACAGTGGACGCCAAGGTATGCCAAACAACTGCTGGAGAAAGTAAGGAACTAGTATCATGGATGTTATTGTTTGGCCTATTAAAATTGCCACCGCCAGTCTAACTCCTTGGGGCCGCTTGGCATTCCCACTTAGCTTTAGCACTAACGCCGGCAACGCTCCCGTAAGTGCTGATGTCAGGGTGAAATGAGGCATATAAAACCCCATGGGATTAATAAAATAACCTACGGCATCCGAAACCGCTCCAACAAAAAACCCAGCCGTTGGCCCCCAAATCACACCGGACATAATAAGGGGCAGCGCCCCTAGCCCAATACGAATGCCCTCCACACCGCCAATAGGCAACCGAAAACTGGCCACCCGGGTGAGGATAACACCTAGAGCCGTCATAACAGCCAGGTAACTAATCCGCTGCGCTTCACTACGCACGGTCTTCACCTCCCTCTTGGCTGTAGCAGTACTTAGCCACACCATTGAGGAAGGGTTCCCTCTTTATTGATGTGGCAGCGAACGCGACACCATAACGCGAACCTTAGTTCTTCGTCCAAAGGCTACGTCCCATCCTTCGGCACTTAACGCATGGTATCTACTCTGCCCTTGCCTATTTACTTAAATCCGTAGTACACCTTTATAATATCACTTTGCTAATACTTTTTCCAGTGCCTGGATGAACCTCTGGTTTTCTTCCATCGTTCCCACAGTAACGCGGGCCCATGTAGGCAGATTCCAGATAAAAGCCGGCCTTATAATTATTCCCTGTTCCTGCAGCTCTACAAAAACTTTTTTAATGTCTTTCTTAGTATCGACCATCATAAAGTTGGTCTGACTCTTAACATAAGGCAGTCCTAAGCGGTCAAACTCTTTATATAAGTATTCCCGCCCTTCCCTATTGACTGTTGTTACTTTCTGGAGGAATTCATCATCATCAAGAGCTGCTGCCGCCCCTATCTGAGCCAGGCGGTTAGTAGCAAAGGCTTCGCGGATTCGCTTAAGGCCCCCAATAAATTCGGGATGACCGATAGCATAGCCGACACGGATACCGGCTAACCCATATACCTTAGAAAACGTCCGGCTAACGAGCACATTGTATCCTTGGCGTACATAATTAAGTCCGTCCGGATAGTTGGGGTCATCGACAAATTCTTTATAAGCCTCATCGAACACCAGCACCACATGAGAAGGCAACTTGTCCAGGAACTTTTCCACCTCATCACGTGTACAGATAGTTCCCGTTGGATTATTAGGATTACAGAGGTAAATTAACTTCGTCTTGTCGGTGATAGCGCCTAAAATCGCATCTAGGTCAGTAGTAAAATCAGGCCGCACCGGTACCATAACAACCTTCGCTCCCATGGCGCGGGCGCTAATTTCGAAGCTGGAGAAACTGGGGTCAGCCATAATCATTTCTTCACCCTCGTTAAGAAATGCCTTTGAAATGAGGGTGATGATGTTATCCTCACCATTGGCGAAAACAATCTCATCTGGATCGACGTTTAATTTGTTCGCTAGTTTTTGGGTTAAGGCTAAACAAGCACCATCAGGGTAAATATTAATTTCGTCTACCGCTGCCCTGATAGCCTCCACTGCCTTAGGTGACGGGCCCAGCGGGTTTTCGTTGGACGCCAGTTTCACCACTTCCGTCAAACCAAACTCCCTTTTGACGTCCTCTATTGGTTTACCCGGCACATAGGCCTTGATCTCGGCGATCCCCTTACGTAACAGCTTCTCTCGTTCGCCCACCATGAAGCCTCCCCTCAAAAATTTATTAGTATGCTCCTACATTATAGTACATCAGCTATAATTTATCAAAGATTCGCCAAGTAACAATATCTTCAGGCATCGATGGGTTCTCCGAAGTTACCGGCAAAACAAAAGCACGAGCTACAACATTTACTTCTCGTACTACTAAGCCGGTAAGCTCCTCTAAGCCGGCCTTAACCCGGCTTTGGATGGCTACCAAAATGCTTGGAATGTAGGTCAATCCATCGATGGCCACTTCAATATGTAACCGCAAGTCGTATTTTTCCCGAATTACCGAGATGCGAAGGACTCGAGCTATATCAGGGAGAGGTCTGATCAATTCTCGGATTATAACGTACAATGCCCCTTCACTTATGGATAGACGGCCAATATAACTAAAGGTTGGCCGAACAATGCTTTTTTCCCCGCGGCGCAGCACGCGATCCTGTCCACCGCGGGGAAATAAATACTGTATAGACTCCACCAAAATACCAGGTAAATTGCGTTTCACTTCAATGGACGGCACTGGAATCACATGCTTACCTTCAAGCTCTCGTGCTTTCTTGGCGCGCTCTATTTGTCTTGGAGTCGCCACCTGATCGATCTTTATAATCTTAGCGGGCTCAGATAAATCCAGCCGCTGTGCAATCCGTTCGAACATGCGGGTCGAGGTGGTAATCACCAGCAACCGATCAGGTTTTAGCTCTACCAGCTTCTCCTTAACATTGTCCGCATGATCGGAATCCATAAAAATAGCCCGGCGTACAGCCTGTATTTTAGTCGGTTCTCGCTTGGCCGATTTTCCAGCCACAATTCGACTGCCTTTGATTAAAAGACCATCATCTAAGATCGTATCGATACCCTCACGATAAGCTATCGCCTGGGCATGATGGCTTTTACCTGTGCCAGACGGCCCGATCAGTGCATAGATCTCCAATAGACTCTCTCCTCACCCCGCACACCGTATAGGATTCTCGGATTCGTTATGTATGTACTAAAGTTCTACCAAACCGAGACTAATCCTAAGTCCGTTGTTAATCTTATCTACTATGTCACCTTCTAAGTGTCCGATGCGGCTTTTTAATCTTTTTTTATCAATCGTTCTTACCTGCTCCAGAAGTATCACCGAATCTCGCTCCAAGCCATAACCCTCGGCTTTTAGTTCTACGTGGGTTGGCAACCGCGCCTTATTAATCTGGGATGTAATAGCGGCCACAATAGTAGTGGGGCTATAACGATTTCCAATATCGTTCTGCAAGATCAAAACGGGCCGGATACCACCTTGTTCCGACCCCACAACAGGGCGTAAATCGGCATAAAATAAATCTCCTCGTTGTATTATCACCCTTCACTCACTCTCCGCTTCAGCGAGATAGGTTTGCACCACTTCATCCACATCCTCCTCTGTAGACAACCCTTCTTCAGCTAGCTGCAAATTTAATCTGGCCATCTCCAGATAACCAGTTTTCATGCGATCCCGAATCTCCCGGCGCTTGCGATCCTCCAAAAAGCGGTGCAGAGCCTCGCGAACAAACTCGCTGCGGGTCCTACCCTTTTCCAAGGCCACCATGCCGTCCACCTCCTGTAGTAGCGCAGCCGGCACTGTGATCATAATCCGCCTGAGCTCGCCCACTGACAGCACCTCCGTATAGCATGCAGTATAGACATGGCCACGAATTAATTATATACGCGCAAGCAATAGGTGTCAACGAAGCCACGCGGCGCCCCTGTTGGTATTTTATTCCTCCGCGGCCCTAGATTTAGGTTTTAGAGAACCCCTTTAAACCAAGGCAGCCACTACTTTTGGTATAGTCAAAATTAAGTCTTCCGCTAGGATGCCACGATCACCGCCTAGCATATCTGCTGCCATACCAGCGGTTAAACCGTGGATAAAAACCCCGGCAATAGCTGCTTCTTTTGGTGCTAACCCTTGAGCCAATAAGCTAACAATAATTCCCGTTAGCACATCGCCGCTACCGCCGGTGGCCAAGGCCGGACCGCCGGTGGAGTTAATGTAACAATCTCCGTCTGGGGTAGCCACAATAGTCCGCGCACCCTTTAGCACAAGATGCACATTCCATTCCTCGGCCAATTCACGAGCTAACGGCAAACGATGAGCCTGAACTTCGGCCACCGTGCTTTCGCATAGCCGGGCCATCTCCCCCGGATGAGGAGTCAAAATAATCGGGGCTTTGGCCGTCCGTAGAATATCCACCTGACCTTGGAGCGCATTTAAGCCATCAGCATCAATTACTGTCGGAACCTGTATCTCCTGTACTAGTTGGGACATTATGTGAGGCAGCTCTTCTCCATGCCCCAAACCAGGCCCCACCGCTAAAGCATCGGCCCGCTCGGCCTGCTGCAAAATAGTTCCTGCTGCCCCAAAAGCGAAAGTACCATTGTCCGCCTCCGGTAGAGCTACGGTCATAACTTCGGTCAGTTTAACTTCCATTAGATGATGTAAACTCTCCGGCACCCCAAGCGTTACCAAACCGGCACCGGTTCTAAGGGCCGCTTGGCTAGCTAAGCTGGCAGCACCGGTAAGTCCCGGTGAACCTCCGGCGATAAATACCCGACCACGATCGCCTTTATGAGTAGTGGCTGGCCACACCGGCAACAACGATGCCACCTCTGCCTCTTGTAACCAAACCGCCTCGGAACCGCTAAGATCATAAGCCTCGGCCGGAATGCTGATATCAGCTACTTGAAGTTCCCCTACATACTCAGCTCCGGGGTAAGTAACTAGTCCTATCTTGGGCTGGCCGATGGTCACCGTATGGCTGGCTCGTACCACCGGCCCCAGTACTTCCCCTGTATCCGCATTGAGGCCTGACGGTAAGTCGATGGCCACCGTAGGTATCCCGGCTTGATTCATAGCCTGGACCGCTCCCGCCATGGGCCCCGCCAGCACCCCTCGGCTACCTGTGCCAAGTAGCGCATCCACCTGTATGTCGCCGGATACGGTTACTTTGGCCGCGGCAGCAATTTCACCCTCAGTCCATGCCTGGTTAACAGCAATGTTTAGTCGCCGCAGTATATCCAAGTTCTGCCGGGCTGGTCCTTCGATCTGATTAGGATCCGGGCAGACCAAAAATACTTCTGTATGATAACCGGCCAAACCTAATCGCCGCGCCACTACAAATCCATCGCCACCGTTATTGCCCCGACCCGCCCAGATAAAAGCGCGTCCTTTGCCCGGCCGCTCTCGTAGCAACTTAAGGCACAACTCAGCTACCTGCTGGCCCGCTTCTTCCATCAGCACGATCCCGGGAATCCCCAAGTTATCGATAGTGTAGCTGTCCGCTGCCCGCATCTGGGCTGCTGTTACTAAGCGCATATGGTTATCCTCCGTTCGCTCTTCTCTTTTAGACTAGCGCTACCGCCACTGCTTGAGCTACCGCATATTTATGGGTATGAGAGAGAGAAACCAACACCCGCTCTACGCCAAGTGTCTGAGCCTTTGTCCAGGCCACCCCCTGCAGCCTCACTTCGGGACGACCAGCACCGGACCGCACAATTTCAATATCCTGCCATGAAAACTGTCCCAGCCCTAAACCCAGGGCCTTGGCCACCGCTTCCTTAGCCGCAAAACGGGCCGCCAACGACTGCGCCGGGCTGCCGCGAGCCAGGCAATACTCCCTTTCTCCAGGAGTAAACATTCGCTCCAAAAAACGCTGTCCGAATCGTTTAAGCGTCTGTTCAATCCGACTAATCTCCACCAAATCGATACCACAACCACGTATCACCTTGGTCTCCCCTATCTTGGTTTCACTTATCCATATTATAGCAGAATGTACTCAGTAATCCCAATAAGAGAAAGTCGCGAGCAGGATTTCAATAGCTGGTTATCGAAACTAGTTACACATGGGTCCTCTTCCACCACTTGGAAAAGGACCCATTTTTTTTATTTCAGCAGCAGGAAACTTACGCCAACTGTCGAATACTATGAAAAGCAATAAGTTGTCGGAGGGTAAGTATAATGTGCAATAAATGGAAGCGTTCCTTGGTTACCATGGCTTCAGTCACAGCTGGGGTGATACTATTTTCGCCGTTCGCCCAAGCAGCGGTCCACACTGTTGTCCCCGGTGAAACCCTGTGGAGCATTAGCCGTCGATACGACACTACGGTAGAAAATATCATGACCGTAAATGGTTTGCACGGGGATTTGCTTCACCCGGGCCAAAAACTTACCGTACCCGACATAGCTCTTCAGCCAGTTCAAACAGACTCTGCACTTTCAGATTCAGCATTAGCTATACAAGCAGAAGCAGCTGATGCGGAAGCGCAAAACCAAGCTGAGCCCGAACCGGCACAGCCACTATCTTATGTGGTGCAACCGGGAGACAGTCTGTATATTATCGGCCAAAAATACACAGTTACGGTGGAAGAAATTATGGCTGCTAACAATCTAACCTCTACTTTACTGCAAATTGGTCAGACATTGACTATTCCAGCAGCAACCGTAACCGATACTAACCAAGAGCGAAGCGCCACCTCCCGCGGCGGCGGTAGCCGAGAAGGAACTGACATCGTGGATAAGGCCAAAGCCTATCTTGGTACTCCTTACCGTTACGGCGCTTCAGGCCCTTCCAGTTTTGATTGCTCAGGCTTCACGGCCTATGTCTATGCCCAATTCGGCCGAACACTGCCTCACAACGCTGCCTCTCAATTTGGCCACGGGCAACCTGTTGCTAAAAACGACTTACAGCCTGGCGACTTGGTTTTCTTCGGTTACTATGGAAGTCGCGATATTCAACACGTAGGCATCTTTGTCGGGGGAAACAACTTTATTCACGCCTCTAGTTCCGGCGGAGTAAAATACAGCTCTTTAGCCCAAGATTATTATTTCAAAAACTACAAAGGTGCACGCCGTCTGTAGTATAGAGAAGCCATATGGTAATTTATAACATTGACAAATGAACCTCCTTAATGTTAAATTAGTGACTAATTAAATCTTTACAGCCTTGAAGGGGTAAGTAGCCTGGATGAATGTCTGCAGAGAGCCGGCTTAGAAGGTGCAAACCGGCGACCTTCACCAGATGTGAACGTCTCCCCAGAGCTGACAGCCGAAAGCTTAGCCGGTAGGACTGTCCGGTTTCTTCCCCCGTAATCGGGAAGCTCGACCTTAAGTAGCTTGCGCTTTTGGCAGGCTTATAAGGGTGGTATGATGAGTCAACCTCTCATTCCCTTAGGAATGGGAGGCTTTTTTTTGGGGATATGGTTACAGCTTCTGAGGTCACCTTCAGGCAATTTCAAGGAGGTAAACTTAAATACAATGGACGCTCAATCCACAGCTCGTTCAGACTCGCCAAAAACACTAAACCCGCGCCCAGGGTTCGCCACCAGTATCGGTGCCATTGCCGCCACCTTGGGCTCAGCCGTCGGTCTGGGTAACATCTGGAAATTCCCCTATCTGACCGGTGAGAATGGCGGCGCGACTTTCATCTTAGTTTATTTACTCTGTTTGTTCATTGCCGGCCTTCCTGTTATGCTATCCGAGTTTATTATTGGGCGCCGTTCCCAAGCTAATGCAGTGCAGTCCTTCAAAAAGCTTGTACCAGGCACACCATGGTATCTAACTGGTATTGCCGGCGTAACATCCGCGGTAGTTATTATGTTTTTTTATTCATGCATTGCTGGCTGGGTATACGCTTATATCTTCAAGTCTGCCAGCGGGGTCTTGGCTGCAGTTGACCCAGCCCAAACACCGGCCGTGTTCGATGCTCTTACAGCTAGCCCTATCGCCCCCTTGCTTTGGCAGTGGGTTGTGCTAGCTGTGGTAGGCACAGTAATTATTGCTGGCGTCCAAAAAGGAATTGAACGGGTGGCCAAAACGGCACTACCCATCTTGTTTCTGCTGCTTATAATATGCGATATTCGGGCTCTTACACTGCCTGGTGCTACAGCTGGCATAAACTTCTTGTTCCGGCCTGATTTTTCCAAGATTACACCAGCTGTCTTCTTGGCTGCCCTGGGGTTAGCCTTCTTCAAAATGTCCGTCTGCATGGGTGTTATGACTACCTATGGCAGCTACATGGGACCAGACGACAATCTACCTGCCTCTATGCTTAAGGTAGCCTTCTCTGATACATTAGTTTCCATTATGGCCGGCCTGGCCATTTTCCCGGCTGTCTTTGCTTTTGGTTATCAGCCCGATGCCGGCCCATCCCTTCTTTTTATCACCATTCCCATGGTCTTTAATTCCATGCCGCTAGGGCAGCTATTCTTAACTCTGTTCTTCATATTGACAGCCATCGCTGCCACCGGTGCCATGATCTCGCTAATGGAAGTCCCAGTAGCCTATTTAGCCGAAGGTAACAATTGGCCTCGCACTAAGGCCACCTTAGTTAGTGTCTTGGTGGTAGCGGCCTTTGGCGCTCTAGCCACTTTCTCCTCTAGTATTTTGTCTCACGTCCTAGTCTGGGGTCGCACCTTCTTTGACTTCTTCGACTTTATTACCTCCAGTGTTATCATGCCTGTAGCCGGTATTGCCATCAGTATCTTTGCCGGGTGGGTACTAAAATCCAAAGTCATTGTCGAGGAAGCATCTAATCACGGCAAACTAAACAACCAAACCTTCCTTTATGCCCTAAGCTTTATCCTTAAGTATATCACCCCCATAGCCATAACCATAGTACTTCTAAGCGGTCTCGGGGTAATAAAACTATAAACAAGTAACAGCCACCTGGAAATTAGCTCCAGGTGGCTGTTACTCTTCTTTGCGTTGCCATCCCATAAATAGGGATGATACAATTATGGCATAGTAATCAAGTACTAGAAAATCGGACCGTGGTCGCTAGAGTACTGCATGGACAACAAGAATAAAGAATAGTTAGTGAGGCTTGGGCCATGACGTGTGACTTAATTGTGGTAGGCGGCGGACCGGCGGGCATGCTGGGAGCGGCCACAGCCGGGAGCCGCGGCCTGAAGGTAGTTTTGCTGGAGAAAAATGAGAAACTAGGTAAGAAACTTTATATTACCGGCAAAGGACGGTGCAACATAACCAATTATGGTGACACTGATGACTTTAGGAACAATATCGTAACCAATGGCAAATTCTTATACAGCGCCCTGGCCGCATTTGATAATCACCAGCTCATAGCATTGTTGGAATCCCTGGGCGTAAAAACTAAAGTGGAGCGAGGCAATAGGGTATTTCCCCTTTCTGATAAATCCAGTGATGTCATCAAAGCGTTACAGCAACATCTGCTGGCAAATAACGTACAGATCCGGCTGAATACCACAGTGAAGCAGGTACTAACAGATAATAATCACGTTTGTGGCGTCCTCTTATCAGACAATACCCGTCTGCACAGCCACAAGGTACTGTTGGCTACCGGCGGGATATCCTATGCCCAAACGGGATCTACCGGCGACGGTTACCGCATGGCTAAGGAGTTGGGACACTCAATAATTCCTCTTCGACCAGCTTTAGTCCCACTTAAAACTGAAGAGTCTTGGGTAAAAAATGTGCAGGGCTTAACGCTAAAAAACGTCCGCGTTCGAGCCATGGTAAAAAACAAAGCTCGGGCCGAGCAGTTTGGTGAACTGCTGTTCACACACTTTGGTGTGTCCGGGCCGGTTATTCTGACGCTCAGCAGCCTAATACATAAGTACCTAAAGCAATCAGTGAAGCTAAATATAGATCTAAAACCTGCCTTGTCATTAGAGCAGCTAGGGCAGCGCCTACAACGGGACTTTGCCAAGCATCGCGGCAAACATCTTAAGAATGCCCTGGACGATCTTCTTCCTCATAAAATGATCCCAATAGTACTGGCCTTATCAGAGCTAGATATTCACAAGCCAGTCGATTATATCAACCGACAAGAACGAGAGCGACTGGTAAATACCCTTAAAAACATTAGGCTAACGGTATCGGGTCCGCGGCCTTTAAATCAAGCCATTGTCACTGGCGGCGGTATTAATACTAAAGAGATCAACCCATCTACCATGGAATCAAAACTTATTAAAGGCCTTTATTTTGCTGGTGAAACAATCGATGTCGATGCCCTAACTGGCGGCTACAATTTACAAATAGCCTTTTCCACTGGTTATTTAAGCGGCATTAACATCTAAGAAGGTAACAGCCACTCGGGAACTACCCCAGGTGGCTGTTACCTTCTCTTCATAAACTCACAGCTGAACGGGTAACTTAATGCTAACCTAAACAGCGCCTGACAAGTTTAAGCAGGAGGTTTTGCTGTGCCCTCACAGTTAAGAGTGAGCAATCTTTATAAAATCTTTGGCCCCCGGCCGGAAAGCGTTTTTCCTTTATTAAAAGAAGGGCGGACGAAAGATGAAATTCTCCACGAAACGGGACACACCGTGGCTGTGGGCGGAGTTTCTTTTGTGGTACAAGACGGAGAAATTTTTGTCATCATGGGCTTGTCCGGTAGTGGCAAATCCACTGTCCTGCGCTGTCTTAATCGTTTAATTGAGCCGACACGTGGAGAGATTTGGCTAGATGAGCAAAACGTTCTGGAACTGAATACCAAAGAGCTACGCCAGTTGCGCCGTCAAAAAATATCGGTGGTTTTTCAACGATTTGGACTACTGCCCCATCTTACCGTCCTCGAAAATGTAGAGTTCGGACTAAAGATGCAAAACATACCACCGGCGGCCCGAAAAGACAGGGCTCTCACCGTTTTAGAATCAGTAGGACTCAAAGGGTATGAAAACAGCTTCCCTAGCACCTTAAGTGGCGGTATGCAACAACGAGTAGGTTTAGCTCGAGCCCTAGCCACCGACCCGCACATACTGCTGTTAGATGAGCCCTTTAGCGCCTTGGATCCGCTTATCCGCCGGGAAATGCAAACCGAATTAGTGCGGCTACAAGAGAAACTAAGAAAAACTATGGTCTTTATTACTCATGATCTGGACGAAGCACTGCGTTTGGGCGACCACATCGCCATTATGAAAGACGGGATAATTGTTCAGGTGGGAACACCGGAAGAGATTCTCATGGAACCGGCTACAGACTATGTACGTGACTTTGTCCAAGGGGTAAACCGCGCTCGGGTCCTTACTGCAGCTAATGTAATGAAAGATCCCGATGCTATAGTTTCCACAAAAGCCGGCCCGAGGGTAGCGCTGCGCAAAATGGAAGACAAAGGGATCTCTAGTATTTTTGTCGTTGACAGAGATGGAAAACTTGAAGGAATTCTAACCGCCGAATCAGCCCTGAAAGCGGCTACCGCGGGGGCGAAAAGCTTTATTGATTACCTATCTAATGACTACATTAAGGCACCGCCTGAAGCAATGTTAACTGATCTTATTCCCCAATCCTCCAATACTAGATACCCAATAGCTATTACTACAGAGAACAACAAATTAGTGGGAATCGTAGTTAGAGCATCTATATTAGAAGGCTTGGCTAATAAATGATAATGGAAGGGAGATAACCATGGATTTTCCAATACGGATTCCCCTGCGCATATGGATAGATACAGCCGTTTTTTATGTTACCGCCCAATATGCAGACTTTTTTGATGCCGTAAGCGAGTTAGTACAACGTCAATTGAATGCTTTTGAGAGGATCCTATTGTGGCCCCCTTGGTGGGCAATAGTGATAGTAGTCACTCTTATAGCCTGGCGCCTGGCTGGACGTTGGATGGGGGTCTTTACGGCGGCAGGGTTGCTCCTTATCCTTAGCCTAGGTCTCTGGCGAGAGACTATGGGGACCCTAGCCCTTGTACTGGCGGCTACAATGCTTTCTATCTTGCTGGGAGTACCTCTCGGAATCTTGGCGGCACGTAGCAAAGTCGTCTACCAGGTTCTACAACCGCTGCTAGACTTAATGCAGACCATGCCTAGCTTTGTCTACCTTATTCCCACATTACTACTGTTTGGTATGGGTCGGGTACCAGCTGTTTTTGCAACAGTGGTCTTTGGCATGCCACCTGCCGTACGCCTCACCAGGCTCGGCATTATGCAAGTACCGGAAGAAGTAATAGAAGCCGGCCGGTCATTTGGCGCAACTCCCCTGCAAATGTTACTGGACATACAACTACCAATTGCTCTGCCTACCATAATGGCCGGTATCAATCAAACTATTCTCCTAGCCCTATCCATGGTGGTCATCGCCGGTATGATCGGTGCCGGTGGACTAGGACGGACGGTGCTAAACGGTATCACCCAAGTTAAGCCCGGTATAGGCTTTGAAGGCGGCATTAGCATTGTTATCTTAGCCATCATCCTCGATCGCATCACCCAAACTATTGGTCATACTAAGAAAGACTTCAACTAACCTAGCAAGTTAAATAAGAAAGCGTCCCGTAGTAGTGTTTTAGGAAACGTCATTTCTCCCTTAGCAGACACTGTCTTTCGGACGCTTTCTTTTTTGCTTTTTATGACATCCCTATTTTCCCAGCATTTTGTCGATACCCTCTCGGTTATTTTCAATCCACTCTTTGGCAATCTCTTCCACCGGACGTTCGTTTACCTGCATTTCATAGATCATCTGCTCCAAATCCTCCACTGGCAGCTTCCAGTTCCGCAAAAAGCGTACTGCTTCGGGAGCTTGATCCTCTAACCCTTTTCGCACCAAAGTATGCACCTGGTCGCCCTGCCAGATCCCTTTTGGATCATCTAAAAATTTAAGATCATACTGAGCAAACATCCAGTGAGGACGCCAGCCAAGAAATAAAATCCAATCTTGGTTAGCGTAGGCTTTCTGAAGAGTGGTAAGCATGGCGAATTCACTGCCCTCAATAAGCTCATAATCTAACCCGTAGTCGTTAATTATCTGGTCAGATGTACGGTTCATACCAGCGCCGGCATCAATACCAATTACATCCCCACTTCCGTTGCCATCGCGATCAAATTTATCCTTGTACTGGTTAAGCTCGGCAATGGAGTTAACTGGCACATAACTCGGCACCACCCAACCAAGAACACCTTCTTCATAGCTAGTGCCAACGTCCTCGATTTTATCACCGAAGCGTTCCATATAATCTTGGTGCATATGTGGCAACCAAGCATCGAGAAAGACGTCAATACTGCCACTGGCTAGGCCATTATAAACCACGCCCACATCACCTTGCTGTAGATTTACCTTATAGCCAAGATCGCCCTCTAGGATATTCTTAACGATATTACTTGGAGGAGTGGTAGTAGTCCACGGGGTCACCCCAATGGTAATGCTAGGCTTTCCCGGCTTACGCTGCGGATTGCCGCCGCCAAAGAGACCACAACCCGTTAACCCGAGAACAAGTACAAAAACCATTAGCCAAACTAAACCTTTACGCATGCATTTTAGCCTCCTTTGTCTACCGCTTAGTTTTTGGTTATGACCGGAGAAAAATGCACCACGACCCTATATATCTCTATCATTGGTTGCAGACTCAACGGAAGACGACTCCTTCAGGGTCATATCCCTGCTTAAGCCCCTCTTTTTCCTGAGCTTTAGCCGCGCAACGTCGGCCACGTCGGCATGGCCGTGAACTCGCTCCAAAGCAATGTTCAGAAAGAGCTCAATAAAATAGTCATAAGAAAACCCAGCCCACAACGCCATCTGAGCCATGGATGCCGAAGGAGTCATAGTAGGGAGAGCGTTAACATCGATAATAACTGGATTTCCCTCACTATCTTCCCGGATATCTATCCGCAGCACATCACGAGCACCGATAGCCTCGAAGGCATCGACCACTAGCTTCGACATACGGTAGTACCGAGGATCGCCGATAGCTATTATTTCCTGCCCCACTCGGTCCTCATCGCCCATTCTCTTAGACTCTAGAGTTCGGACCTTCTCATCCAAGGGAAAAGCTATTATGGGCAATACCAACTTGTCCTTATTGCCCATAATACCCACCGTATACTCCCTGCCTGGCAAGTACTTTTCCACAAGAATTGGAGAATCTCCAAACTCTCTAAGTAAAGTATAGACTTGCGAAGCCAGCTCCTTATAAGTGCGAACTAGCGAACGGTCGGATATTCCAACACTGCTACCTCCACCGGCGGGTTTAACAAACAACGGCATAGTCATTGTTTCTTCAATGATCTTTAGTTGCTTTTCCAGCGAATCGATACCCGGACGAACCGTAAAGTGCTGAGGAACTGGTAGATTAAACCGGCTTAAGATTTTGTGGGTTTGGTCCTTATGGCGACAAATATCCAGTGTAGGAGCAGCGCAGTGGGTAGCCTCTACCTCTAAATCATCCAGAATTCGCCGTACCCAGCCCGCGCCTGAACCATCCACCAACGATAACGGTATATCTAGGAAACCCTCGGCCAGACAAAAAGCAATAATAAACGGTCCCTCTCGGCGAACTACATCCGCCAGCTGCTCCGGACTTTGTAAATTAAGATGGACCACTTTCAAACCTGTTTTATCTAGCACTTCCCCTATAAGCCCAACTTGGGTGAAAGTTAGACATTCAGTAAAATAACCGTGTCTCTTAGCGTCAGCTACAGCGTTGTAAACAAAAAGAATCCCACCAGGCACTAAGCACCAACTCCTTTCAGCACACTTTCCTACTTAACCAATCACTTGGTGTTTAGTTTGCTCCAGTGGGCGGATAAATAAGCTGGAACTCTCTCGCCTCTCGATATCCAACAAAAAGCAGCCTCGACCGCTTTTCGCACATCAAGGCTGCTTCATAGAAAGAGGAAATTTGCAATCCTGTTGGACTGATCGTCTATCAACACGCACGCTAGCTTAAATCCAAACTGGTAACAAGCGGCCACAACCGGTTATTGAGGGTTATACATACCATGAGCGTTCATATAATTGTAAATCCCTTCCCCGTGTTGTTGTTCTTCTTTTTGAATATGGTTCAGAACCTGCCTCATCTGGGAGTTGGTAAATTCAAAAATGGCCGTATCGTAAGACCCAGATACGTATTTTTCCGTCATGAGCAGGTCGTTTAGCAACATGGCATCATTTTGATTTGCTGCAGCTCCGGACAGGTTAGTAGCTGCCGTAGTTGGTGCAGACTGTTGCCCCTGACCCGACTGTCCCTGGGCTGTCGAAGGAATCCGCCCGGATAGCATTTGGTTGATACTATCTAGATGTTGCTGCTCCTGCTTAGCGTAATTGCCTAGTAGCTGTTTAAGCTGTGGATCCTGAACCTGAGCCGCATAGGTTTGGTATTTTTGAATACATATCTCTTCATGCTTCTTTTGATCTTCCAGTAGCATTCTTTC
>JBMNSQ010000018.1:0-19833 GCA_050945275.1 bacterium | reverse complement strand
TACTAGCAAATTTTTAGAACGGGCATAGTTAGCGGTTTCTTCAAGCGCCTTCATGCCTGCCCAGCCGAATTCCTCATAGAAGGCAGCTTGCGGTTTTACGGCTGCTACTAAATCGGCTGTATGGTCTATAATGGTTTTATTAAAAGTTATAATGGCGTCCGCTATTTCTGTTGTATCGGCAGCGTCAGAGGGCCTTAGGCCAGGTGGAAACTTAGAAGTATCAGGATCAAGGCCAATTACTAACGGACTCTTTTTAGCCAAAATGGCTCCACTTAAGCGAGAAGCAAACAAGGCATAACCTCCCTAAATATATTGTAGGTTGCGGCTTCCCGGTATTACCAGCGGTACACCTTGTTTACACAGCGGGCACTCGGCGGGATCCCAAGATGCAATGTCCATAGAGAGAAGCGGGTAAAATTCCACTGGAAATTGCACTTGACCATCGCTGCGATCAACTAGGCAAGTAATGCCCACCACTTCGGCCTTAAGCGGAGCTATGGCCTCTAGTACCTCCCTGGCCGACCCGCCAGTGGTGACAATGTCTTCCACTAGTAAGACTCTTTCGCCGGCGGCCACAGAAAAGCCCCGCCTTAGCTGCATTTTTCCCTCCACTCGCTCAGTGAACAGAGAACGAACCCCTAGCTGTCGCCCTAATTCATAAGCTAGGATTATGCCGCCTACGGCCGGGCCAATCACCACGTCCGGTTTTAAGTGTTTAGTCCGACGAGCCATCTCCGCGCAAAGGATTTCCGTATACTCAGGGTACTGCATCACCTGAAACTTTTCCAAGTAAATATCACTATGCAAACCAGATGTAAATTGAAAGTGGCCGGGTTTGTATACCCCTGTGTGTTTTAAGACAGCTTCAACTTCTTTTTGATCCAAAAAAGCACCTCCCAAAAATTTTTAGCCATACCTTCTTTGGTAACAAAAAACCCTGCTAGCCAGCGGCCAGCAGGGTTCACTTTACCCAGCGAATTATATTTCCCTTGCCAGCCTCACAGGACCGTCCTTAAAGGGCACTATTTACTTGTTACTAATATAGTAACTGTCAACGTCCTGACTGTCAAGACTTTCTCGTAGTTATTACAGACAAATTTCGGTATCATTTTGCTTCGGTTCGGGGCAATTATACTACCAGTCCGAGCGGGAATGTCAAGGATGTTTCAGGTTCGGACAGTAGAATCTATTTAATGAGGTACTAATATATATTTAATAACTAAGCAGGAATATAGCAATGTTTATAGAATATTTACCACAGCGCACAAGTTGTATACAGACAGTATTTTGTAGTAAGGAGAAGAGAATTGAAAGAACACAGGAAATATGGATCTTCAAAGGAAAAGGCGTATAAACTGATTAAGGAGACTATAATTGCACGTACTTTTGCCCCAGGTCAGTTCCTTAGCGAAAACGAGTTATCTCGTGCTTTTGGGGTTAGCCGCACACCTATTAGAGAGGCGCTTCAAACCTTAGAAGTAGAGGGATTTGTTAGATTGATTCCGCGTAAAGGTGCTCAAGTAGCTGGTATTTCCATTAAAGATGTGGATGAGGTTTATGAACTGCGCTTGGTTTTGGAACGTTTAGCCGGACAGAAGCTAATTCAGCGGCAGGATGAAATTTCTATACAGATAATGAACGATGTGCTCAAGACTCAGGTGAGGATCATGGAGGAAAATGATCCTGTTAAGTTTATTTCCGCTGACCGAGAGTTTCACCTAGCTTTGATAAGAGCGGCGCGAAACGAGCGCCTATACCGATTCTATGATGGCCTACGGGACCATATGCTACGCCTTGGTATCGAGGCTGTTCAATCACCGGGGCGGTATGTTGAGGTAATTGAAGAACATCGTGCTGTTATGGCCGGCCTAGAAGAAGGTTGTTATGAAGCATTTGCACAAGCTATTGGTGAGCACATTAGAGTTACCAAATTTCGGGTAGGAAAAAATTTGCCCAATTTGTGGATGGAGTCTGAACAATGTGAAAGAGGAGGTTAACTATGGGGAAAATTAGGGTTAGTGTTATTCAAATGCGGGTGCAGATGGAAAACAAGAAGGATAACCTGGCTCATGTTAAAGAATTGATTGAAAGATCCTGCTTGGATACACCAGACATTATTCTTTTGCCCGAAACGTTTAACGTGGGCTTTTTCCCACCTGATCCATCGCTTTCAGCTGATGCCATGGAGCGGGGGGAGAGTTGGATCTTGCTTTCGGATTTGGCGAAGAAAAACAATGTCAATATAGTGGGGGGCTCGGTTGTCAGATTTGGTTCAGAAGGTGAAGTCCTTAACACCATGTATATTTTTAATCGACAGGGTGAAGAAGTGGCAAAGTATGATAAAATCCACCTGTTTTCACCTTCAGGAGAAAACAAAGTCTTTGCCTCTGGCAGTAAACCCTGCAATTTTAAGCTAGAAAATTATCCTATGTCCAGTATTATCTGCTACGATTTGCGTTTCAACGAGCTTATTCGTGGATTAGCCCTGTCAGGTGCCGAGGTACTTTTTGTTCCCGCCCAATGGCCACATCCTCGGTCCGAACACTGGCGGACCTTGTTGCGTGCCCGGGCTATTGAAAATCAGATGTTTGTGGTAGCTGCCAATGCTTGTGGCCCCATGGGCAAGGTTGTGAACTGCGGTTATTCTGCTGTTATCGACCCTTGGGGGCAAGTGTTGGCTGAGGCCGGAGAAGAAGAGATAATTCTTAATGTTGATCTAGATTTAACCCAAATTTCGGCTGTACGCCAGCGCATCGCAGTTTATGATGATCGGCGCTCCGAAGTGTATAGAAAGCTATTACTATTAAACTAGGGAGGAGTGGGTTACTCGATGTCAGAACTTTCTTTTACCATTAAGCGACCTGGTAAACCTGACAAGACTATTGCTTATCCGGTGGACCTAATATTGTGTTTTGGATTTGCTGGTAGAGACCAGGCTAAGGTGCAAGAACATATTGATGAGCTCCGCGCTATTGGTGTGGAATGCCCCACTGAAACGCCTGTGATTTATCCTGCAGCCGGTTACTTGGCTACCTCATTGGACACCATTCAAGTGTTAGGCAAGGGTACGGGGCCAGAAGTAGAATTTGCTTTTGTTCCGTATAATGAAAGCCTCCTCATAGGCTTAGCCAGTGATCATACTGATCGGGATTTGGAAAAGGTAAATATTAATAAGTCCAAACAAATCTGTCAGAAAATTATTAGCACGGAGCTATGGGATTATGAAGATTTGGTTAACCACTGGGACCGGTTAGAACTAAGAGGTTGGATAGGGACCAAAGGGGAAGAAAAACTATATCATGATAGTTTGGCTACAGCCTTATTACCTCTGGAGGATTTGATAGAAAGGGCTAATAAAGAGTATGAACTGAGGCCTGGTACAATCGTTCTTTCGGGTACTGTGCCAGCTATAGGTGGTATGGCAACCCCTGAGCGCTTTGAAGCATCTTTGGTAGATCCGGTTCTGGGACGCGAGATCCGGCTAAAGTATACTGTTCAATGCTTGTAAACTATTAAAAAATGTGGGGTGATAGGGCTACGTTTGGGGTAGGAAGACTTGGGCGCTAATACTTATTGAGAGAGAGGGTTAGAAAATGAAAAGAAACATCCTCGCGTTATTAGGTGTCTTTCTTGTGTTAGCACTGGTTGTTACTGGTTGTGGTGGATCTTCTCAGCCACCGGAGCAACCGCAAGCTGGGGACGATGCTGATGCTTCTAAAAAAGATGTAGTAGAAATTAAGTATGCTGTTGTCGGCACTGATACTCATCAATATACAATAATGGCAAATGAATTTAAGAAAGCTGTCGAATCAAAAAGCGATGGCCAGATAAAAGTCACAATCTTCCCTAATGCTCAACTAGGTAGCGAACGGGAGATGGCTGAGGGCGTTCGTATGGGAACTATTCAGATGACTACCGTAACAACTGACGGCACTCTTCCCGGCTGGGTACCAGAATTGCAGATATTTAGCCTGCCATATGTTTTCCGCGATCGAGATCATGTTTACAAAGTGTTAGATGGCGAAATTGGTGAAGAACTGGGTGATTTACTGCTAGATCAGGGATTTCGTTCTCTAGGATTCTGTGAGCTAGGATGGCGACATTTTACTAACAATGTGCGTCCAGCTAGTAGACCGGAGGACTTAAAGGGACTTAAGATTCGCGTTCAAGAAGCCAAGGTGTGGTTCGGATTAGTTGAAGCTCTAGGAGCAACTCCCACCCCGATTCCTTTTGGCGAGCTGTACACAGCCCTTCAGCAGCGCACAATAGATGGCCAGGAGAACCCGGTAGGATCCATCCGTTCTATGAAATTTCATGAAGTCCAGAAGTATCTCACTCTAGATGGCCACACTTATGCTCCAGGGTCGGTACTAATTAATCCTAAATTTTTTGACGATTTAGCACCAGAGTTGCAGCAAATAATTGTAGAAGCTGCTGATGAAGCTATCGATGCTCAGCGCAAAATTGTTGTAGCACAGGAAGATGAGGATTTGAAGTATTTAGAGGATAATGGCATGGAGGTTACTGAAGCTGATTATGATGCCTTTGTAGAAGCAACGAAAGACGTACCCAAAGATATGGCTGATCAAGTACCCCTTGAGTTGGTAGAGCGGGTAAGGAATCTTTAGATACATCAAAAATGAATTATAGGGAGCGGCGGACGTCGCTCCCTATTTAGGAGGCGACCCTAATGTTCAATACGGTTACCAAGTGGGTCGATAGTGTCGTTGATATAATATTAGCTACCTCCCTCGCGGTGATTTCTTGTGTTACTTTTTGCGAAGTTGTTTCCCGCTATTTCCTTCATTTTTCTATACCTTGGGCGATGGACGTTGTTAGGATGGCATTCATTTACTGCGTACTTTTTGGTGCTGTAGCGGGGGTGCGAAATAAAGCTCATCTTAACATCGATGTATTATTGGTACTACTTCCAGAAAATTTGAGGAGATGGGCAGACATCTTTATTGATATTGCTATGGGGTTCTTCTTTGTTGTTTTGGTGGTATTTGGGAACAGTTTTGTTAGAAGTGCTGGTACCCAAGTTATGCCTTATACTCTTGTACCAATGCGTTATCTTTACGCAGGGGTGCCAGTAGCGGGTCTTTTAATGCTGTATTATTTGGTTCAACAGTTAAAGGGAAAGCTAACTTCCAGCAATAGGGGGTAAAGATATGGGACCTGCTATTATAGGACTTCTCTTTCTATTCTTTTTTTCAGGAATTCCTATTAGCTTTTCGCTGGGAATTACAAGTTTTATTGGGTTAGTATCGTCTGGTTACCCGTTAGACGTGGTGATTCAACGTATATTCACCGGAATAGATAACTATTCTCTAATAGCAGTGGCTTTGTTTATTTTCGCCGGAGATCTGATGTCCGAGGGTGGTATTTCCAGACGACTTGTAAATTTTGCGGAAGCTATTATCGGCCACTGGCCAGCGGGGCTTGCGATGGTAAGCATTTTAGCCTGCATGTTTTTTGCCGCTATTACGGGATCCGCCATTGCCGCCACTGCAGCTATCGGGGGCCTTATGATTCCGGTCATGACAGAACAAAGATATGCTCCCACATTTTCAGCATCGCTTTTAGCTTGCGCTGGTTCAATTGGGCCTATCATTCCGCCAAGTATTCCACTCTTGGTCTTTGGTCAGCTGGCTAATGCTTCTGTTGCACGTTTGTTTGTAGGTGGCTTTATACCGGGTATTCTTATGGGTGCTGCCCTTATGATATACAGTTACTTTGTTGGCAAAAAGCGTGATTATAGGGGACAGGATCAATTCGTCGGTTGGGGAACAGTTTGGCAAACGGGTCGAAAAGCTATCTTGGCTCTTATTACGCCGATCATTATCATTGGTGGAATTGTTAGTGGTATTTTTACCGCGACTGAATCGGGTGCGATAGCTGTTATGTATGCTCTCATTATTGGCATGTTTGTTTATAAGGAACTTACATGGGAGAAAGTGTGGAACTTACTTAAGAAATCCGCCATTTCCACTGGCACTGTACTTATTGTAGTAGCATGTGCGTCCCTCTTTGTATGGTATCTAACTGTGAATCAAATCCCGCAAGCAGTGGCTGTAGCGATGATGACTTTCATTCATAGCCGCCTTGCCTTGCTATTAGTTATCAACATTATCCTTCTAATTGTGGGCACATTTATTGATACTATTAGCGCTGTTGTTATCTTTGGTCCACTTTTTCTACCGCTTACCCAAACCTTTGGTGTCGATATCACTCACTACGGACTTATATTGGCAGTAAACTTAACTATTGGAATGTGTACGCCTCCGCTGGGGGTTGATCTCTTTGTATCTAGTGCAATTGCGAAGGTATCTATTCGTGAAATGTGGAATGACCTGGTACCCCTTTTGGGTGTACTAATAATTGTATTAATGGTAATTACCTATGTGCCCAGCAGTGTACTTTGGTTACCTGATATTCTCGGAATAAGATGACCTGGAAGATGCTCTTACAATATCAAGTCACTAAAAATGGTGGTGAATCGTAAATCTAGTAATGCAGTAAATATGGTCTCCAATGCAGACAGGCAAGGCTTCCTAGCCTAAAAGGTTAGGGAGCTTTCTATTTTCTGGACCAGAGTCTGGGGGTAAGACTCGTTTAAAGTTTTATAGGCAAATTACGTTTATCATTTTTCTTTGGCTTGGGCAATTATGACGGTTCAGAAGGATATGCGGGTTATCTATTTTTACCCCGAATTTTATTTGCCAATTTTCAGGCAAGTGGCTTATTATTTTGGGGCGACTTTACCGGTTAAAGCAAGAAGGAATATGGTGATCTGTGTCGAAATTAGACAATATCCCAAACCACGGGAGGATGTTACATGATGCGGAACACCAACAACCTCAAGTGTATACTCAAGGTAGGCGATATACTCGGTTTATTTTCGGCTGATCAGCCAGAAATTGGTGTGACGGAAATCAGCCGAAGTCTTGATATGAGCAAGAGTACGGTTCATCGTATTTTGGTTAGCCTTGAAATGGCTGGATTAATAAAGCAATCACCGGAAAACCAAAAGTATTCGCTGGGTTTTAAGGTACTGCAATTGGCTGATACGTTATTGAAACAATTGGACCTAAACAGTGTGGCTGTTCCTCATATGAGTAAGCTGCGGGACGAGACGAACGAAACTGTGGCGCTGCATGTACTCCAAGGAACTACCCGTGTTTGTGTAACCCAAATTGAAAGTTATCATGAACTTAGAAGGGTTTATAAGGAGTTGGGTCGACCGCTGCCTCTTCATAGAGGCTCGCCGGGTAAAGCCATACTGGCCTTTCTACCCCTGCCAGAGATTGAAAAAATCATAGCTTTATATAAAGAAGGAAGCGAAGAGCAGTGCGTTGCTCGAGAAACACTATTGGCTGAGTTAGAGACTATCAGGCAAAAGGGATACGCCGGTACCAGCGGCGAACGAACAGCTGGCATAACCTCGGTATCTAGTCCAGTGTTCAAAGCTGGTCTTAAAGTAGTAGGGGCTATCAATGTTTCGGGTCCGGCGGTTCGTTTTACGGAAGATAAAGTAGAACAATACAGCCAAATGGTTATGGCTACGGCGTCCGCCGTGTCAAAAGACCTGGGTGTACCGGAAGGAACCATTTGTTTTGACCAGTAGAGAACGACCTGTGGGAGATGAAGGGGGTGAGGGAGAACGAGTTTATCTCGTATAAGAAACAGCAGAAGTTTCGCCACCCAAAGCATTCTAAATTTGAACAAAGGGGAGATAGCACACGATGAAAAAGCTTATGGGAATGATGGCCCTACTGTTGATTGTTGCGATGACGGTTGTCGGATGCGGTTCCAACCCATCTTCAGAAGGCAATGAGGCAGCGGACGAGCCTGGCAAGCCAGCGAACCTAACTGTTCTGGCCGGTACCGCCGGTGGGAGCTGGATGCCAATCGGAGCAGCCGTAGCCGAGATTTTTTCTGACAACGGTGTTAAGGCCAATTCGGAGCAGGGCGGCGGTGTTTCAAACGTAACTGCTATTAGCCGGGGCGAAGGTGATATTGGCTTTACCATGACCATTATTCCTTCTATTGCGAGGGCTGGCGAGCAGCCTTTTGACGGTGTTTATGACAACGTAGCTGGTTTAGCGGTACTGTTCCCTAACTTTAATCACGTGATGGTAGGTCCAGAGGTTAACAGCTTAGAGGATCTTAAAGGTAAGGGTTTTGTTACGCAGCCGGTTGGTCACGCTACTCAGGTGGCATTTCGCGATTTGCTCGCCGCTTATGGTATGACCGAAGACGACCTGAAACTCACTCGTGGTTCTCAAACCGAAGGCGTTGAACTCATGAAGGACGGCCACGTTATCGGTCTTACGGCTACCACCGCTGCACCGGGTGGTTCGCTGACAGAGCTAGCTACCAGTAAAGATATCAAGTTCCTCGGTGTGGACGATGAACACCTAGCTAAGCTCAAAGAAATAAACGATGGTTATGTAAGAACTAATCTTAAGCCTAACACCTACCCAGGACAAACGGAAGAGGTGCAAGGTGTAGGTACCGATACAGTTCTTATTGTGCGCAAGGATATGTCCGACGAAGAGGTTTATTGGATTACTAAGACCTTAGCCGAGAACATTCAAAAGCTAAAAGATTCTCATGCATGTATGGCAGATCTTACACTGGAGCAAATGGCATCGGTTACCGGTGTTTCCATGCACCCAGGCGCCCAAAAGTATTGGGACGAAGTATTAAACAAGTAACGACCTATTAGGAGAGCTAAACGGCCTGGAATAAGCCCCTCTATAGGCTGTTCCGGGCCTAGCACTGTCCACTATGATTATAAATTTGTGGAATATAGGGGGGCTAATGTTTGGCGCAAAACAATGCACCGGGAACAAAGAGTACGCGTAGCCGCGCCGCCATGGTCGTAATGGTGCTGGCGATTGTTATGTCGGCTTACCAAGTTATCACCGCTTATTTTGGTTTTCCCACAGCCTACTTGCATCGGCCAATTCACGCAATGGGCGCCTTTATCATTTTATTTCTTACCGTTCCCAGCGGTCGAAAAGATAAAATAGGCTCGATTATCGACGGAGCAATGATTGTGGGCACGATCTTAAGTACCGGTTATTTGATTGTTAATTACCAAAAAATTTCTGAACGTGTATCCTATGTTACTGACCTAACAACGTTGGAAATGATTTTGGGTATAACTTTCATCGTTGTTGTCCTTGAAGGAGCACGCCGTGTAGCAGGAAAAGTTCTTACAATACTAATCACTGTCTTCCTGTTGTATGGGTTTGCCGGTCCTTATTTGCCGGAACCTTTGTGGCACCGGGGGTTCAATCTGATGAGGATCGTGGAGCAGATTTATCTTACCTTGGACGGATCCTGGGGTGTTCCTCTCCACGTAACTTCCACTTACGTGTTCCTGTTTATATTGTTTGGTGGCTTCTTGGTGGCAACTGGTACGGGGGACTTTTTTACTGATTTTGCCCGGGCTCTTACCGGACGAACTGTTGGTGGACCGGCGAAATCAGCGGTTGTTTCCAGTGCTTTAATGGGTATGCTATCTGGAAGCTCAGTAGCCAATGTGGTTACTACTGGAACTTTCACAATACCTTTAATGAAGAATGAAGGATATGAACCCCATTTTGCCGGGGCAGTAGAGGCAGCAGCATCTACCGGCGGTCAGATCATGCCTCCGGTAATGGGGGCGGCCGCCTTTATTATGGTTGAATTTACCGGTATTCCCTATGCTAAGATTATGATTCACGCCATACTTCCAGCTGCACTTTATTTCCTCGGGATATTTGTTATGGTGGATCTAGAGGCACGCCGACTCGGTCTAGGCGTATCGACGGCAGATTCTCTGCCATCTGTGTGGAGGGTGCTAAGGCAAAGGGGCTACTTATTCCTTCCTGTCTTCGCTATCGTTTACTTTCTGATGAAAGGTTTTACCCCAGGGATGGCTGCTTTGTGGGCCATAGTGGTGTTGATGGCTTTGGTTATCATCTTTGATCCCATTCAGCGTCGTAAAATTCTTCGAGTAGTGTTGGACGCTTTTGAGGAGGCACCGCGCTCGGTAGCTTCAGTAACCATGGCCTGTGCCGCGGCAGGTATGATTGTCGGCATGATTCTTATGACCGGGCTTGGAACCAGAATGACTACGGTGGTGCTTGAGATGTCTGGTGGTATTCTGCCAGTCGCTCTGGTGCTAAGCATGTTGGCTGCTATTGTACTGGGCATGGGTGTGCCGTCTTCTAGCGCGTATATTATCATGGCTGCCCTGCTGGCACCAGGACTGGTTAAGATGGGCGTTAGTGTTATTGCAGCACACATGTTTGTGTTCTATTTTGCTTGTATGTCCTCGCTAACACCTCCGGTGGCCTTGGCTTCCTACGCAGCGGCCGGAATAGCTAGATCAGACCCAATGAAAACCGGTTTTGCTGGGTTCCGCTTAGGTATAGCCGCATATATTGTGCCGTTTATGTTTGTGTACGGTCCATCGCTGCTGCTCATAGGAGCTCCTGGAGAAATAGTTACCACGGCTATTTCCTCTGCACTCGGGGTGTTTGCGTTGGCTGCTTGTTCGGTGGGGTGGCTAGTTAGAAAGGCGACGAATCTAGAGCGGGTAGTGCTCCTGATATCAGCCTTAACGTTGATCAAGCCCGGGTTGACTACTGATATTATCGGGATAGCCTTATTGGCGGGTACCATCTATTACCAGTATGTAACACGACCAAGAACCGAGGTAGCATGAATTAGTTTTTAGTATCAAACTGATAATAGGATTGCATGATTAAGCTAAGCCCAGTCGTCTTGTAGTATCAGCCATCTGGGGGGGTGATATGAGGGGTAGAAACAGTCTGGGCTTAGCTAGTATAGTGCAATACTAGAAATAAAATCAATAAAAATTCAAGGAGGTTATCTTGTGGCGGATATCGTATTCGCAAAAGGAGCACATAAGATCGTTACTGTTTGTGGAAAGGTGAAACCAGGCGAAAAGGTAGTTGTTGTTACTGACTATCACAAGATGGATATGGCCGAGGCTGTGGCCGCTGCTGCCTTGCAGCAAGGAGCAGAGGTAGTTATTACAACCATGGAGCCGCGTAAGGTACACAATGAGGAGCTACCGGCAGCTATGGCAGCAGCCATGAAAGAAGCCGACGTAATCATTGCTCCCACCACCTGGTCCATTGCCCATACTGCAGCTAGAGTTGAAGCTACCAAGCGAGGCGCACGGACAGTTAACATGCCAGCATATGAGCGGCAGACTCTAATATCTGGCGGAATCGATTGTGATTTCGAGGCTATTGCTCCCATGGTAAGAAAGATGTCCGATCTTCTAACCCAGGCCAAGGTTGCTCGCGTTACCACCGATCTTGGCACTGACATTACTTTGGGCCTGGAGGGCAGAGATGGTGCTGCTCTAGTAGGTATGGCTCATGAGCCCGGTTCGTTCGCTACTATTCCTGACGTAGAGGCCAGGATTACTCCGCTCGAGGGTACTGCTAATGGTGTAATGTACGTTGACGCTGCTATCCCTTTGCCAGAGATTGGCCTCATTAATGAGCCGATTAAAGTTACGGTGAAAGATGGTAATGCAGTCAAGATTGAGGGCGGTAAAGAGGCACGGATTTTCCGCGAAGCTTTGGAGGCAGCTAATGATCCGCTCGTTTACAATATTGCAGAGCTCGGAATCGGCATGAACCCAGACGCTCGCTTAATTGGTGTTATGGTGGAAGATGAGGGAACCTGGGGTACCATCCATATTGCCGTTGGTACCAATGCCGCATTTGGTGGTACAGTTAGGACTTCGCTGCACCTGGATATGATGATGCTCAATCCGGTGTTGGAACTAGATGGCAAGGTCGTTCTCGATCGCGGCAAATTCCTTATCTAGCTGCAAACAACTGCACGTAGCAACCAAAATGGCAGCTGGGGAAGGAGGATTTCATGCGTAATCTAACACTGATGCGCTATGCTCGCGTTCCTGTAGAGTTGAACCGAGAAGGCGTCCGTGAGGCGGTCATAATTACCGATACCGGTGTGGAGTCTGAGGTGGCCGATGCTCTGGCGGCAGCTTGCTTTGAGCTAGGTATAGAGCCGACGATTACCACTATGGTGCGTCGTCCGGTACATGGCTTAGAACCTACAGAGGTAATAAGCAAAGGCGTGCTTGGGGCCCAAATGATGCTGTTTGCCACGTCCACAGGGTTTGCCCATACCACAGCGGTGCGGACAGCTTTAAAACAGGGCATTAAGTACATTGGTATGCCAGAGATTAATATTGAGACCATGATCGAAGGTGCATCCACTGCTGATTATGAGGAAGTTGCCCGTATTACTAAAGAAGTGGCTGATATTCTCACAGCAGGCAACGAAGCACGGGTTACAAGTGAGTCCGGTACAGACTTAACGTTTTCCATTGCCGGACGGCGTGCTTTTGAGTTGGCGGGTACATTCCGCCCCGGTACTATTGCTTGTTTTCCAGACGGTGAAGCAGCTATGGCTTTGGTGGAAGGCACAGCAAATGGTACGGTGGTTGTAGATTCCGCACTGCACCAAGTAGGCATGATAAAAGAACCGGTGGTATGGAAAGTTGAGCAGGGCAGGGTGGTGGAAGTAACCGGTGGTGATGAAGCCGAGAAACTGAAGACCATTCTGAACAAACGAGGAGACGCCAATTCCTGGACGCTAGGTGAATTTGCCGTTGGCACCAACCCTAATGCTCGGCACGGCACCACCGTTTCAGAAGACAAGAAGAGAATTGGCAGTATCCACTTTGCCTTGGGTGATAACATGACCCTAGCTGGCAAAAATGAGAGCTGCAGTCACTTAGACGGTGTCCTTGCGGCACCTAGTCTTTGGGTGGATGGTAAGCAGATCATTGACCAGGGCAAGCTTTGTATTTAGTAATTGCCTTAGGTAGCGTCAGCTTAATGTAACCACTATAATGGCCCAATAGAGTCAGTGCTACTGGCTCTATTGGGCCATCTTACGTTATAAAGGATGGGAACTGAAGGCTAGGTGGTTGGCCAAAATACCAACTAGCATGCCGAACGATTGTGCCTAAATTAAAAGGAATTTGCGTATTTGTAGAGAACTATCTTTAAACATAACAGTTAACTTATGTTTGCTACTTATTGGGGGGAAAGGTAGGGAGCAATGACGGAAGGAAGCCAGTTGAAGGTTATGAGCAAAGTGGCCGATATATTGGAGCTGTTTCGACAAGAAGAGGACGAGCTTGGAATTACTGAAATAAGTCGTAAATTGGATATTAGCAAAAGTACAGTGCACCGCATTGTATCGAGTCTGCACAGTATTGGCCTACTGTGCAGAGCTGCCGATAGCCAAAAATACATGTTAGGGTTTAAATTGCTGGAGCTGGCTGAGGTGCTCACTCGTCAGCTAGATGTCCATAAGGTGGCGTTGCCTTATATGCGGGCTCTTCGTGACCAAACCAATGAAACTGTCGCGCTGCATCTTCTTCGTGGTAGAAGCAGGGTGTGCGTTGCTCAGGTGGAAGGTCACCATCAGCTACGACGGGTCTATGAAGAAGTTGGCATTGGGCTACCCCTGTACCTTGGCGCCGCGGGGAAGGCAATTATGGCCTATTTGCCACCAGTGGAGGTGGAGGCAATTTTTCTCGAGGCCCGCACGGGTACAACTTTTGACGGGAAAAGCGTTGACACTTCTTCCTTGCAGAAGCAATTAGAGCTGGTGAAGAAACAAGGGTATGCGGTGACTTCAGCTGAGCGCACCAGCGGTATTACTTCTGTGGCTAGTACTATTTTTAAAGCGGGAAATACAGTAGCTGGTTCTATTAATGTGTCGGGACCGTCCTCTAGATTTTCTCGCAGCAAGATAGATTCTTATGTTCAACAAGTAATGGAGGTTGCCAGTCTAATATCCAGGGATCTGGGATCCGCTAGTGGAATATCTTTGGTTGTGGATTTGGGATAAAATAACCCAGTGTGATGCAGCAGCTTGCTATACCAACCACCTATTTGTGTTGTCTTTGCCACCTCTAACAAGGAGAAAGACAATGCTACCGGGTGGTTTGTTATTTGCACCGAATAATGCAAACTCAGTATAAGAAAAACTTGTTAATGCGATAAAAGCAGTTTATTTGTTTTCCAGGCAGGAAAACGAGATTTAATCGAGAAGTATACATCAGCATGTTCCATATGGATGGAATATGTGCCACAATACGGAACAGGGGGCGTGAAAGTATGGCTATTCTCCGAACAACAAACTTCAACGTTGTTTATGACAAAAAGGAGAACCTTAGTAAAATTCTCCGGCTAGTTGAGGAGGCCGGAAAAGAAGGAGTAGACCTTATAGTTTTCCCCGAAGGGGCATTACAAGGTTATATTCATAAACGTATCGTGGACAAGGAACTTATAGGCTATCATATTGAGAACGCGGAAACATTGCAAGGAGAATCGGTAGAAGAGATCAAGAAGCTCGCCCAAAAGTATGATATCAATGTGGTCTTTGGAATGATCGAGAGGCATCCAGATGATAGGGGTATTTTGTATAATTCGTCAGTACTTGTTCGGCCAGATGGATTTGTTGGTGCTTATCAAAAGGTGCATCAGCCGTCTCACGAAACCTATATCTTCCATCCTGGAACAAGTTGGCCCGTATTTGATACTCATATCGGGCGCATCGGCATGTTAGTGTGTTATGACAAGGCCTTTCCAGAGGCTGGAAGGAGCTTAGCCTTGCAGGGAGCAGAGATTTTAGTTATGCCTACTGCTTGGCCGCTTATGCATATTGGGAGTGACCCAGCAACCGATGAGAGGGGTGAGATGTACGACCTGCTAGATAAAGTGCGGGCTCTTGAGAACCAAAGTATCTTTATTGGTTCCAACCTGGTGGGGGTGACTGGCGAGTTCGACTACTACGGACACAGCCGTATTGTATCCCCGCTAGGGCAAGTAATTTCTGAGATTGGCTACGAGGAGGGGTATGCCACAGCAGATCTCGATTTAGAGAAGGTGTTATCTGTAGGCAGAATGGATCATCGACTTAATAATATGTTCAAGAATCGGCGACCAGCAACTTACACATTGTAATTGAATTTAATCGTTAAGGAGGAAATGGCATGAAGGGATCAAAGGTTTGGGCTCGGGTACTAACAATGGTTGTAATTGGAGCGTTATTAGTGACGGCAGCTGTGGGATGCTCGAAACCGAGTGAAGGCGGCAAGCCTGGTGGTAATAATGGTGATGGCAATGCACCGGAGTACACTATTCGCTATGCTGGGACACTAGGCCCTGACAACACTGCGACTAAGGCTCAGTATGATTTCAAGGAATACGTGGAAAGAGAAAGTGATGGCCGCATTAAGGTTGAAGTGTATCACAGCGGCCAGCTCGGCGGTCAGAGCGAGCTAAACGAATCGGTGAAGAGCGGTAGTATTACCATGACCATGGGTTCCCCTTCTTATATGGCTGCTAACTACGAGCCCATGTTCGACGTATTGTCCTTGCCGTTTCTCGTTACTCCGGCCAACCTAGAAAAAGCATATGCCGCTATAGATGGAGAAATTGGCGAGAAACTGAATGCAGCTTTGGAAGAACACGGTTTTGTTACTCTGGGATATGGACAGATTGGTTTTAGACATTTAACCAACAGTAAGAGACCGGTTAGGACTCCGGAAGATTTAGCAGGTATTAAGGTTCGTCTGCAACCTAACGAAGTGCACATGGCCACTTTTGAGGCCCTGGGAGCAAACCCATCCACCCTTGACTTTGCTGAACTATACTCGGCACTTCAGCAAGGTGTTATTGATGCTCAGGAAAACTCCCTGGACAATATCTATTCTAACAAGTTCTATGAAGCCCAAGAGTATCTGACCATGACTGGACACTTCTTCGATTTCCAGCCAGTCTGGATCAACAAAGCCTTCTTTGACAATCTTCCCGAAGACCTGCAGCAGATCTTGAAGGATGCTGGGCGTGAGGCGTCGGCTAAGCAGAGAGAAGCATCTAATGCCGCTGATGGCAAATTAAAAGAAACTCTGGCTCAGGATCTCGAAATTATCGATTTGACTGAGGAAGAGCTTGCCTTGTTCCAGGAAAAGGTAGTATCAATTTGGGATGATTATATTAGCAAAACAAAGGACAAACAGATTGTTTATGATATGTTTGAGGCTCTTGGGATAGAATACGATAAATAGACGGTAATAAACGAGGGGCCGCCAGAGCCGGCCCCTACCTTATGTCTTAGACAGGAGGTAACTAAATGTGAAGCGACTTATCGATGTCACCACTAAGGTTACGGAAATCTTGATAATAATTCTGATGGCATGTTTAGTAACGATACTTTTTGCCTTAGTTCTTATGCGGCATATTTTCCAAACTACGCCGTATTTTGCAGAGGAATTGTCTCGGTATTTCTTGGTATGGGTGAGCCTACTAGGTGCTAGCCTGGGGATAAAAGAAGGTTCGCATTCGGCTGTCACTTTTTTCAAAGATAAATTTCCCAAGCATCTTCAAAAACATGTAATCACTACAGCTAACCTCATTATTTTGGCCTTTTTAGTTGCATTTTTAATTGGTTCGGTTAGGTATAACCTACAGCAAGCGTCCCAAATGTCATCTACATTAAAAATTAGTATGTTTTATATCACGCTGGCAGCTCCTTTGGGATCGATACTCATGATTATTCAGCACCTGGGTGTAATGGCGGCAAATAAAGAATAGTCAGTCTGGTTCCAATAAATTTTTTGTTGGGGAGTTGGGAAAATGAGTGTTATTGGAGCCCTGGGTCTTAGCTTTATTATCAGCATAATTGTGGGCATTCCAATTTCGTTTGGATTAGGTATTAGCTCTATCGTTGCCATGCTATTGGCAGGAGAACTTGAACCACTTACCATTATGGTGGCCAGGACATTCAGAGGGTTGGACTCTTATCCCCTCATGGCAATACCCCTGTTTATGCTCTCTGGTGAGTTGATGGGTATTTCTATCACTAGAAGGCTAATCGATTTGGCTCAATCCCTGATTGGTTGGCTGCGTGGCGGTTTGGCTTATGTTGTTGTGCTCACATCGATGTTCTTTGGAGCTATCACAGGAGTGGGCGTGGCCGCAGTAGTAGCCATCGGCTCGATAATGATTCCGGCTATGAAGGATAAGGGTTACAATGCGGAGTTTGCAGCCAGTGTGTGTGGCTCTTCGGCGGTAATGGGGCCAATTATTCCGCCGTCGGTACCCATGGTCATTTACGCCTCGGCTGTGGGCGGAAGCGTTTCCATTGCCGCGCTGTTCATGGCTGGGGTTGTACCGGGGGTCCTTCTTGGTCTTAGTATCATGATCGCTTCTTACTACGTTATGAAGAAAAAGAATTATCCCATGGAACAGATTCCGTTTACCTTTAAGGGATTATTTAAAGCGCTAAGAAATGCTATTTGGGCGTTGGGCATGCCGCTTATCATTGTGGGCGGCATTATGCTTGGTTTCTTTACCGCTACCGAGGCAGCAGCGGTAGCGGTGGTATATGCTGCTGTTGTGGGGCTTTTTATCCAAAGGGACCTAAAAATTCGGGATTTGCCTAAGTTCTTGCTTAGAAGTGGTATCGTAACGTCTACGGTTATGTTTTTAATTGCCATTTCACGAGTTGTATCATGGATTTTGACGGTAGAAAACGTTCCTGCTTTAATTGCTAATATATTGCTATCTATTTCGTCCAGTCCAATTGTCTTTATGCTCATTGTCACCGTGATGCTACTCATTGTCGGCTGTTTCTTGGATCCAGGAGCGGCCATTATTATGTTGGCGCCAATCTTGGCTCCGATAGCTACTGAGTTTGGGATCCATCCTATTCACTTTGCCCTCGCTATGCTTTTGAACCTGCAAATAGGAATGATAACACCGCCGGTCGGGGTAATCTTGTTTGTTGTTACTACACTGGCTAAGAGTACATTTGAACGGATAGTAGAAGAAATGATACCGTTCATAGTGGCATCAGCTGTGAGCTTGCTACTAGTGGTACTTTTTCCGATACTAAGCACGTGGATTCCGGGCTTACTTGGTTTATGCTAGATCTTTTCTACGGTAAGCTATTGCCCGGTGGTTAAAGAAGCCGCCGGGCTTACCTTTGCCACTAAAAGCAAAAGTTTATTGTTGCCAAGAAGGTATTTTAGAGCGATTGTCGAAGTATTACTATGTCCCGTAGAATGGAATAGTGTTCAACAATACGGGACAAGGAAACACGTACAAGCCTGGCTGGACTTGTTGGCAGGTTTTCGCCTAGTCTGCCTGGGATCAATTAGGTTTCACATTTAAATAAGGAGGGGTTGCACTTGCAGATTGACAGAGATCTATGCATCGGTTGTGAAAGTTGTGTTCCATATTGCCCGGTGGGGGCCATAAAATTTGAGGATGGCACAGCCTATATTGAATACGACGAGTGCGTAGAGTGTGGTGTGTGCCGTCGGCTGGCCGATTGCCCAGTAGATGCCATTAACGAGAGTGACGATGTTCTTACCTGGCCGCGCTCAGTGCGCAAGGCCTTCAGCGATCCTACTGTTAAGCACGAGGATACGGGAGTGCGAGGACGTGGCACAGAAGAAGTTAAGACCAACGATGTCACAGCTAGGTTCAAGAGAGGTTTTTACGGTATGGCAATGGAGTTTGGTCGCCCCGGCGTAGGAACCAGACTATATGAAGTTGAACCGGTGACGAAAGCATTGGCTGCTGCCGGCGTCAAGTTTGAAGCGAAAAACCCGTTAACCACCCTAATGACCGACCCCGAAGTAGGGGAAATCAAAGAAGAAGTCCGCAACGAAAGAGTTTTATCGGCCATTATTGAATTTATTGTACCGGAAGAGCGGCTAGAAGAATTAGTAGAGTCGGTACTAGCGGCGGCAAAAGAAACGTCCACTGTATTTTCTTGGTGTCTGGTTTCTCGGTTTGCAACTGATGGCAGCTTGCCGGTAATGGAGAGACTGAACAAATTGGGAATCCAGTTGCCACAGCACATGAAGGTTAATGTTGGTTTAGGCCTACCTAGGGGGGAAGAATAAAATGACACATTCACTATATAGAAGAGGCGATTATGAATCACTAAAAAATGATTACGTGTTGATTTCTCGCCCGGCCATGGGGATTAACCACGAAGGCTGCGCCCCTAAACTGCAACGGTCCCTACAAATAATTTTTGGAGTAGGCCCCACTAATTTAGGATCACTTACCACTGGTGAAACAATTGTTGGCGGTTTGGATCCCGATGATGTTATTGCATCCATGGAGGACAACTCCCCCATTATGTGTTGTTTTTCAGAGCGGGAAAAGGTAGTAGAAGTTCTAAGAAAGCTAAAGGAAGCAGAACTGGGGATCTCTGTGGTGTTGACCGGTTTGCTAGACGACGTACAAGCCATTTGCGATGAAATTGGTCTTAAGGCTCATTCGGTTAACATGTCTCTTGGTGTTCATGGGAATACTGAGCTGCTGCCGGAAGAAGAGGTTCTTAGAATTGCTACTATGTGTGGTCATGGTATGGTGGCGGCCGGTTTGGTGCGGCATATGAGAAAGGCAGTCAACGAAGGTAAAGTAAGTCCTGAAGAAGCGGCTACTGTTTTGGCCCAACCGTGTCTCTGCGGTATCTTTAATACCAAACGCGCTGCAGCCCTATTGTCTAAAGAGTAACTAAAAGATAATTAGCCAGTTATTAGGCAAGAAAAGCAAGATCCTAAGTTAATTGACTAGGTACTTGCTTTTCTTCCATAGAGACGTTGACGAGGATGGCATGATGCTGGCAATTATAGAGTGCCCCTGATTATTGGGGGAAGACAGATGAAGTAAAGAAGAGGAGGATTTTAGACAGTATGGCCAATAACGTACTAAACATTGGTTTTTT
>JBMNSQ010000017.1:0-20890 GCA_050945275.1 bacterium | reverse complement strand
TTCCGCCAAAGTAACGGGTTACCACGACTACTGTGTTAGTTAGCTCTTGACTCAAGATTGCCCTGAGGATTGGTTCACCGGCTGTACCGGTGGGTTCGCCGGCGTCGCTGGCAAAACGTATATCGCGTTTAGGATCAACCCGGTAAGCCCAGCAGTTATGGGTGGCTTGTCGGTGTAATTCGCTTATTTCGGTGATACAGTCTTTGGCCTCTTGTTCTGAGTTTACGGGGCGCACTAGCCCGATGAAGCGGGAGCGCTCTATTTTTATTTCTATCTCGGCTTCTTGGGCTACGGTTTTGTATGTATCGGCCACTTCTAACACCTCCGAACTGGCAGTTGGATTATTCTCATCATATCACATCTTGTTTCCCGCAAAACAAAAAGTAAACAAATGGTTAAAAAGACGTATTTCCCCCTTGACCCCCGCAAACCTACGGACTATACTCAAGTTGTCGGCAACTCCTTAGCATAATCACTGTAGCACATAACGACATAGATAACGGTCAGTATACGGCAAAAAGAGGCCAGATGCCGAAATGGCGGAGTGCTGGTTAGAGTTTGTCGATGGGATATAAAGCGAATCCTAAAGAGGTGAAGTGATGGTCAGATTTGAAGAGGTAACTAAATCCTACAAAGGAGGCACTACTGCCGTTAACAAACTGAACCTTACTATTGAACAAGGACAGTTTGTTGTCTTAGTAGGACCAAGTGGCTGTGGTAAGACTACGACGTTGAAAATGGTAAATCGGCTGATAGAACCTACTGGCGGCGAGATATATATTCATGATCAAAAAGCACGTGCCCTTAATGTGGTTGAACTAAGACGAAATATTGGCTATGTAATTCAAACCATTGGGCTCCTGCCCCATCTTACGGTGGCTGCCAACATTGCTTTGGTGCCTCAGCTAAAGGGTTGGTCTCGAGAAAAATCCCAGGCCCGAGTAGAAGAGTTGCTTACAATGGTGGACATGGATCCAGTTGTTTATGCCGGGCGGTATCCGGCTCAGCTATCCGGTGGTCAGCAGCAGCGTATCGGTGTGCTAAGAGCTTTGGCTGCCGATCCAGAATTAATCTTGATGGACGAACCGTTTGGTGCCCTCGATCCTATAACTAGAGAACAGTTGCAGTTAGAATTAAAGCGCCTGCAGGAACAGTTAAAGAAAACAATTATTTTTGTGACCCATGATATGAGCGAGGCTTTACTGTTGGCAGATCGCATTATTATCATGAAGGACGGTCTTGTCGTTCAGGATGCGACGCCTGAAGAGATTGTACGCCACCCCGCTAACGATTTTGTTGCTAGCTTTATTGGCCGTAGCGCCCGGCCGCAAGCGGTAGATGAACTGAGTGTAAGTGATGTTATGAATCCGAAACCGGTGATTATTGAGGGTAACCGCGGATTGGGCGAAGCCATGATGCGCATGCAGCGACAACGGGTCGATAGCCTATTAGTAGTCAAAGACGGTGTCCTTCAAGGCGTTGTTCGGGCTCGCGACTTATATCCGTATCTCATGCGTAATGAAATGCTGTCAGTAGCTGAAGTATTGACGTTGACTCCGGTCGTGGTACAGCCGGATGCACCTCTGTCACTGGCGGCTGAGAAGTTAACCGACAAGAATACTAATTTGGTAGTGGTGGTCGATGATAAATTTCAGATTAAGGGTGTGGTGACCCGGGCCAGCTTAGTGGGTGTTCTCCTGGATAGTCATACTAACGGGCAAGCGGGCATTGGGCAGCAACAACCCGTTGTTGAATCAGCAGGAGGTGTGGGCAAATAATGAATCCCAAGATACTAACAACATGGGGTAGGATGATAGATTATTTTGCTTCTAATGGAACAGAGATTCTGGGGGCTCTTCAGGAACACGTTCTGATGTTAGTGCTAGTTCCGGTGGGGATAGCTGTCTTGGTGGCAGTTCCGTTGGGAATATTGGCTACCAGATATTCGATCTTGGAACGCTTTGTCATGGGTGTAGGTAGCGTTATTCAAACCATTCCCAGTTTGGCTCTACTGGCGCTGTTCATTCCCTTGGGTTTGGGCATTGGTAACAAACCTGCGATTGTAGCTTTGTTCTTGTATTCCCTATTGCCGATCATGCGCAATACCTACACTGGAATTAAAGGTGTAAGCCCAGAGCTAAAAGAGGCGGCAGCAGGAATGGGCATGACGCCCATGCAACAGCTGCTTAAGGTAGAGCTGCCGCTGGCTGTGCCGGTGATTATGGCTGGGGTACGTACTGCCACAGTCATTGCCATTGGAACCGCCACGTTAGCGGCTATGGTGGGTGGCGGAGGTCTGGGACGCTATATTGTGCGCGGGTTGCAGCTTATGCGTGACTACTTGATTTTGGTTGGGGCTATTCCGGCCGCTGCCATGGCTCTAATAGCGGATTTTTTCTTAGGCCATGTAGAGCGTTGGGTAACTCCGGAAGGACTGAGATTGTATAACGAACAGCGATAACGGCAAAGTGACGAAGACAATAAGAAATAATTAAATAATTTAAGAGGTGAGAGGGGAGAGTGTTGATTTAATGAAGGGTAAGACATATGTAGCTGCCTTGGGGTTATTATTGGCAGTTGTACTCTTGGTAACCGGCTGTGGTGGCTCGTCCGATGTTCCTCAGAAAAGTTCAGGTACGATATTCCGTGTGGGCTCCCAAGGTTATGCCGAAGTTGAAATCCAAGCCGAGATAGCCAAAGCTATAATCGAAGCCAAAACTGATCACAAGGTGGAGCACGTACAAAACTTAGGTAGTGCCATGGCCACATTGCAGGCTACAACCACGGGTGATTTGGATATGCACATTTCTTTTTCAGGCACACATTTTTTGGGTACGTTTGAACAGGAGCTTACGCCCGAGTGGCGTGACCCGGATAAAGTATGGCAGTATGTACACGACAGACTGTTAGAAGAATATGAGCTTTATGCGTTTGAACCCTATGGTTATAACAATGTGTACGGGCTGGCCGTGCCGAGAGCCACGGCTGAGGAGTTAAACTTAAAGACAACCAGCGATATCGTACCGTATGCTGCTGATATGGTACTGGCTACTGATCAGACTTTCCAGGATTACCCGGGGCAAGGGTATAAGGAATTTTGTGAGACTTACGGTTTTCAGTTTAAAGAAGCTATTCCCATGGACTTCGGTCTTATGTATCGGGCCTTAGGCACCGGTGAGGTGGAAGCTGCTGTAGTATATACTACCGATGGTCGCAACATAGCAGGTGACCTGGTAATTTTAGAAGACGATCAGCACTTTAATCCTCCTTATTACGGCATGTTAGTGAGCAGAAGCGATATTTTGGAGCAGTATCCGGAAGTAAAAGAAGCATTGTCGCTTCTTTCTGGGCTTATCGATACCGAAACTATGATGGAGCTAAACGCTCGGGTGGACGTAGATGAAGAAGAACCGTCCACAGTAGCTCAGGACTTTTTGAAGGAAAAAGGCCTTATCTAGCGATTACAAAGAAAGTGGCGACGACCCGATGTGGTCCTCGCCGCTTTGCTCTTTCTGGTTGCAGGGGCTGGTCTTTGTACTGGTCTCGCCAGCTCGTGCCTCGGCAGGTTGTTCGTTGACGATAGGGGCACAATATGATAGCATGGTTTCAGGTAACTGTTGAGGGAGTATGATAGCGTGTACCAGAGGACTGTTGAGCTCTCGGGACATATCTTAGATTCTCATATTTTGCCGCAGGTGTTAGATACGATTCAAGATCTAGGCGCAGACTTCACGATCGAAGATATCGCTATCGGTAAGACCAGAAATGATTTAAGCCGGGCCAAGCTCACAATTGAGGCCAATTCAGAGCACTTGCTAGAAAATGTGTGGCAAGCGGTCCGGGATCTAGGGGCTGTGGCGGTAGCTGTGCCAGAGGAGGTAGTGCAGCTTCAACCTGCGCCACAAGACGGTGTATTTCCAGAAGGTTTTTACGCAACTACTCACCTTGAGACTAAGGTTCGGTTACCTCAAGGATGGGTTCCAGTGGAAAAAATGGAGATGGACTGTGCTATCCGGGTGGATAAAGAAGCTAAGGCAGCTAGCTGTGTCTCCATGAGCAGTGTTAAGCTGGGGGATTTCATTGTCGTGGGGAGTTCAGGTGTTAAGGTAACACCCCTTGACCAGGTACATGACAAGGAGACCTTTTCTTTTATGGGCAGTGCTATTTCCAGTGAGCGTCCTAAGGGTCTATTGGTAGTCAATATTGCCCGGGAAATGAAAGAAGTGCGGGCGAGGGGCGGCAAGGTTTTAGTGGTACTAGGCCCTGCAGTTATTCATACCGACGCCGGTCGGTACTTGGAGAAACTAATTAAGGCCGGTTACATACAAACGGTGTTTACCGGTAATGCTGTGGCTACCCATGACATCGAACATGCTTTATATGGCACTTCTTTAGGCGTAGATTTAGCTAGTGGGGAAGCAATACCAAAAGGCCATAGTCATCATCTTCGAGCTATTAACAAGATCCGTGGTGCTGGTAGTATTAGGGCGGCCGTGGAAAAAGGTCTTCTTACCCGTGGATTAATGTATACTATGATTAAGCAGGGAACCGATTTTGTTCTGGCTGGCTCCATTCGCGATGACGGCCCATTGCCGGACGTAATAACCGATGTGGTGGTGGCACAAGATGCTATGAGGACACTTTTGCCGGGGACAGAATTAGTGTTGATGCTTAGTACCATGCTCCATGCTATTGCGGTGGGAAATCTACTATCAGCAAAGGTACGACTGATATGTGTCGACATAAACCCGGCTGTGGTTACTAAGTTGGTGGATCGTGGCAGTTTCCAGGCGACGGGGATTGTTAGCGATGTTGAATGGTTTTTACGTCAGTTATGCTATGAGCTATTGTCCTAGTAAAATTGTGCCAAGGAGGGTTGAAGGTGGCACAGCGCAAGAGTTTGGGTGTCTTATCACGCTACGAACAAATTGCCTTAGACATTGCATCACGTATTTTGCGTGATGAACATAAAGTTGGCGAAAAGATTTTCGGACGCTCTACCCTGGCTGGTCGATATAAAGTCTCCCCAGAGACTATTAGGCGGGCAGTGTCGCTGCTACAAGACGCCGGTGTGGTGGAAACGGCTCCAGGTATGGGTGTGATTATTAAATCTAAGAAAGCGGCGGAATCATACTTTCATCAATTCAAAGGTCAGCAAGCCTTAGCCGACATGCAAAAGAGATTACGGCAATTGTTTGAGGAGAAGCGTAAACAGGATCGGGAAATTGAAACGACGACCAGACAAATGGTGAGTTATTTGTGGGGGATGCTAAATAATCTGCAGTATCTGGAGAAAATTCCAGTGGGAGAACAATCCTGGCTTGTGAACCAAACCCTAGCTTCAAGCCAGCTCCGCACCAAAACAGGGGCTACTGTGGTGGCTATTGAGCGCGATGGCGAAGAAATTTATTCCCCGTCGTCGGAAATGGCCTTTAAGCCAGGTGATTTACTGCAGGTTGTAGGTACGGTGGAAGCCAAGGCAAAGTTGCGTCAGCTGGTGGAACGGGAGGAATAAGAGTGGGAACGGGAATAAATCCACAAGAAACAATGCTTTTTGCTCCGTCCGAAACAGCGAACCCCGTAAAATTGGTGCTCAAAACAGTGGGCGATGCTTTAAGGGAACGGGGTTATGACCCGGTAGATCAGCTGGTAGGATACTTATTATCCGGTGACCCCACGTATATTACTAGCTTTGGCCGGGCCCGCGAACTTATCCGCAGTGTTGAACGGGACGACCTGTTAGAAGAAATTGTGCGCGGATACTTAGAGAAGGAAGGGAGGCCGCAGGGTGGACAAACTAGTGATTGAAGGCGGCCAAGTATTAAAAGGTGTAATTACCGCTAGCGGGGCAAAAAATAGTGCCTTACCGATCATTGTGGCCGCCGCCTTGGCCAAAGAAGAATCGGTGCTGGACAATGTTCCTCATGGAACAGATGTGGATGTTGTCTGTGCTATTTTGTCCTCCCTTGGTGTTGATGTTGCTTGGGATGGCCCCGGGCGACTGCGAATAAATGGCGACGGCCTTAATAAAACAAAGGCGCCTTATGAATTGGTACGCAAGATGCGCGCCTCTTTTTATGTGGCTGGATTGTTGTTGGGGCGGTTAGGCGAGGCCGAAGTACCGTTGCCGGGTGGATGTTCTATTGGCTCGCGGCCGGTGGATTACCATATCAAAGGGTTTGAAGCGCTGGGAGCTAAGGTGGCGCTTGAACACGGGTATATGAAAGCAGAGGCCCGTAAATTAACCGGCTCCAAGTACTACGTAAGCCGAGCTAGTGTTGGTGCTACTATTAACACCATGCTAGCGGCGGTGTTGGCCGACGGCACGACAGTGCTTGAGAACGCTGCCCGTGAGCCAGAAGTAGTTGATTTGGCTAATTTGCTTAGCGCTATGGGCGCCAAAATTCGGGGCGCCGGGATGGATGTTATCCGCATCGAGGGTGTACGTCAACTGCATGGGACTCAGCACGAAATAATACCTGACCGTATTGAGGTAGGATCGTATCTGATCTTAGGCGCCATGACCGGTGGTGAAGTGGTGGTGCAAAATGCCATGGGAGAACACTTACGGTCTGTGCTAGCCAGCATGGAGGCTATTGGTGTTGATATTAAGGAAAGTACCACTTCTATTCAAGTTAAGCGGCAGGATAAGTTAACACCGCTTAATATCGTTACCCAGCAATATCCTGGCTTCCCTACTGATTTGCAGGCTCCGTTTAGCGTTCTCTTGACCCAAGCTGATGGTGTTAGCACGGTGCGTGAAACAGTTTTTGACGGACGGTTTAAGTATGCCGATGAACTTCGACGTATGGGGGCCGATATTAAAGTTGAGCGAGACACGGCTATTATTACCGGGCCAGCACAGCTAACAGGCGCACCGGTGGAAGCTACCGATTTACGGGGTGGTATGGCGCTGGTAATCGGGGCTTTAGGGGCTGAAGGCAAAAGTGAGATTACTGGTTTAGACCACATTGACCGGGGCTATGAGAAACTAGAGAAAAAACTGCAAGCTCTGGGTGGCAAGGTGCAGCGAGTTTCGATTTAGAAAGGACCGCGCAATACTATTAATTTTTTTGTAACCTTTTGATAGGAAGTATATTATAATATGAATCCACCGATGGAGGTGGAGTTATGGTAGAGACGGTGAGGCAAATGCCAAGACGCTATGTTTATGTCGTTATTATACTTGCTGCTGTTTTTTTAGCTAGTATGGGGACAGCAATGGGCATTAGAGCTTTGCTAACTGCTAATACCATTGTTCCCGGTGTATTTATTGAAGGTACGGCGGTAGGCGGCTTAACTGCTGCCGATGCCAAGGCACGCTTAGCTCCGCAGGCCCAGGCACTGGGCGCTACCTCTTTGCAGCTTAAAGTCGAAGATAAAGTATTTACGGTGCAGGCTGAGGATATTGGTATTGGGGCTGATGTTGAGGAGACAGTAACAGCAGCTCTAGCCTTGGGACGTAGTGGCAGTTTGTGGGAACAGTTAAGAGAGCGGTACCGGCTACGAAAAGAAGGGCAGGAACTTGAGCTTAAGGTTTATGTAGATGATGAGCGCCTCACAGATTACTTGTCTGAGCTAGCCGAGCAAGTGGATGAACCAGCACGGGACGGTTTTTTTATATTGAACGATAAAAACGAAATGGTTCCTGTCCCGGAAAGACCAGGACGAGCATTGATTGTGGACGAAGCCAAACAGCTTATTATTTCGGCTGTGGACCGCGGCGGCGGCCTGGTTCAAATGCCGGTGCGCCAGGTGATACCTCAGACTGTGGCTGACCTCAGAAAGCGCGGGATCATTGATGTGGTAGCCTTATTTAGTACTCAGTTTAATCCGGCCGACAAGGACCGGTCCCATAACTTGAAGCTTGGAGCGGAAGCCTTGTCCGGTCATCTGATAGAGGCGGGAGAGGTGTTCTCTTTTAATGACATCGTAGGCCCGCGTGAAGCTGAGCAAGGTTATCTCGAAGCACCGATCATTATAAACGATGAATTAGTTCCCGGTATCGGTGGCGGCATCTGTCAGGTATCGAGCACATTGTACAACGCAGTGTTGCTCTCTGGGTTAACCCCGGTGGAGCGGCTGAATCACTCGTTGGCCAGTGCGTACATTGGTTTAGGTCGAGATGCCACTGTGTCCTACGGGACCATTGATTTCAAGTTCAAAAATACGCGGCCCGAACCAGTGATGATAGGTACCCGTGTCGACGGGAACCAGCTGACGATGGCCATTTTCGGTATGCCACGGGGAGAGAAAGTGGATATCCAAACAGAAATAGAAGAAGTTATACCGTTTCCAGTTACTTATAAAGAAGATGAGACATTGCCACCTGAGGCAGACAACATAAAACAAGAAGGCAAACCGGGATATAAAGTTAAAGTTACCCGTATCATCCGGAAAGACGGCCAGATTGTACGGCAAGAGACTATCTCCAGGGATACGTATCAGCCAATACCAGAGATACACGAGGTAGGGCCAGTATTTGAGGAACCGGCTGTCTCCGAGGATTTGCTGGAATTGCCACCGGAGACATCGGATAAACCCGATGTCCGGGAGAATTAGAGAAGGAAGTGCTCTTGGATTATGGCCAGTAGCGAACTTGTCCTTATTATAGATTGTGGCGGAGCAGCTAAGAACATCACGCAAAAGGTCCGGGAACAAAAGGTGTATGCAGAGCTAGTACCCGCTACAGTGCCTGAGGCAACGATTAAAGATCGGCGTCCTAAAGGGATCATTTTAGCCGGTGCCGATTTTTCTTCGGTTAATCCGGCTATATTTGAGCTTGAGATACCCGTCCTGGAGCTTGTGGATGAACACATGTCCCAAGCGGAGTTGTCTCTGCACTCGTTCTTGTTCGATGTTTGTGGTCTTAGTGCTCACTGGAGCATGGATTCCTTTGCTGATGAGGCTATAGCGGCCGTGAAAGACAAGGTTAAAGAGGGGCAGGTAATTTGTGGCTTGAGCGGCGGGGTTGATTCCTCAGTGGCTGCTACCTTAGTCCAGCGGGCAATAGGAGATCAGCTCACTAGTATTTTTGTCGATCATGGGCTTTTGCGCCAGGGTGAGCCTGAGCAGGTAGTTGCTACTTTTCGCCAGCGTGGGTTTAAGTTAGTTTATGTGGATGCCCGGCAGCGCTTCTTGGAGAAGTTGGCTGGGGTGACTGATCCGGAACAAAAGAGAAAAATTATTGGTCAAGAATTCATTCGCGTCTTTGAGGAAGAGGCCAAACGGCTAGGGCAGGTAGATTTTTTGGTTCAGGGTACAGTTTATCCTGATGTAATTGAAAGCGGCAGTGGCTCCGCCGTCAAAATTAAGTCTCATCATAATGTGGGCGGTTTGCCTAAGGATATGAACCTGAAGCTAATTGAACCGCTCCGTTATTTGTTCAAAGATGAAGTGCGGCGATTGGGTGAGGAACTAGGATTGCCTCAAGAGTTAGTCTGGCGTCATCCTTTCCCTGGCCCTGGTTTAGCCGTTAGGATTTTAGGGGAAGTGACCCCGGAAAAGGTGACTATTTTGCAAGCCGCTGATGCTATCGTTATAGAAGAGATTAAAGCCGCTGATCTGTACCGGCAGATTTGGCAAGTGTTTGCCGTATTGCCGGATATAAAAAGTGTAGGTATGGTTCAAGATGAGCGTACTTACGCCTACACCGTGGCCGTTCGAGCGGTGGAAAGCACCGACGCTATGATTGCCGAGTGGTCACGGTTGCCCTATGAGGTGTTGGATAAGATAGCGCGTCGCATTACCAGCGAAGTACCCCATGTTAACCGAGTGGTGTATGATATTACCTCCAAGCCACCGGCCACGATTGAGTGGGAGTAAGAGAGGCGAACGTTGTTATGCATAAAGCAAGCAACGTTCGTTTTTTCTATTGACAAAGGGTAGGACCTTTGTTACTATGAGTTTGGAATGAAATAACAAAATAGGGATACCTCAGGCAGTTCGGATTGGGTAAAGATCAAGAATGCGTGGTGGAAAGTGTGTCTAGGGTTCCGCACATTAAGTGGTCTGGACCAAGTGGCACAGGCGCTGCGCGGCAGTGTCACACCGGAGGGACAAAAGCCCAGGCGGGGAGGTTTCACCTGACGAGAAGAAACCACCCGGCTGGTCATTTTTATGTTGTGGCCGTGCCTAAAGCGGCAATGGCCTTGGGCCCGGTGGGAGAGACTAAGCGAAGGAGGAATGATGATGACAACTGGTTGTAGCCAAGATCCTCTAGTTGGTGTTGTGCTAGGCAGTGTTTCTGACCGGGCTTTAGGTCAGGAAGTGGCAACGGTACTTTCTTCTTTCGGGGTACCGTTTGAGCTGATAGTAGCTTCGGCTCACCGGACACCAGATAAGGCGGCTTCGTATGCCAAAGAGGCAGCCGGCAAGGGCCTTAAAGTGGTTATCGCTGTGGCCGGTCTGGCGGCTCATCTGCCGGGTGTATTGGCAGCAGACACGATTCTTCCTGTGATTGGTGTTCCGGCGGCGGGGGGAACCCTTGGGGGGTTGGATGCTTTGCTTTCCATAGCCCAGATGCCGGGTGGTATTCCCGTAGCCTCGGTCGGAATAAACAACGCAAAAAACGCCGCTCTGCTGGCGGTGGCCATTTTGGCTCTCTCTGATAATAAGCTGGCCCAGAAGCTTCAGGCGTACCGCCAGGAGCTGGCGGCTAAGGTAGAGGCAGGGGAGCAAGAGGTGCTGCGGGAATTTAACATTGCATTTTAGGGGCTAGGACAGAGCTTAGCCCCTACAAGTAGGTCTTGATAATGATATAGAACTGAATAAGTATTAAGATAAGGGGGTTCTTCTAGTGTTGAATTACAAGAGCATGGGACTTTCCGACGAAGAGTATAAGAAGATAATCGAGCTTATGGGGCGAGAGCCCAACCTCACCGAGCTGGGTATATTTTCTGTTATGTGGTCAGAGCATTGTGGATATAAGAACTCACGAGCACTGTTAAATCTGTTTCCCACTGAGGGAAAATACGTGGTGCAAGGACCGGGGGAAAATGCCGGCATAGTAGACATTGGCGATGGCCAGGGAGCAGTGTTTAAAATTGAAAGCCACAATCACCCGTCGGCGGTAGAGCCATACAAAGGTGCTGCCACCGGTGTGGGCGGAATTATGCGTGATGTGTTTTCTATGGGCGCCCGGCCGGTGGCTGCCATTAATTCATTGCGTTTTGGCGAGCTTACAGATGATCACACCCGGTGGATATTTGATGGCGTTGTGGATGGCATTGCTGGTTACGGCAATACGCTAGGTGTACCTACAGTGGCGGGCGAAGTGTATTTTAGCCCATCGTACAAAGGGAACCCGTTGGTGAACGCCATGGCGGTGGGAATCTTAGCCGGGGATCCGGCCAAGGGTTTGGCCGCTGGTGTTGGCAACAAAGTCCTTCTGGCCGGCGGAAGAACAGGGCGCGACGGTGTTCATGGGGCGACTTTTGCCTCCGACGAGTTGGATGACAAGTCTAAGGAGCGGCGCGAGGCAATTCCAGCCGGTAATCCTGAGCTGGAAAAACGTCTAATCGAGGCTTGTTTAGAAGTGTTGGCCACCGGGCATGTGGTAGGTATGCAAGATTTGGGTGCGGCTGGGCTTACTTCGTCCAGCGCCGAGATGGCTTCCAGGGCTGGTACCGGTATTGAGATGGATTTGTCGCTGGTACCGGTAAAAGAACAGGGACTCACGCCGTACGAAATGATGTTGTCGGAGTCACAGGAGCGGATGCTACTGGTGGTGGAGCAGGGCCATGAAAAAGAAGTACAGCAGATCTTCTCTAAGTGGGATATTGAATCAGTTTATATTGGACAGGTAACAGATGATGGCCTGCTTAGAGTCCTTCATGATGGAGACGTAGCAGCAGAGATTCCAGTAAAATATCTAACGGAAGAAGTACCTATGTACGTTCGCCAAGGTGAGATTCCAGCTTATCTTAAAGAAGTGCAGTCTTTTGATTGGAGCCAGCTGCCAGAACCGAGCGATTATAATGAGGCGTTGCTTAAAGTAATGTCTTCTTGGAATGTGGCCAGTCGCCACGCAATTTGGGAGAAATTTGACACTGGCGCCCGGGGCAATACTGTGGTGGGACCTGGTTCCGATGCTGCTGTTGTTCAAGTAGAGGGGACGACTAAGGGCTTAGCTATTACCGTGGATGGTAACGGTCGCTATACCTACTTGGACCCGTATACCGGAGGCATGATTGCTGTCGCTGAGGCAGCTCGTAACTTAGCTGTCACCGGGGCGGAGCCGCTAGGTTTAACCAATGGTTTGAACTTTGGTAATCCGGAAAAACCAGAGGTATATTGGCAGCTACAAAAAGCTATTGAAGGGATGGCTGCCGCCTGCCGGGCTTTGGACATTCCTGTGGTGAGCGGCAATGTGAGTTTGTATAACGAAATTGACGGGGAAGCCATTTTTCCAACCCCCATTGTCGGCATGGTGGGACTCCTAACCGATGCAACTAAACACTGTGTGCAAGGATTTGAGGCCGCCGGCGAGGTGATTGTGCTGCTCGGTAGTAATGACGATGAACTCGGTGGCAGCGAGTATCTGTACGCGTTGCACGGTATAGAAACGGGCCGGCCACCCCGGTTGGATTTAGATCGGGAAGCCAGAGTCCAGAAGCTTTGTCGCCAGGCCATCGCCGAGGGTCTTTTGTCCTCGGCTCATGATGTGTCCGACGGTGGCTTGGTGGTAGCGATTGCTGAAAGCTGTTTAACGGGGAAAAACGGCCCCATAGGAGCCACCGTTAAGATTGATCTGCAGGGACTGAGGCGAGACGCCGCTTATTTTGGTGAGACCCAATCACGAGTAGTGGCAGCGGTTACGCCAGACAAATTAGAAGCACTAACTAAATTAGCGGCTAAGTTTGGTGTCCCCTGTACCCGGTTGGGTGAAACTGGTGGAGATACCCTAAAGGTGGACGATGTTATTTCGCTATCGCTGAAGCAGCTTGTACAAGCCTTTGAGGGGGCACTTTAATGCTGCAACCACAAGGAGATCTTTTTCGAGAAAAATGTGGAGTGTTCGGTATTTACGCTCCCGAAGAAGATGTTGGATATCTAACTTATACGGGTTTGTTTGCTCTGCAGCACCGGGGGCAAGAAAGCGCTGGTATTGCCATCACCGATGGCCGAACTATTGTACTGGAGAAGGATAGAGGCTTGGTGGCCGAGGTTTTTACACCACAGCGATTGGATCGACTCCATGGTCACCTGGCTATCGGCCATGTACTGTATGGCAACACTGATACTAAGAGCAATGTGGAGAATGCCGAGCCGCTAGCGGTGACTTCTCGCCAAGGCTCGCTTGCTTTGGCCTACAATGGTCAGATTACTAATGCGGCTTCTTTGCGAGCCGAACTTAGGCGTCAAGGCTATCTATTTAGAACTGATAGCGACATTGAAGTTATCGCTAGCCTTATTGCCCAGGCCGAGGATCCTGATTTGCAGGCGGCCGTTATTTCTACCTTGAAGCGCTTAACCGGTGCCTATGCGTTGGTGGTGTTGACACCAGACCGGATTATGGGTATTCGGGATCCGCACGGTATCCGCCCTTTGTCACTGGGGCGGTTCGACGATGGTTATGTGTTGGCCTCGGAGACGTGTGCCTTTGATACCATAGGTGCCCAGTTTGTGCGGCCTGTAGAGCCGGGCGAGCTGGTGAGCATCGGATTGAATGGAATTTCATCGCATCGTTTTGCCCAGGGCAAGAAGGCTGTCTGTACATTTGAGTATATCTATTTTGCCCGTCCTGATAGCTTAATCGAAGGGGTAGGAGTCCATGGTGCCCGACGGAGGGCGGGACGGATTTTGGCAACTGAGCATCCGGCTCAAGCTGATATGGTGATTTCTGTACCCGATTCGGGCACTTCGGCCGCCTTAGGGTACGCCGAGGCAGCTGGTATTCCTCTGGATGCTGGTTTGATCAAGAATCGTTATGTGGGACGTACATTTATAAAACCAGGCCAGAAGGACCGGGAGTTTGCCGTTCAGCTAAAGCTTAGCCCTTTGCGCGAGGTGCTAGCCGGTAAGAGCGTAGTTATGGTGGACGATTCTATTGTTCGCGGGACTACTTGCGGACGGTTGGTGCGAGTGCTGAAGCAGGCTGGGGTAAAGAGTGTGCATGTACGCATTGCATCACCACCGGTAGTTAGCCCTTGCTACTACGGGATTGATACTCCCAACCTAGACGAGCTGGTGGCGGCCCGCTTAGAAGGGGAAGATATTAGAAAGAAAATCGGTGCTGATTCCCTAGCTTTTCTTAGTATCGACGGGCTAAAACAGGCCGTGGGACTGCCCGGCGAGCCGTATTGCTTGGCCTGCTTTAGCGGCCATTATCCGGCTGGTCGAATGCACGGTGAAGGGAAGGATAAAGAGCATGAGTAGTAACGAGAGCTGGAACTATGCCAAGGCCGGCGTTGATATTGATGCTGGCAACGAGGCTGTGCAGCGAATTAAGCCGTTGGTACAAGGAACTATGCGGCCGGAGGTATTGTCCGGTATCGGTGGCTTTGCCGGCTTGTTCGCTTTGCCCGGGGACAAATATCGTCAGCCAGTATTGGTATCTGGCTGTGATGGTGTTGGCACAAAGCTAAAAGTGGCTTTTGCACTGGACAAGCATGATACAGTTGGTATTGATTGTGTAGCCATGTGCGCTAACGATATTTTAGTCCAAGGGGCCGAGCCGTTGTTTTTCCTGGATTACTTGGCGGTGGGGAACTTAGTACCCGAACAGGTTGAGCAGGTGGTCCGCGGTGTGGCTGAAGGTTGCCGCCAAGCTGGCTGTGCTCTTTTAGGTGGGGAAACTGCGGAGATGCCCGGTTTTTATCCTTCCGGTGAATACGACCTGGCTGGGTTTGTGGTAGGTGCGGTGGAAAAGGACGCCATCGTTGACGGTAGCACCATCTTTCCCGGCGACGTGGTCATAGGGCTTGGATCAAGCGGACTACACAGCAATGGGTTCTCGTTAGTGCGTCGTGTGCTTATAGATGAATCCGGGCTAGATCTTAACTGTCCGGCCGGGGCACTAAAGAACACTTTGGGAGAGGAACTCTTGACACCAACTCGAATTTATGTTCCTTCGATTATCAATTTATTAAAACATGTTACTGTTAAGGGTATGGCTCATATTACCGGCGGTGGCCTGACCGAGAATGTGGCTCGTGTATTACCAGCAGGAACTAAAGCAGTTATAGAGGCTGGCAGTTGGCCGGTGCTGTCCATCTTTGACCTCGTCCAGGAGAGGGGTAGGGTGGCTGAGGCGGAAATGATAAGGACGTTTAATTTGGGGATTGGTTTCGTAGTCATCGTCTCTGAAGAGGACGTAGATAGGGCGACGGAACTTCTTACTATTACCGGGGAGAGGGTTTATACCATCGGCCAGATTGTAGCAGGTAATTCGACTGTGGAAATAGAAGGGAGTGTTTTCTCATGACGGCCGGCCTAGCGGTGCTGGCCTCTGGCCGAGGCACAAACCTGCAAGCTATTATTGATGCGTGGGAAAAGGGTGCTTTGCCGGTAAAAATGGTGGGTGTTCTTAGCAATAATCCGAAGGCGCAAGCCCTACAGCGAGCTAAGGGTCATGCCATACCAACAGCTGTTATTTCGAGTCAGGATTATCCGGACCGGCATTCCTATGGGCTAGCCATAGTAGAGCAGCTGCGGGCTTGGCAGACCGACATGGTGGCGCTGGCTGGTTTCATGTTGCTGCTCGACCCGGTAGTTATTGAAGCTTTTCCTCATCGGATTCTGAATGTCCACCCGGCGTTGCTGCCGTCATTTAAAGGGCTTGATGCTCAGCAGCAGGCTTTAGATTACGGCGTTCGTGTGACAGGCTGCACTGTTCACTTGGTGGACCAGGATATGGATACGGGACCTATTGTGCTTCAGGCACCAGTACCGGTGTTGCCAGACGACAATGAGGAGGCCTTAGCCGCGCGCATACTCAAAGAGGAGCATCGGCTTTATCCGGAGGCTATTCGTTTGCTGGCTACGGGCAGGCTAAAGGTTTGTGGGCGCAAGGTGCAAATACTAGATAAGGGAGGAAATAAAGTTGATTAAAATCAAGCGGGCTCTTCTTTCGGTGTCAGACAAAACAGGGTTAGTTGACTTTGCTCGGGAGTTGGTTGAGGTTGGGGTGGACATTATATCTTCAGGAGGAACAGCTAAGGCTATTGCCGAGGCCAATCTTCCGGTACGCAAGGTAGAAGATGTCACTGGATTTCCCGAGATTTTAGATGGACGAGTTAAGACTCTGCACCCTAACATCCACGCGGGCTTGCTTGCCCGGCGCGATCAGCCAGAGCATATGACCAAGCTTGGCGAGCTAGGAATTGCCCCGATCGACCTGGTGGTGGTTAACCTCTACCCCTTTGCCGCTACCATTGCCCGGCCGGATGTAACGCTAGCGGAAGCGGTGGAGAACATAGACATTGGTGGGCCGACACTTATTAGGGCTGCGGCTAAGAACCATCAAAGTGTAGTGGTGATAGTAGATCCCAAGTGCTATAAAGAAGTACTGGCCGAGCTTAAAGCCCAAGGCGGCATCAGTGAGCAGACGGCCTATCGGCTAGCAGCCGAAGCGTTTGCCCATACGGCAAAATACGATACCACCATTGCCGGTTATCTGGGTGGACAAGAACAGGATTTCTCTAATAACTTGCATTTGGCTTACGTAAAAGCAATGGATCTTCGCTATGGCGAGAATCCTCATCAAAAGGCAGCGCTGTATGTTGAGCCTGGTTGTAGCGGCGGTATCCCAGGGGCTAAAAAACTGCATGGTAAGGAATTGTCTTTTAATAATATCAATGATGCTAATGGGGCCTGGGAACTGGTGCAGGAATTTTCGGCTCCGTGTGCTGTTGGGGTCAAACATAGTAACCCTTGCGGTGTAGGTGTAGCCGACGATGTACTGCAAGCCTGGCACAAGGCTTACGAGGGTGATCCGGTGTCTATTTTTGGCGGAATCGTCGCCTTTAACCGAACAGTAACAGCTGAGGTAGTAGCCGAGCTCAACAAGATTTTCTTAGAAGTGGTAATTGCGCCCGACTATACAGCCGAAGCGTTAGAACTTCTTAAGACGAAAAAAAATCGCATTGTACTGCAGGCTAAACTGGGAGCACAAGGTTCTGAATGGGACATGAAAAAAGTTCGCGGCGGTCTGTTGGTACAAGAACTTGATAAAAAAGACTATGCACCGGCTGACTTAAAAGTGGCTACCAAACGAGCCCCAACAGCTCAAGAAATGAAGGATCTAGAATTTGCCTGGAAAGTAGTTAAGCATGTGAAATCAAACGCTATTGTATTGGCTAAGGGCGGTCAGATTATTGGTGTGGGAGCAGGACAAATGAACCGCGTAGGTGCGGTGGATATTGCTTCTCGCCAAGCAGGGGCTAAAGCCCAAGGAGCCGTTATGGCGTCCGATGCTTTCTTTCCCATGCCGGATTCAGTGGAGGCAGCAGCCAAAGCAGGTATCACGGCCATTATTCAGCCAGGTGGATCCGTGCGTGACGATGATTCCATTCAGGCCGCCAACGAAGCCGATATGGCCATGGTGTTTACGGGCATGAGACATTTCAGGCATTAGTTAGGCACCTGGCAACGATTTAGTTGTAGGGGCAGGCTTTGCCCCGGCCCGGGCGGTCACAGAGAGCTGCCCCTATTCGGAGTCGTAGTATATAATTGAAACCTCAGTGTAGGGGCCGGGCTCCGTCCCGGCCCAAGCAGGCAAGGAAACCATCCTTCAGATACAGGTTGCCCCTACCCGGTTGACGGGCAAGCGACTTTAATATCGCTTGGTGGGGAAGCTGTTAGTGTAGTATAACGTAGTTGGTACGGCAAGGAGGGTGTTACCGGTGAAAGTTCTAGTGGTAGGCGGTGGTGGGCGCGAACATGTGTTGGCGTGGAAACTGGGGCAAAGCCCACGTGTAAGTAAGGTGTTCATCGCACCCGGTAATGGCGGTACGCGCCAGATAGGAGAGAATGTGCCCATTAACGCTACCGACATAGAAGGGTTAGCTTACTTTGCCGAAGAAAAAAAGATAGACCTTACAGTAGTAGGACCGGAAGCACCGCTGGCTGCCGGGCTGGTAGATGCCTTCAGTGCCCGGGGGCTGAAAGCTTTTGGGCCGACCAGAGAAGCGGCGGCTATTGAAGGCAGCAAGGTTTTCAGTAAGCGTTTGATGAACAAATATAAGATCCCCACAGCGAACTGCGCTGTATTTACGGATTCGGCCGCGGCCAAAGACTACGTACGGCAACAAGGGATGCCGTTGGTACTTAAGGCCGACGGCCTAGCGGCCGGAAAAGGGGTTGTGATTGCTCAAAACCAAGATGAGGCTATAAAAGCGGTGGAAGATATACTGGAGGTCGGTGTCTTTGGTGCCGCTGGCAATCGCTTGCTGGTGGAAGAATTTCTTGAGGGCGAAGAAGTAACAGTGCTTGCTTTTTGCGATGGGGAGCATGTCCTGCCTATGGTTTCCTCACAGGATCATAAGCGTGCTTTTGATAGCGACCAAGGGCCAAACACCGGCGGTATGGGTGCTTATTCGCCGGTGCCAGCATTGCCCCCCGAGCTTGCCGCTAAGGTCGAGGATACAATTTTAAAGCCTACAGTCCGAGCGATGGCTACTGAGGGCCGCCCTTTTAGCGGAATATTATATGCCGGACTTATGCTTACAGAAGATGGCCCCAAGGTTCTGGAATTTAATGCCCGTTTCGGTGATCCAGAAGCGCAGGTGGTTATACCGCGCCTCAGAACAGATCTGATCGATGTGATCGAAGCGGCACTGCAGGGCCGGCTTGATAAAGTACAACTTACTTGGCATCCGGAGGCTGCTTTGACAGTTGTTTTGACCTCGGGCGGGTATCCAGGTGACTATAAAATTGGTTATACTATTAAGGGTTTAGACGAAGCAGCGCTGCTTTCTGATACGTATGTCTTTCATGCCGGCACGGGTTATGACGGTGAGAATATAGTTACCGCCGGCGGTCGGGTACTGGCTGTAACTGCCATGGGGGCCGATCTAAAGACAGCCCAGGAACGTGCTTATCAAGCTGCAGAAAAGATTCGATTTCAAGGGCGGCATTTTCGTCGGGACATTGGTTGGCGAACTCTTAGCCGATAAGACAAGAAATCGAACTTTAAGGGTACAAAACTGTAAAGGAGATTAAAGGCATAACAAGAATATAGATAAGAGCGGTATAGAAGCGGCATTGGTGCTCCCAGATGCTGTACACAAATAGTTACCTTAGAGAACTGGAAAAAGTTGCAGAAGGAGTGACGACAACTTGCTATCGGATATTGAAATTGCTCAAGCAGCAGAGTTAAAACCCATTACCGATATAGCGTCTACTCTCGGTTTAGGTGAGGAAGACCTGGAGTTATATGGTGGTTACAAGGCCAAGATAAACCCGGCCGTATGGGAACGAGTAAAAAACCGCCCGGACGGAAAACTTATTTTAGTTACAGCCATTAACCCTACCCCGGCTGGCGAAGGCAAAACCACCACTTCAGTGGGGCTTGGTGATGCCTTGGCGAAATTTGGAAAAAAAGTAGCTATTGCCTTGCGCGAGCCTTCTCTTGGTCCTAGCTTCGGGATTAAAGGCGGAGCGGCTGGTGGCGGCTATGCCCAGGTTGTTCCCATGGAAGATATCAATCTTCACTTTACCGGTGATATCCATGCTGTAACCACAGCTCATAATTTACTGTCAGCCCTCATGGACAACCATATCCAGCAAGGAAACCAGCTAGGTATCGATCCTCGGCGCATCACCTGGAAACGAGTTATGGACATGAATGAGCGGGCTTTGCGTCACATAATTGTTGGTCTCGGTGGTAGAGCCCATGGTGTACCGAGAGAAGATAGCTTCGATATATCAGTGGCGTCAGAGGTAATGGCTATTTTATGCCTAGCCGATAACCTAGCTGATCTTAAAGAACGCTTAGCCCGCATTGTTATCGCTTATACTTATGATGGTCAGCCGGTTACGGCCGGCGATTTAGGTGCCCAAGGCGCCATGACCATTTTATTAAAAGATGCTTTAAAGCCCAATCTGGTACAAACCTTAGGGCATGTACCGGCTTTTATTCATGGGGGTCCCTTTGCCAACATCGCTCATGGCTGTAACACTGTTCAGGCAACGCGCTTAGGACTTAAGTTGGCCGACTATCTGGTGACAGAAGCCGGTTTTGGTGCCGATTTAGGCGCGGAAAAGTTCCTGGATATTAAATGCCGCATAGCTGGCTTAAAGCCCAGCGCGGTAGTTATCGTGGCCACCATCCGGGCACTTAAGATGCACGGCGGGATAGCCAAGACAGAACTTAAAAACGAGAATGTAGATGCTCTGGTGGCTGGATTTGCTAATTTAGAAAAACAGGTGGAGAATATGCGCCGCTTTGGCTTGCCGGCAGTGGTAGCAATCAACCGCTTCCCTACCGATACCGAGGCCGAAATACAGAAGCTGGCGGAGCTCTGCGGCCGACTGAATATCCCGTTTGCTTTGTCTGAGGTATGGGCTAAAGGCAGCGCAGGCGGTATTGAGCTGGCCGAGAAAGTTATTGCTGCCGCGAACGAGCCGTCGAACCTAACCTTCATGTACGATGCGGCCCAGTCGCCGAAAGAAAAGATTGCGGCCATAGCTACTAAAGTGTATGGCGCTTCCAAAGTAGAGTACACCGCTGAGGCCGAGCGGGATCTTAAGGCTATCCATGACCAAGGCTACGATAATTTACTGGCATGTATGGCCAAGACCCAGTACTCCTTGTCAGACGATCCGTCTCTCATCGGTCGTCCGGAAGATTTTACCATTACCGTGCGGGAAGTGCGCCTGTCGGCTGGGGCTGGATTCATGGTGGCTGTTACCGGTCAGGTCATGACTATGCCGGGTCTGCCCAAGC
>JBMNSQ010000016.1:0-21368 GCA_050945275.1 bacterium | reverse complement strand
CCTTTTGGATGAAGTTGATCCAATAGGACCTTCGTATTATTTAGAAGTTTCATCTCCGGGGTTAGATCGGCCACTGAAGAAAGGTAGTGACTTTGAGCGATTCAAGGGTCGTAACGTTACTATACATACATTTGCTCCCATTGCCGGTAGGAAACGATTTACAGGGATCTTAGGCGGTATTAAGGATAACGAGGTACAACTTGATTTGGGTGCGGATGGTATGTTATCAATTCCCCGCCAAGATATATCTCAGGCGCGGTTAGTTGCTGAAATTAGCTGGGAGGGACTAAAGTGAACCGGGAGTTTCTTCAGGCCTTAAATGAATTAGAAAAGGAAAGAGGCATAAACAAAGAGGTTGTTTTGGAGGCCTTGGAGGCCGCCTTAGTGTCAGCTTACAAAAAGAATTTTGCCTCGGCCCAAAACGTCCGCGTTGAGGTTAACCGCGAAACAGGAGAAGTTAAGGTTTTCGCTCGCAAGACAATTGTTCCGACAGTGCAGGATGAGCGATTGGAAGTGTCGGTGGAAGATGCCAAGTTGATAGATCCACGTTATGAGATAGAGGATATTATTGAGTTTGAAGTTACGCCACGCGAATTTGGTCGTATTGCCGCCCAAAATGCAAAACAGGTTGTGGTACAGCGTATTAGAGAGGCTGAGCGGGGAATTGTGTTTGAAGAGTATGCTGACCGCGAAGGTGATATCGTAACTGGGATCGTTCAACGATTCGAGCAGCGTAGTATTTTGGTGGATCTTGGTCGAGCCGAAGCTGTGCTGGCTGCTGGTGAACAGATGCCTGGTGATGTCTACCGGGCAGGTGAACGAATTAAGGCCTATGTACTTGAAGTAAACCGCACCACCAAGGGTCCACAGATTATGTTATCCCGTACCCACCCGGGTTTTCTCAAACGACTATTTGAGCTTGAAGTTCCTGAAATCCACGATGGTACTTTGGAGATAAAAGCCATTGCTCGGGAGGCTGGATTACGCTCGAAGATGGCGGTGTGGGCGCGTGATCCCAATGTTGATCCGGTGGGGGCCTGCGTGGGACCTCGAGGAATGAGAGTTCAGTCAGTGGTTAATGAACTTAGAGGGGAAAAGATTGACATTATAAAATGGAGTAGCATTCCCGAAGAGTTTATCGCCAGCAGTCTTAGCCCCGCTAAAGTAGTTCATGTTGAGTTATCGGAAGAAGATAGGGTAGCGCAGGTGTTAGTACCAGAAAATCAATTGTCCTTAGCCATTGGCAAAGAAGGTCAAAACGCTCGTTTATCCGCAAAATTAACTGGCTGGAAAATTGATATTAAAAGTGCCACTGACCAAGACAAAGACAACTACCCTGATACCGAACTCGCTCTTTGCGAGGTGGAGGAGGGTGAGAAAGCATGAAGCCACGTCGAATACCTATGCGTATGTGCGTAGGTTGTCAAGAAATGCACCCCAAGAAAGAGCTGCTAAGAGTGGTACGGACTCCAGACTACCATGTAGAGGTGGACCGAACGGGAAAAAAATCAGGTCGGGGGGTGTATATTTGTCCCCGTCGCACCTGTCTCCAGGAAGCCCTAAAGGGACGACGCCTGCAAAGAGCTTTAGAAGCCGATATCCCACCGGAGGTAATTCGGGAACTGGAGGATCGGTTAGTAGAAATTTAATGTCGGTGCTAAGCTTAATTGGGTTGGCCTGCAGGGCCGGTAAGTTGGCTATCGGTGATCAGGCTGTGAAAAAAGCGCTCAGATTATCGCAAGTTTTTCTGGTGGTGTTAGCGAAAGACAGCAGCCAACGCACTAGGCGGAGTTTTATCAATTACAGCGATACCGCGGGCGTTCCGGTGGTAGAGATATCCACTAAAACACTACTGGGCCAACGGCTAGGAAGAAACGAAGTGGCTGTAACTGCTATTACCGATCTGTCTTTGGCCAAGGCCGTTATTAGCAAATTAAAAAGCGTGGAGAGCAAGAAACTACGGGGGTGACAGTATGGGAAGACTGCGGGTATACGAATTAGCCAAACAGCTCAAAATCTCCAGTAAAGAGTTAGTAGAGCTTCTAGCTGAGATGGGTATTAAAGTTAAAAACCATATGAGCACATTAGGTGAGGATGTTGTGAAACAGGTGATTAGCAGTCTTGGTGAAAGTGACGATGAATTAGAGGCCGATGCACCCGTTGAAGAAACAGTTGAAAAAAAACAGAAACAAAGGCCGTCCAAGGGCAAAGCTAAACGATCGCGTAGAGGACGCCGGGAAGATACCAGGCGGAGTCGTGATTTTGTCTCGGGAGCGGCGGCAACAGAAGAAGCTGCTTCGGCATCCTCTACCGATCAAGAGGTACAGTTACCACCTTCGCTGACAGTTCAGGAGCTGGCCACGTTATTAAAACGTCCGGGCGCCCAAATAGTTCGATTGTTGTTTGACCGTGGGGTGATGGCGGGTCTTAATCAGGCCATCGATTACTCCGTGGCTGCCCAGGTAGCTGAGAAGCTAGGTTTCACGGCTACACCAATGCTAGAGGAACTACCTACTATTGAAGACGTGCAAGATTCATCAGATCAGCTACATGAGCGGCCGCCGGTGGTAACGGTGATGGGCCACGTTGACCATGGTAAAACGTCCCTATTGGATGCGATGCGTCATACAAAAGTTACGGCTGAAGAAGCAGGGGGCATAACCCAACACATTGGAGCTTCTGTTATATCTGTTAACGGCCGCAAAATTGTGTTTCTAGATACACCTGGACACGAAGCTTTCACATCCATGCGCGCTCGCGGCGCTCAGGTAACGGATATTGCCATTTTAGTGGTGGCGGCTGATGATGGTGTTATGCCGCAAACGGTGGAAGCTATTAATCATGCTAAAGCAGCTAATGTTCCTATCATCGTAGCTGTGAACAAAATTGACAAACCCGGTGCCCGGCCCGATGTTGTTAAGCAACAACTGACCGAACACGGGTTGGTAGCGGAAGAGTGGGGCGGAGATACAATTTGCGTACCTGTTTCAGCCAAGCGCAAAGAAGGTATAGACGACATTCTGGAAATGATATTATTGGTAGCCGACATGCAGGAGCTTAAAGCTAATCCTAAGCGACCGGCAGTGGGCACTATAGTTGAAGCCGAGCTCGATAGAGGTCGGGGACCAGTGGCTACTGTATTAGTACAAAGAGGGACACTTCGGGTTGGCGATGCTATTGTTGCCGGAACTGCTTCGGGTAAAGTACGAGCTATGATTAACGATAAGGGTAGTAGAGTAAATGAAGCTGGCCCTTCTATACCTGTGGCCGTGCTGGGATTTGGAGAAGTCCCTCAAGCAGGAGATATTGTTAGGGTTATGCCTGATGAAAAGGTTGCTAGAGCACGAGCCGATGCTGAACGCTCTAGGTTGCGGGAAACAGAACTACAAACCAGGGGAGGCCTCTCCCTTGACGAACTTTACCAACGTATACAAGAAGGCGAGATCAAAGAGCTTAACCTGATAGTTAAGGCTGATGTTCAAGGATCAGTAGAAGCTCTGCAGCAGGCGCTAGAGAAACTATCTACGGATGAAGTCAAAGTTAACGCTATTCACGGCGGGGTAGGAGCCATTACCGAAACAGATATTATGTTAGCGACCGCATCCAATGCTGTTGTCGTTGGCTTTAATGTGCGTCCTGAAGGAAAAGCGGCCCAAGCTGCGGAAGCGGACAAGGTTGATATTCGCTTGTATCGAGTTATTTACGATGCAATTGAAGACGTGAAAGCAGCTATGCAAGGCATGTTAGCACCTAAATTACGCGAGGTAACTTTGGGGCAAGCTGAAGTACGTGACACCTTCCGTGTTCCCAGGGCAGGAACCATTGCTGGTTGTTATGTATTATCAGGCAAGATATTGCGCGATGCCCAGGCTCGTTTAATACGCGACGGAATTGTAATTCATGAAGGCAAGATTGGATCGCTTCGGCGCTTTAAAGATGACGTGCGAGAAGTGGGCTCTGGCTATGAATGCGGTGTCGGTCTCGCAACTTACCAGGATATTAAAGAAGGGGATATCATTGAAGCCTTTAAAATTGAAGAGATCCCAGCCACTTTGTAATTAGATTTTAATTAGGTTGTATTGGTGGGAGGTGTAGTCTGTGGGGAAACTACGGGTAGCGAAGTTAGAAGAAGCTATTAAACAGGAGATAAGTTCGATTATACAACGCGATCTCAAGGATCCCCGGATAGGGTTTATTTCTATACCACGAGTGGTAGTGTCCGGAGACTTGCGGCACGCAACAGTTTACGTGAGCACCTTAGGTAGCGAGGAGGAGAGAGATAAGTCACTTGTGGGACTTCAGCGGGCTACTGGTTTCCTTCGATCAGAACTGGGTAGGCGTATTCGGTTGCGCTACACTCCCGAACTCACCTTTCAGCTAGATAAATCTATCGCTTACGCGATAGAGCTCAGCAATTTTATCGACCAACTTCGGGAAGGAGCCGAAAGCGATGATCATACCCCTTCTGCCGGAGATAAGAAAGATCCTCAGGGAGAGCGCTAATATTGCAATATGCTGCCATATTGATCCTGATGGCGACGCGATTGGTTCTCTATTGGGTCTTGGTTTAGCTCTTACAAGTCAAGGCTTAAGAGTAAACATGGTTAGTCCTGATGGCGTTCCGCCTAGTTTTCGCTTCCTTCCTGGCGCTGATGAAGTATTGACTAGTTTGCCGCCGTTCAAAGAGCCTATAGTGGTAGTGGTTTTGGATTGTGGGGATCTAGATCGCTTAGGTTCAATAGCGCAGCAAGTATCTTTGCAATTGAATGTGATAAATATTGACCACCATCCCACGAATACCAATTTTGGCACAATAAATTGGATAGAGCCTGAAGCCTCTGCTACAGCGGAAATGGTATTTTTTCTCCTTCGATGTTTGGCGATCCCAATCACAGAAGAAACGGCTACTTGTTTATATACTGGCATTCATACCGACACTGGGGGTTTCCGCTATCAAAATACCACTGCTCGAGTCCATAAAGTTGTGGGACAGCTTATCAATACCGGAGTTAAGCCCTGGCGGGTGAGCGATAGGGTCTACGACACTAAACCTTTGTCACAAATACATCTTCTGCAGGCTGCTTTGGAGCGCCTTCAGGTCACTTCCGACGGACGTATCGCCTGGATTGCTTTACCCTATCATGTCATGAGCTCATATAAAGAAGATGACACCAGCGGCATAATTAACTATCCGCGTATGGTAGCGGGCACGGAACTGGCAATATTGCTAAAGGAAGATGAAAAAGGCCAAGTAAAGGTAGGATTTCGTTCCCGTGAGCAGGTTGATGTAGGTTTGTTAGCTCAAAGTTTAGGCGGAGGGGGACATGCTCGTGCGGCGGGCTGCGTGATACCGGGTCCGCTGGTAGCAGCGGAAAAACAAGTGTTGACTGTGGCCAAGAGGGCCCTTAAGGAGCTGGAGGTTGATGGTTAATGGATTCATCAATTTGCTAAAGCCTCCCGGGCCAACGTCGCACGACATGGTAGCGTTTGTCCGGCGACTGTTAGGCGTTAAGAGAGTAGGTCATACCGGTACGCTAGATCCAATGGCTGTTGGTGTACTGGTGGTGGCTGTAGGTAGAGCTACCCGCTTAATATCTTACCTTGAGGACACGAAAACTTACCGTGGTGAGATTACATTTGGTAAAACCACTAGTACGTTAGATGCTGGAGGGGACATCAAGTCTGTCTGCCCAGCTTCGTTTCAACGCCAGGAACTAGATGACGTATTACCACAGTTTACTGGCCCGATTTTACAAACGCCACCCATGGTATCGGCTGTAAAGTGGCGCGGGCAACGCTTATATGATCTAGCCCGTCAAGGGTTGGAGGTAGAGCGCAAGCCTCGACCCGTAGTTATACATCAACTAACAGTGCTTTCTTTTATTCCAGATTCCTCGTATCCTCGGGCCTTGATTGAATGCACTTGCTCTGCGGGCACATATATTCGTTCGTTGGCTGCCGATATTGGCGATGCTCTAGGGGTTGGCGCTTATTTATCGTTTTTGCTTCGTGCTCAAAGTGGAGCCTTTACTATAACGAATAGTCTTACACCGGTAGAATTAGAGGAAGCAGTAGCCAATAAGGAAGTTAGTCATTGGTTGTTGCCGCCGGAAAAAGGCGTGCAGCATCTGCCAGCTATTACCCTTTGCGCACATGATACCACGTTGTTTATTCATGGTAATATGGTTCCGGTTAAACCGGCAACAGGTTTGTCCTTAAATTCCACTGTCCGCGTTCACAGTTATGATGGTAGCTTTCTTGGTCTGGGAAAACCGGATCTTTCTAGCCAAGGAGCTAGTCTAAAACCGACGGTGGTCTTTAATTGAGGAGTGGTAGTAGGTATGAAAGTTGTACGGGGGCTTAACAACTGGGATACCAGTGTGCTTGTAGGGAGTGTTGCCTTGGGTTATTTCGATGGGGTGCATCTTGGTCATCAAGAAATTATTGCTACTACTGTAGCTAAAGCTCGGGCTCAGTCACTACAAAGCGTGGTGCTCTCATTTGAGCCTCATCCACTAAAAGTCATCAATCCTAAAGCGGCTCCTAAACTCATCACTTCTTTTAATTACAAGGCCAGATTATTAGAGGACTTAGGTGTGGATATTTTTCTCGTGCTTTCTTTTACTCCTGCTTTGGCACAAACTGATGCCCTGCTATTTGCCTGTAATGTGCTTGGACAAGCTCTAGGTACAAAACATGTAACGGTGGGATATAATTACACTTTTGGTTATAAAGGAGAGGGCACGCCGCAAAGACTTGCATCTTGGGGGCAAGACTTGGGATTTGCCGTAACTGTAATACCGCCAATTGCCATTCAGGGTGAAAGCGTCTCTAGTAGTGCAATTAGGCAGCTTATCGTCCAAGGGGAAATAACTCGTGCGGCGGCCTTTTTGGGACGTTGGCTTAGTATTTATGGTTGTGTTAGTCATGGAGCTGGGCGAGGACGTTCTTTAGGATTTCCTACGGCGAATATAATGCTTAAAGAGGGGTTACTGTGGCCTCGCTTCGGAGTTTATGCTGTTCGTTGTTGGTATTTGGGCCGATATTTATGGGGAGTAGCTAATGTAGGTCTGGTTCCGACTTTTGGCAACCATACGGCGCGTTTAGAAGTGAACTTTTTTAACTTTCATGAAGACTTATATGGGAAGAAGTTAACCATTGAGCTTATTGAGTTTTTACGGCCGGAGCAAAAGTTTAACCATGTCGATGACCTAAGGGAACAGATAGAAATAGATAAAGAGCAGGCTTGGCGGATCCTTACGTATTATGGGACTGAAATAAACCGAGATTGCCCTACTTTTATTTACAATCACGGGGCTTTATGATAAACTTTGGTCGGAGGCTATCAGAAGGAGCGATGGGAATGCGGGGAAACTGCTACCCTCTTCCGGAGGAAGACCTTAAAGCGATGCTGGCCCAGATAGCTGAAATCTGCATTAGTCCTGAATTTAATAATTTGCGGAATGAATTGGAAACGATATATCAGCGAGCTGAGGCCGATAATGCCGGCATAGCGGCTTTTCAGGATGCTTTATATGCGTTTTTAATTCAAAATGACGATACTTGCAGTCGGCCGCAATGGGCAGAACCATGACACCGCTTAGAGTAATCATCACGGAACACGCCCAGAAACGCCTCCAAGAAGATAGGCAGGGTGGGATTACACGGGAGGATATTCATAGTGCTGCCAATAGTATTCCGGGACGCATCCCATCAGCTACTCGCTTTCGTAGTTTTGTCTCATCTTCGGGACGATGCTTTGATGTGGTAGCAAAAGATACAAAATTAGGCCGTTTGGTCATTACCGTTATTGGTAAGTGATTTATAAGCTGAACCTCAGCCGCGGATAACCGTGCCTCCAACGGTTTTCTGGGACTGTGGGGATAAAAAAACTGGAGGTATACAAAATGACTCTTGAAGGTCCTAGGAAGCAGGATGTAATTAGTAAGTTTCAAATTCATGAACAAGATACCGGGTCACCGGAGGTACAAATCGCCATTCTAACCGAACGTATAAATTATCTGACGCAGCATCTGAAAGAACATAAAAAAGACCATCATTCAAGAAGAGGCCTTCTTAAAATGGTGGGCCAGAGACGGGGAATGCTACAATACCTGAAAGCAAAGGACATTGAACGATACCGTGACTTGGTTGACAAATTGGGTCTCAGGCACTAAGAGCGGGTGGCCCCGCTCTTTTTACTGATGAATCCGTCTTTCTTGCCACTGAAAAGGAAATACTAATTTTCAGCAGTGAAAATAATGAGCAGCAATGTAAGGGAGGTTTACAGATTTGCCCGAAATATTTAGTACTAACTTAGCCGGGCGACCGCTAAGCGTAGAAGTAGGCCGCGTAGCTAAGCAAGCAAACGGTGCGGCCCTAGTGCGCTATGGCGATACTGTGGTTCTCGTAACCGCTTGTTGTTCCGATGAACCGCGCGAAGGGATTGATTTTTTTCCTTTAACTGTGGATTACGAAGAACGTTTGTATGCGGCCGGCAAAATTCCGGGAGGCTTTATCAAACGGGAAGGGCGTCCGAGTGAGAAGGCGATATTGTCCGCCCGTTTAATAGACAGGCCCATTAGGCCATTATTTCCTAAAGGTTTCCACAATGACGTTCAAATTATTGCCCTGGTTTTGTCGGTAGATCCAGATAATTCTCCTGAGATAGCAGCAATGCTCGGAACGTCGGTAGCTCTCTCCATCTCCGATATTCCTTTTGACGGTCCCATTGCCGGTGTTACTGTAGGGTTGGTGGATAACGAATTTGTCCTTAATCCCACTATAGAGCAGGAAGAAGTAGGACACCTTCACTTAACTGTAGCTGGCAAAGCTGACGCTATTATGATGGTGGAAGCTGGGGCTAAAGAAGTGGATGAAGAAACTATGTTGCAAGCCCTAGCCTTTGGCCAGCAAGCTATCAACGAACTGGTGATGTTTCAAGATGAGATCGTTGCTAAAGTAGGTAAGGCCAAGCGTGATGTAACTTTGCACCAGGTGAACCCTGAGTTGGAAGAAAAAATTCGCATCTGGGCTAAAGATCGGATTAAGGCGGCCTTAACATCCCCCGAAAAACAGGCACGAGAGGCTAAAGTACAAGAGGTACGCCAAGCGGCGCAGGAAACATTTGCTGAAGAATATCCTGACCATAGTAAAGATATTTCAGCCGTAATTCAAGCTGTAATCAAAGAGGAAGTACGGCGTATGATTATCGAAGATGGCGTGCGTACCGATGGACGCTCTTTGGATGAGATTCGACCAATTGTGGTGGAAGTAGATTTACTACCCAGAGTTCATGGCTCAGGACTATTCACTAGGGGTCAGACTCAAGTGCTTACAAGCCTTACCTTGGGAGCGGTAAGTGACGAGCAAATTCTTGATGGTTTAGGCGTTGAGGATTCAAAGCGCTTCATGCACCATTATAATTTTCCGCCTTTTAGTGTTGGCGAAACAAGATTTATGCGTGGCCCCGGACGACGTGAAATTGGTCACGGTGCGTTGGCTGAGCGGGCTCTCGAGCCTATGATACCTGATGAAAACGACTTTCCATATACGATTCGTTTAGTGTCAGAGGTATTGGAGTCCAATGGATCATCTTCTATGGCTAGTGTTTGTGGTAGTACACTGGCACTTATGGATGGTGGAGTACCCATTAAAGCTCCTGTAGCCGGTGTAGCTATGGGCCTTATCAAAGAAGATAATAAAGTAGCCGTGTTAACGGACATCCAAGGTCTGGAAGATGCTAATGGTGATATGGATTTCAAGGTTGCGGGGACAGAGCGTGGTATTAATGCTTTACAAATGGATATTAAGGTAGCCGGTATCACCATGGATATTCTTCGACAGGCGATGGCTCAGGCAAAGCAAGGACGCTTGTTTATTTTGAAAAAAATGTTAGCCGTTATTCCAAGTCCCCGAGACGATATTTCGCCTTATGCACCACGTATGCTGACCATGGAAATCGACCCTGATAAAATCCGAGATGTTATCGGGCCCGGAGGAAAAACTATCCGTAAGATAATTGAAGAGACTGGCGTTCAAATTGACATTGAGGACGATGGGCGTGTATTCATCACTGCCCAAGACGAAGAAGCAGCCCAGGATGCAGCCAAGAAAATTGAGATTTTGACTAAAGATGTCGAAGTCGGAGGCATTTATTTGGGTAAAGTCACACGCATTCTTAATTTTGGTGCTTTTGTCGAGATCTTGCCAGGAAAAGAAGGGTTGGTACACATTTCTCAGTTAGCGCTCGACCGAGTAACGAAAGTAGAAGATGTGGTTAATATTGGCGATGAGGTCATGGTTAAGGTTACTGAAATTGATCGCCAAGGACGTATTAACTTATCGCGCAAGGAATTATTAAAGGCGCAAAACAGCCATCGCAATTCCGATAAAGGCAGGAATACGCGAAAGTAAATCTGCTGTTTGCTGGCTACAAGCATAAACTCCTTTGGGTTTATGCTTTTTGTTTTTCTTCTTTAACTACACAATTGCAGATGGAGGCATGCTATAATATCTATATTTAATGGGGGAAGGAGCGGTAAATTTGTATCACAAGACAACACTACCTAGCGGCCTACGTTTAATTACAGAAGAGATTCCGACGGTTTCGTCAGTGGCAGTCGGTTTATGGGTAAATGTAGGTTCCAAGTGGGAAGCTGTCAGTGAAGCTGGAATATCTCATCTTATAGAGCACCTTCTTTTCAAGGGAACACATCGGCGTACTGCTCGAGAAATTGCCGAATTGTTGGATTCGGTAGGTGGCCAGCTTAACGCTTTTACATCTAAGGAACATACTTGCTATTATGCCAGAGTGTTAGCTCAACATTTTGAGTTAGCCATAGACGTCCTGGTGGACATGTTCCTTAACGCTAAAATGTTAGACGAAGATGTCGAGCGAGAGAAAAGGGTTGTTCAGGAAGAAATAAACATGTACGAAGATTCTCCTGATGAGCTGATTCATGATTTATTAAGCCAGGCTGTATGGACTAACCACTCTTTGGGACGACCGGTGCTTGGGACACGGGAGAGCGTAGCCAATTTAACTTTGGACCAAATCCATTCTTTTTGGCGACGCTTTTATACGCCTAACAACTTAGTAATTGCTGTCGCAGGGAATATAGAACATCAACGGGTTGTAACTGTTTGTGATAAGTTATTTTCTACAATCACGCCTTCTCGGTTCTCGTCCTTAGATATAGAGCCTCCGCAATTTCAGCCTGGCCTCAAACTTTATCCACGTGACTTAGAACAAGTGCATTTGTGTCTCGGAGCTCCTGGTGTACCCAACACTGATGAGAACACGTATGTGGTCGATGTGGCCAACAGTATTTTAGGAGGAGGATTATCCTCCCGGCTATTTCAACATATAAGAGAAGATCAGGGGCTAGCTTATTCTATCTATTCTTACCATACTGCTTACAAGGATAGCGGTTTGTTTACAGTTTATGCTGGGCTGAGTAAAGACAATTATAATCAAGGTCTTGACTTAGCTCGCCAAGAACTTGAAATTATGATGAATGAGCCTGTACCGAACAAAGAGTTAGATCGAGCCAAACAACAAGTTCTAGGTGGCTTCTTTCTGGGACTTGAAAATACGACCAACCGTATGATTCGGCTAGCAAGGCATGAACTTATTTTAAATCGTTGGGTTTCTCCCGAGGAAGTGCAAGAAAAAATTATGTCAGTAACATCATCTAATATCCAAAGCTTATGCTCTCGTTTATTTGGCCAAGCAGATTTAGCAACGGTTCTGCTAGGTCCAGTGGAGGAGGAAACTGCATGTTAGATCGAACGGTAAAAATCAGGCGTCTGCCCCAGGCAAAAGATTTGCCGCTACCGGCTTATCAAACACGAGGGGCAGCTGGGTTGGATTTATATGCTGCTGTAAAGGAGCCAGTGACTCTGTTGCCGGGCGATCGAGTCCTTGTTCCCACCGGCATTGCCTTAGCTTTACCACCTGGATTTGAAGCCCAGCTAAGGCCTCGAAGCGGGCTGGCTCTAAAACATGGTCTTACTTTGTTAAATAGTCCTGGTACCGTAGATAGCGATTATCGAGGAGAAGTTATGGTTTTACTGATAAACCATGGTTCTCAGCCAGTGACGATCAATCGTGGTGAACGTATTGCTCAGTGTGTCATAAGTGCTACTGTTCAAGTTACGCTAAAAGAAACAGAAGAGTTGCCCGCAACACATCGTGGAATAGGGGGTTTTGGCCACACAGGGCAATAGCATTTACCCTCTAGACCTAGCATAAGATTACAAAAGAGTCTGGGGGGTGTTATTATGTTGTTAAAGGGTGCCATATTTGCTGGGGTTTTAGCTCTGTTTTACCTGTCTCTTTGTCGACGAGTACAACATAAGAAGAGAGTTTGGAAGCAGAGCCGGGAAATCCCAGTCGAGCCCCAAGAGTCAGCCTTTTCCCAAGCAGTAGTTGAACTTTTAGGTACTGCCGGCGGTGTGTATTTGGCCTTATTGTTAATTCGAAACTTCTTACAAGTAAATGTGCCTGACCAAGTAATGATCGCGGGGCTTCAGCTGGAGCCTATGGCTGCCATATCGCTTTTGGTTGCTATTTGTCAGCCATATTTTTTACTCTTCTTTCATCGATGACCTAACTTAAAAAATGAGGCAGTATTGTGGTTCATGTGTGGTAACAAAAAAATATCAGGTTATGGGGAAGGGGAGATCTCATGCGTTTAAGGCAATTGGAAGATAAAGAACTAATCAATTTGCAAGACGGTCGCCGTATCGGTTACTTTGGTGATGCCGATTTAGTATTCAATGCTGACACCGGTCAAATTGTTGGGCTGGAAATAAGTAATCGTAATAGATTTCTTCAGCTGTTCAGTGAAAAATATATTTCGGTTATACCATGGGATGCTATCAAGAAAATCGGCAGAGAAGTGATTATTTTGGATGTCGGTGCCGAGACTGATATTGACATGTTTAGAGATTTATAGGAGAATGAACATAATCGTCTATTATCGCAAGCGGAGGTGACAGAATGTGGGAAAACGCATAGTGGTTTCCGGTGCCAATGGCCGGGTAGGACGGGAAATCGTCAAGGCTGTATTAGCCAATCCCCAGCTAAATCTCGTTGGAGCCGTTGGCCATGAGCATGGCATTGGTCAGGATATTGGTCTGCTTGCAGGAGGGCAACAACCGCTGGGAATTGAGTTGTCAGCAGATCTTGAGGGAACGATAAAACGTACTGAAGCTGAAATAGTAGTGGATTTTACCCGGCCAGCAGTAGTCAAAGAGAACTTAGAAGCAATTGCTCGAGCTGGAGCCCACGCTGTTATTGGGACCACAGGGATAACTGAATCGGATATTCCGGAAATAAGCTCCTTGTATCGTCATCATGGTGTTAATGCGATAATTTCACCAACTTTTGCTATTGGTGCTGTGCTGCTACTTAAATTTGCTCAGCAGGCTGCCCACTTCTTCCCTCATGTGGAAATTATTGAAACCCATCATGACCAGAAGCTGGATGCTCCATCTGGTACGGCCATTAAGTATGCAGAAGTTATTTCCAAGGCAGCAGAAAAATGCTATGCAGCTCCGACTAAGGTGGAAAAAATCCCCCATGTGCGGGGTGGTGATTTAGCTAACATCAAAATCCACAGTCTCCGGTTACCAGGATTTGTTGCTCATCATTCCATTGTTTTTGGCGGTTTGGGACAGAGCCTTACGTTAAAACATGATTCTATTAGCCGTGAATCATTTGTGCCGGGAGTCCTTCTGGCGATAGAAAAAGTTCAACAAATAGATGGACTGATCTACGGGCTGGAACACCTGTTGGATATGTAATTTTCATCAAGCGGAGGGTAATGCAGTGAAAAAATATACAGTAGCGGTGGTCGGAGCAACTGGAGCGGTAGGCCAAACAATGCTAAGAATATTGGAAGAACGCAGTTTCCCCGTGGATACTCTTGTGCCTTTGGCATCTTCTCGCTCTGCCGGTCAACAGATCATGTTTAATAATGAAGCTGTTACTATCAAAGAAGCAAAGCCGGAAGCTTTTAGCGGTGTAGATTTGGCGTTGTTTTCAGCCGGTGGTGATATTTCTCGCCAATTGGTTCCTGAGGCGGTCAAACGTGGAGTGGTAGTGGTGGACAACAGCAGTGCTTTTCGGCTGGATCCGGAAGTACCTCTAATAGTTCCCGAAGTTAATCCGGAAGCTGTAAAAAACCATCGGGGACTGATTGCTAATCCTAATTGCTCCACAATTCAGATGCTGGTAGTTCTAAAACCACTTCATGACCGGGCAAAAATTAAGCGGGTGGTAGTTTCAACCTACCAAGCTGTGTCTGGCACTGGACTTAATGCCATCACTGAACTTAATGATCAAAGTCAGAAATTATTGGAAGGGAAAGAAGTACAGGCGACGGTTTATCCTTATCAAATAGCTTTTAATGTGCTACCTCACATTGATGTATTCGATAGCACCGGATACAGTCTTGAAGAGTGGAAAATGACTCGGGAAACCAAAAAGGTTCTTGACGACACTATCGCAGTTACGGCGACTACAGTACGTGTGCCAGTTACTTACGCTCATTCGGAGGCGCTGAACATCGAAACTGAGCATAAGCTTAGTCCTGGGGATGCTCGCAAGATCCTACAAGAAGCGCCCGGTATTTGTGTAATCGACAATCCTTCTAAGTTGCAGTATCCACTGCCTATTATGGCTGCCGGACGAGATGAAGTCTTTGTCGGGCGCATTAGAGAGGATTTTAGTATTGATAATGGATTAAATTTATGGGTTGTAGCCGATAACGTGCGCAAAGGTGCCGCTTTAAACGCTGTTCAAGTTGCTGAGCTTCTAGTTAGCGAGGGCTTATTGTAAAAGAGGAGTTGTCACCCATGAAAATAGTGGTGCAAAAGTTTGGTGGAACGTCTATTGCCTCGCAAACGGCACGGGAGCAAGTGATTAGACGTATTATCCAAGCTAAGGAGAACGGTTTGTCACCGGTTGTTGTCCTGTCAGCCATAGGACGTAAAGGAGACCCTTATGCTACGGACACCTTGTTGGAGTTTATGGCCGAAGCAGGACCGGATGTACCTAGTCGGGAACGAGATTTACTTTTGTCTTGCGGAGAAATTATTTCTTGCACCTTGATTTCGGCCTTGTTAAATAAGACTGGATATGCGGCGCAAGCCTTTACCGGTGGCCAGGCCGGGGTTATCACTGATGCTGAATTTGGAGACGCCCGTATAATTGAGGTATTACCGGAACCTTTGCTGGGTGCGCTAAAGGAAGGTTATGTACCGATAGTCGCTGGTTTTCAGGGCCGGACACCTACTGGAGAAATCACGACTTTGGGACGCGGGGGTAGCGATACCACAGCAGCTGCCATTGGGGCTGCTTTAGGAGCGGAAGCGGTGGAAATCTTTACTGATGTGGATGGTGTTATGACAGCTGATCCGCGTTTGGTAGGAGAAGCCCACACGCTTGATGTGGTTACGTACGAAGAAGTCGCTCAATTAGCCTACCAAGGGGCCAAGATTATCCATCCACGAGCTTTGGAGCTGGCCATGCAGTACAACATACCACTTAGAGTTCGGTCAACCTTTTCCGATGCCAGCGGAACCTTAGTTACAAGAGGGATTCATTGCCCCGGAAGACTAAAACTTGGGCCTGATCGTCTTATCACAGGTATCACCCATCTCCCCAATATTGCTCAAATCAAGGTAAGACTTCCGGCACAAGATAAACACCAAGAGACAGCACTATTTCGATCTTTGGCTGCTAAAGGAGTTAGTATTGATATTATTAACGTTTTTCCGGAGATAAAAATCTTTACTGTTGCCGAAAGAGACCTCCCCAAAGCTACCCAAGCATTAGAGCAAGAGGGATTTGAAGCGGAGGTAACTTCGGGTTTAGCCAAAGTATCTGTGGTTGGGGCTGGCATGAGAGGTGTGCCCGGTGTAATGGCTAGGGTGGTAGAAGTGTTAAATAGTTCCGGCATAGAAATATTGCAAACGTCAGACTCACATGCCACTATTTCCTGCCTAGTACGGGCAGAAGATACACTGGAATCTCTTCGTGCTCTGCACGAAGGCTTCGCATTAGGAAAATAAGGAGGTATAGCTTGTGACGACGGATTTAGGTACGGTTATTACTGCCATGGTAACTCCTTTTACTGATGATCTTAAACTAGATCTGGAAAAGATGGCCGAGCTAGCTGATCGTTTGATTGATATGGGTTCTGATGGGTTATTAGTCACAGGCACAACCGGAGAATCGCCTGTGCTTACAACTGACGAAAAGGTTGCTCTTTGGGAAACTGTTGTAAAAAGAGTTCGTGGACGCGTGCCGGTGATGTTAGGAACGGGCTCTAATGATACTGCAGATAGTGTAGCTTTAACAAAAAAAGCCCAAGAAGTGGGCGGTGACGCCATTTTACTGGTTACGCCTTATTACAACAAGCCGCCGCAGAATGCCTTGTATGAACACTTTAAGACCGTGGCCGAGGCGACTTCTCTGCCGGTAATGATTTACAACGTTCCTGGTCGCACCAGTCGTAATATTGATGCAGACACTGTAATACGGCTAGCCAATGATGTACCCAATATTGTGGCTGTTAAAGAAGCAAGCGGTGATTTAGACCAAGTGTCGGAAATATGCCGCCGTGCGCCAGCGGGTTTTGATGTGTACAGTGGCGATGATAGCTTAACCTTACCTATGTTATCTGTGGGAGCCAAAGGGATTGTCTCGGTTGCTTCACATCTGATTGCGGGTCAGATGAGAGACATGATAGGCAGCTTTAGTCAAGGTGACTGGCAACGGGCAAGAGATATCCATTTAAAATATTTCCCAGTTATGAAAGGCTTATTTTTTACCACTAGCCCAGCTCCAGTGAAAGCAGGACTTAAACTTATGGGATTCCCGGTTGGTAATTTGAGACTCCCTCTAATGGCTCTTACAGAAAAGGAAGAAGCATACTTGAAGTCAATTTTAGAAGAAGCTGATCTTGTTTAGCCAGCTTGTAATACCGCGCTAGCTAAGGGTATAATATACCGAGAGGCTACAGAGCGGGAACAGTGTGATATCAAAGTTCTACTTTTATCCCTGGTGGCCCCAGGGATTTTTCATGTTAACAATCTAGGAGGTGCGCACTTGACCCTAAGCGCAAAAGACAAAATTACCCTTATTCCCTTGGGCGGAGTAGGGGAAAGGGGTAAAAACATGCTCCTTTTGGAAACCGAACGCGATATTGTCGCCATCGATTGTGGGTTTATGATACCTGATGAGGAGCATCTGGGAATTGATCTTGTTATTCCGGATTTGACCTACCTTCTTGAAAAGCGTGATAAGTTAAGAGGTATTATCTTAACTCACGGTCACGAAGGGCATATTGGGGCCTTACCATATTTACTAAGGCAAATACCGGTCCCTGTTATTGGGACGCCGATTACAATCGGTATTGCTCGGTCTATGCTAAAGAACGCAGGGATGGTAAACGCTAACCTAAAGCGTGTAAACCCTGGGGAGCAGGCGGCTTTAGGTGGCATTAAGGCCGAATTGATAACTGTTAGCCACACGTTACCGGGAGCTGCTGCTGTAGCTCTGTCTACTCCTTGCGGAAAAGTTGTTCACACAGGGGATTTTCATTTCGATCAAACTCCCCCTAATGGCCACTTTACGGACATTCATCGTTTGGCGGAGCTGGGTCGTGAAGGGGTATTCTTACTTTTGTCCGACAGTGCTAACGCAGAAGTGGCCGGTTATTCTCCATCTGAACGGGACACGGATGCGGCTATTCGCAGTATTTTGCAATCGGCTAAGGGACGGGTAATCATGGTTGGATACGGTGCTAGTTTATATCGTCTTCAGCAGGTAATTAATACGGCTACAATTTTTGGTCGTCGTACACATATTGCCTGGGAAAATGGTATTGAGCTGCTAGATCTAGCACGACAGATCGGTCATTTGACTTTTCCCTCGTCAGCCTTATTTGATCCTAAAACAGATTCGTTGCAACCAGAGGAGCAGGTAATTGTTGTATCTGGATTTGATAGTCTTGAGCCTACTGCTCCTCGTCATTGCGGTGATCAGCCAACAATAGCTGTTCAACCGGGAGATACAGTAGTATTGGTAGCACCACCCGGCCCGGGAAGCGAAAAAACAGTTGCTCGACATATTGACAATTTGTTCAAAATAGGAGCGGAGGTATACCCCGAACTTACATCCTGGCGCCATCCATTTGGTCACGCCTGCAGACAGGAATTAAAATTAATGTTGAATCTGATACAGCCTCGCTTTTTTGTCCCTATCCATGGTGAATATCGACAGTTAGTATGGCATGCTCGCATTGCCCAGCAAGTGGGTATGCCTTCTGACAATGTTTTTGTCATTGAAAATGGTGATAGCCTGGAATTTACATCAGAAAAAGTTCGCCTAGGTGGGCGAGTTACCGCCGGTAAGGTTCTAGTAGACGGTTTAGGGGTAGGCGACGTCGGTAATATTGTGTTACGGGATCGCAAACAGCTTTCTCAGGACGGTATTATCATAGTTGTTGTTACTTTGGATAAAGAAAAAGGAACGGCAGTTGCTGGTCCTGATATAGTGTCTCGCGGTTTTGTTTATGTGCGTGAAGCAGAAGAGCTATTGGAAGAAGCCAAAGATAAAGTACGTCTAGCAGTGGAGAAGTGTCAGAGCTCCGGAGCTACCGAATGGTCAACAATAAAGAGTCAAGTACGTGATGTGCTCGGCAGGTTCTTGTTTGAACGAACACGACGGCGCCCTATGATTCTCCCTATTATAATGGAAGTATGATTTTGCCCGGCCTCTTGCGCCGGGTTTTTCCTTTTACCTACCGCTAAGTATATTACTGCTGCTGTGGCTTCATACTAAACACGCATCCCTCGCGCCTTTGCCTTAGGTTATTTTAGAAAATACCGCGCTAGTGGACAGCATTAGACTGGGAGGCTTAGTTAAATTGAACAATCAGTATCTTCCTCAAAGCCTTTTTCCAACTTGGCCCTGGACAACACCGGATAAGCTGCGGCTTAACGAACAGCAGCCTCAGACTCCGCATCCTACCCCGCAGCTAACTCCGGGGTCAGCTCCCCAGCCAACCGGAACTCCGGCTAGTAATTTGCAGGAGCTTGGACAACTAGCTCTTCCTGAACAACCCGACAGCGATATTCACTGCATGACTATCGTAGGTCAAATTGAAGGGCATCTGGTACTTCCGCCACAAAACAAGACGACCAAATACGAACATATTATTCCTCAATTAGTAGCTATAGAGCAGAATCCAAAGATAGCGGGATTGTTAATCATTTTAAATACCGTGGGAGGGGATGTAGAAGCGGGTCTCGCTATTGCCGAGATGATTGTAAGTTTAAGCAAGCCTACCGTATCTCTAATTTTAGGTGGAGGTCATAGCATTGGTGTTCCGATAGCCGTTAGCGCCGACTATTCCTTTATTGCCGCTACGGCAACCATGACAATTCACCCCATACGCTTGAACGGTTTGGTTATCGGTGTACCGCAAACGTACGAATATCTGGATAAAATGCAAGACCGGGTTGTTAGATTTGTTACTAAGCATTCGCGGGTATCGCACGATAAGTTTCGGGAGCTAATGTTTAGAACTGGCGAGCTAGCTCGGGATATTGGCACCGTCTTGGTGGGTAAAGAAGCGGTTGAAGTAGGGCTAGTAGACGGTGAAGGCGGCATCGAAGATGCCTTACGAAAGCTCAAGGAACTGATTTCCGAGCGTGGACAGGCAATTGGGGGGCATATTCAATGAGTTTTTTGTATACCCCCCTGCCATTAGAACTAGTTTTGGCTGGCAATGAAGAATTTAGTCCTTCCTACGAAGAAATCTCAGTTCGTGGTCGAAAAGTCTTGGTAGAGAAAAAAGATTCCACACACGCTAGTGTTGTACGCGTAATAAGTACCAATCCCTCCGATTACTTAGACCCGACTTTATTTCCTGGAGCCGTTGTGACCTTTGATCCTAAGTAAGACCTTTTATACTGACACCCCTACCGCCCAGTGTGGTTTATTGTTATAATAAAAAGCGAGTCATATGAGGGGAGGTTTACAATCTGGAATTCCTGTGGGGACTTCTGGGCGGTACGGGGTTGTTCTTGTTTGGCGTTCATATGATGGGTGAAGGACTAGAGAAAGCGGCCGGAAAGAGGCTACGGCATATCTTAGAACTCCTTACTAATTCACCTTTGATGGGAATTATTGTTGGCATAGGCATTACTGTTTTAATCCAAAGCAGTAGTGCGGCCACAGTAATGGTCGTGAGCTTTGTTGATGCCGGCTTACTTTCTTTAGGACAGGCTGTCGGTGTCATTTTTGGAGCCAACATCGGTACCACTATTACCACCCAATTGGTAGCACTTAACTTAAACGAATTAGCATTACCCGCTATTGGTATAGGGTTTTTACTTTTTTTCTTGGCTCGTCAACCTCGGGGCAAAACGTTAGGAGAGGTTGTTTTAGGATTTGGCATGGTGTTTTTAGGCATGAACATAATGTCAGGAAGTGTAGAGCCGCTAAGGGATAATCCTTTTTTTTATAATTTAATGGCCACTATGGGTACTCACCCGATAATTGGGGTGCTTATCGGAGCAATGATGACCGGTATTATCCAGGCTAGCAGCGCCACCATTGGTATGACCATCGCTTTGGCGGGACAGGAGATTATTGGTTTAACAGCAGCTATGGGATTGGTCTTAGGTAGCAATATTGGTACTACCTTAACTGCTTTGTTAGCTAGTGTTGGAACATCCCTTAACGCAAAACGGGCTGCTTTAATCCATTTCCTGTTCAATACGATCGGGTCAATAATCGCTCTACCCTTTCTGAAGTCATTCGTAGCACTGGTACAAGTCATAGGATCCGATTTACCCCGTCAGATTGCTAACGCGCACACGCTGTTTAACATTATTAATACTATCATCTTCTTACCTTTTATGGGATGGCTGGTCAATTTCGTAAGAGCTTTACTACCTGGAGAAGACGTAGTTCTTGAGCGCGGTTTAAAGTATATAGACAACCGTCATGTTTCCCGTTTACCAGTTAACATTGCTCTAAGCCAAGTTACTAGGGAAATGGTTCGTATGGGTGAACTGGCAAAGGCCAGCCTGGAAGATGCTATGGCTAGTATCTATGAGCCCAACAATAAATCAGTTGAATTAGTTGAACAAAAAGAAGAGATTGTTGACCACCTAGAGATGGAAATCACTACCTTTCTCGCTGCTATTTCCCAACAAGGATTAGATAGTAGCTCCTCGAGACGACTCACCGGCTTATTGCACGTGGTGAACGATTTAGAACGAGTCGGTGATCATGCCTACGAATTAGTGCGTATGATTGATACTCGCCTCGATAAAAAAAC
>JBMNSQ010000015.1:0-21613 GCA_050945275.1 bacterium | reverse complement strand
CGAGCCTAAAACTAACGAGAATGTCCCAATAGCCGTGGAAATTGAAGTGGCGGCTTCCGGCCCAGTTATGGCATAATGGGTTTGGAAGAACCAAATACCGCACTGGGAGGTAACCGCCAATGCAAGTATACCACAGAGAGGCTACTCAATCGATAGTTGATCGTAATTTACCCTTGCCGATACAAGAATTGACCATGAGGGATTTGCAAGAAGCCGTAAAGGGTCGATTCAGCAGTTTCTGTACAGCTGTTGGAATCCAGGCATTGATGACACTAATGGATCAGGATATTGAAGCTGTGGCTGGCCCCAAGGGAAAACATGATACCGCCAGAACAGCCTATCGCCATGGTTTTCAGGACACCACTATTCCCATGGGCAACCAACGTCTGGCCATCAAACGTCCGCGAGCACGGTCTATTGAGACCAATGCCGAGATACCCATTCCTAGCTATGAAGCATTCGCTAACGATAACGAGCTATTGGAAGCGGCACTAAACCGCATGTTGTACGGTATGTCTAGTAGAGACTACCGGCACGGAATCGAGAATTACAATGGTGTGGCTAAAACATCGGGTACATCAAAGAGCGCTATAAGCCAACGCTTTATTAAAGCTAGTGCTAAAGAAGCAGGAAAAGTGCTCAGCCGCCGGTTTGATGACGAGACATTCCCCGTGCTCATGATTGACGGCATTGGCTTTGGCGATTACACAGCCATTGTAGCCATGGGGGTAACCGGGGAAGGGCATAAGATTGTTATGGGTCTTCGCATCGGTTCTACAGAGAACGCGCAAGTATGCCGGGATCTGCTAGTGGATCTTGTAGACAGAGGCCTACGGTATGAGGATGGTCTATTGGCTGTCATAGATGGTTCTAAAGCTCTTAGAAAGGCTTTGAAAGACGTGTTTGGACAGAAGGTGATAATCCAGCGCTGTCAAGTCCATAAGATGCGCAACGTCCTAGATTACCTACCTAAGCATAAGCGCGATTGGGTAAAGCGTAAGCTGATGAAAGCATGGACTTCTGAAACAGCGGAGGAAGCAACACGTCAGCTCCGCAGTTTGGCGACTAATCTACAGACGCAATACCCAGATGCCGCAGCAAGTTTACGTGAGGGACTCGAAGAAACGGTGACCATTCTAAGGTTAAGCGTACCCGGCCTTTTGAGAAGAAGTTTTCGTTCGACCAACATCATCGAATCCGCTTTTAGCATGGTAGCTAAGAACATTAAGAACGTGAAGAACTGGAAAAACGGGACTATGGTTCAGCGCTGGGCCTGTTCAGCGTTGTTGGATGCCGAGAGCCGTGCAAATCGTATTAGAGGGTATCGTTCTATCGGAATCTTAATCTTAGAGATCCAGCGATTAACCACGGAAGATATGAATGACATAGAAAACGAGAGCAAAATAGCGTAATGCTACGTCACTCAAATTCCACGGGACTTAGGACAAGCTCCAGAAATAACTTGTAGCGTGTATTAAAATGATGGGTTAATATAACGTCATGGTTATATCTGTTTAACATAAATGGGGGTAGCGATTTAGATGAGAGTCATTGTTATTGGCACGGGAAAGCTTGGCTACCAGATTGCTGAAGCTCTATCTAAAGAAAAATACAACTTAGTTACTATTGATAACGATAGCGATGTTATCGAAAAAATAAACGAAAACTTAGATGTTCTTACCACCTATGCGAATGGACTGCTAGCTGAGCCACTTAAGGAGTTGCAGCTTAATAAGGATGATTTAGTTATTGCTGTTACTGGCAGTGACGAAGGGAACATTCTCGCCTGCATGTCGGCCAAGAACCTTGGTGCCGGAAGGACCATTGCTCGGATTAGGAACCCGGAATATACGAGTAACCTGGCTGTCAGTCAGGAACAATTATGCATTGACCATATTTTGAATCCTGACCGATCGGCGGCAGAAGAAATAAGCCAATTGCTCTCGTTTTCACCGGCACGACAAATCCAGAAATTTGTTCAGGGAAAAGTTCATTTAGTGGAGATCCCGGTCACGGCGGACAATCCTTTGGTAAAAGTGCCAATTAAGCAGTACAACTTTACCGGAGTACTAATTGCAGCTATCACTCGGGACGGGCGCATTATTATTCCTAAAGGTGACGATTGTCTCCATGTAGGTGATAACATTTTTATCATTGGCCAAGCACCAAATGTAGCCGAGTTTTGTCGCTATGCTGGAAAGCCGCCTTACAAGATCCAGACGGTAACGATCTTGGGGGGTAGTAGAATTGCCAATTATTTAGCTCAGGATTTGCATGCGGCTGGAATTAGAATAAAAATTATTGAAAAAGACCCGGTTCGAGCTCAAGTTTTGTCGGTGGAATTGCCTTTCGCACTGGTTGTCCATGGTGATGGTACGGACATGGAGTTACTCCTGTCAGAAGATATTACCAGCACGGATGCCTTTGTGGCCTTAACGGGTATGGATGAAGAGAACATGGTAGTGTCTTTGCTTGCTAAGAAGCTAGGCGTAAAAAAAGTGGTAGCCAAGGTAAATCGTAAAGGCTATGCTTCTATTGCTGAGGAGATCGGGATTGATTCCGTGGTGACACCCGGCCTAACCGCTTTAGGCGAAGTGTTGGAGTTAGTGCGCGGCGGTGAGGTAGTGTCGCTAATTTTATTGCTTGGTGGGCAGGCCGAGGTTATGGAGTTTTCTATTAGCCCAGCGTCGGCTCTGGTGGGGAAAATGATAAGAGACATTGATTTTCCCAAGGAAGCCATTATTACTACTATTGTTCACGATGGGCAAATCATAATTCCCCATGGTAACGATGTTATTCAAGCGAACGATCGGGTTATTGTCCTCACTCAGTTGGCAGAAGTGCCAAGGATAAAACAATTATTCAACGGCGATGAGAGGAAGACCAAGCATGGACTATGGGATAGTATTAAGAGTTCTTGGGTTTTTGCTAATCATTGAAGCTGGGGCGATGCTGTTTCCATTTGGGGTAGCTGTTTATTATGGTGGTTCTGACATTATGGCATTTTCGGTTACGATACTAATAACCGCAATAGCTGGAGTAGTGGGTCTTAGGTATAAATCCAATGGCGCAGCTGTTCGCTTTCGCGAAGCCTTTATGATTGTGAGTCTAGGCTGGTTATTGGCGTCGGTGTTTGGCTCGTTGCCGTTTATCCTAGCGGGGACTTTGCCGTCGGTAGTAGATGCTTTTTTTGAAACTGTATCTGGTTTTACAACTACTGGTGCTACTGTGATTACCAACATTGAAATTCAGCCCCAAGGTATCTTGTTTTGGCGCTCTTTTACCCAATGGCTTGGCGGTATGGGTATCATTGTTTTTACGCTAGCCGTCCTGCCGGCCCTAGGCCTTGGTACAATGAGAATTTTTCAAGCCGAGAGCCCTGGCCCGTCACCTTCTAAATTAGTACCACGTGTTGACCAGATGGCTAAGCTGTTATACGGGATTTATATCGGCCTCACCTTGCTTATGATTGTTGCTCTCAAATTTAGTGGTTTGTCCTGGTTTGATTCTTTTACCCACACCTTTTCTACTTTGGGAACAGGTGGCTTTTCCACTCGTAATGCCAGCGTGGCCGCGTTTAGTAATCCGGGGACCGAGTGGATAATTACTTTGTTTATATTTATATCAGGGGTAAATTTTTCGCTATATTATGGTTTAATCCATAGGAAAACGGGGGTTTTCTTGGGTGATGATGAGTTTAGGTTCTATTTGGGAACAATTATGGTGTCGTTTCTTGTGATTGTTATAAATATAGCTTTGTTGTATCAATGGCCGTTAGTCAAAGTTGTTCGTGATTCCTTATTTCAGGTAGTGTCTATGGTTACCGGCACTGGGTTCATTACGGTAGATTATGAGAAGTGGCCAGAGCTGAGTAAGATGGTCCTATTCTTACTAATGTTTATGGGAGGCTGTGCCGGTTCCACCGCCGGGGCTATCAAACAGGTTCGCGTTCTGGTGCTGTTAAAGGCAGTAAAACGCAAATTGACCCGCCTACTACATCCAAAAGCGGTCATTCCCATTGTGTTGGGAAACGTGCCAGTGGCAGAGGAAACAGTAGATGACATCCTGGTGTTCACCCTGTTTTACCTGCTTATTTTTGTGGGCGCATCTATGATACTCCTTACTCAAGGTCTAGATATGCTAAGCAGTTCATCGGCGGTAGCGGCTACATTAGGTAACGTTGGTCCGGGTTTTGGTCTGGTGGGGCCCACCAGTAATTTTGCTGGGCTAACAACTCTATCTAAGATACTCCTTTCTGTTTGCATGCTGCTGGGGAGGCTAGAAATATACCCCATCGTGGCTCTTTTTATGCCCAATTTTTGGCGTAAGTCATAAGGACGGCATTTTAATCGGGAGGCAGGAATTGAGAGAAGACATGTCGAAATTAAGTCAATGTCTTAAAAGATAGCAAGTATAATAAGATGACAACATAATTGAAGCTGTTATAATCAAATATTACTCCGAGCCGGAAGATCTAAGGGTGACTATGGTCTGCGGCCGTTAGGGTAGATTTGGAAACGAATCTGCCTCCCTCATGGAAAGGAGTGCAAATTTGCAGAGGTTACCATGGGGGCAACCTCTTTTATTTTTCCAAGGAGGGAGAATAATAATGAATACAACTAAGCGAGAACAAATTGAGCACGAGGTAAAGAGAGCAGCGAAAGAAGGGCGATTGGCTTGTGTAGTGGCATTTGCCATTGCGGACAAGCTGGGTGTGGATCCAAAACAGGTTGGGGACGTAGCTAACAGTATGAAGATTAAGCTCGTTGCCTGTAGATTGGGTTGTTTTTAAAGGAGCGATAGCAATTGGACGTATTCTTTAATGTACTGCCGGTGCCAGCGGCCTTAGAGAGACTTAAGAGTTACTGGTCACCAGCCGTACTGCCGGTGGAAGAGGTAGCCCTAGGTACTGCCTTAGGTCGCGTGTTGGCTCAAGCAGTGGTGTCAGCCGAAGATGTGCCTCCTTTTAATCGTTCTACTGTAGATGGTTTTGCTGTTCAGGCCGTGGATACGTTTGGCGCTAGCGACGGTTTGCCAGCTTTTTTAGAAATTGTGGAAGATATTCGTATGGGACAAACTCCGAGGGAAAAATTAGGGAGCGGTGATGCGAGCCATATTGCCACTGGCGGCATGTTGCCGCCAGGAGCCGATGCGGTAGTTATGGTGGAATATACGGAGCTGATCGATGAGCAGACAGTAGCCATAATGAGACCGGTAGCACCCGGAGAAAATGTTATCCGCCGAGGTGAAGACGTCCAGTTAGGGTCGCAGTTGCTGCCAGCTGGGCGGCGGTTAAGGCCGGCCGATATTGGAGCCTTGGCAGCGATAGGACAAACTCGTGTAGTTGTTAGGCAGAAACCGAAAGTAGGGATAATTTCTACCGGTGATGAGATTGTAGCGCCGGAAACTGTGCCGGGACCGGGACAAGTTAGAGACATAAATAGTTATTCGCTGGCAGCGGCCGTGGAAGAAGCAGGTGGGGAGCCGCTGATGATGGGCCTAGCTAAAGATGAGTTGTTGACTGTTCGGGCCGTTGTTGAGGAGGCGCTAGATCAAGCTGATATAGTAGTTCTCTCTGGCGGTAGTTCAGTGGGGGCCAGAGATGTGGTGGCTAAAGTGCTGGCTGAGCTAGGGCCGCCGGGAGTGCTGGTGCACGGTGTGGCTTTACGGCCGGGGAAACCGCTACTGATTGCTCTGGATCAGGGTAAACCGGTATTTGGACTACCAGGGCATCCGGCGTCGGCCTTAGTGACCTTTGACTTATTTGTGCGTCAAGCCATGGAGTGGTTATTAGGATTGACTTCCGGCCCCAAACCAAGTGTGTCGGCCCGACTAACCCGCAATCTGGCCTCGACGGCCGGTCGGGAAGACCATGTACGTGTCCGCCTGGTGGTCCAAGAGGAGGGGCTTGCGGCTGAACCGGTCTTAGGCAAGTCGGGGCTTATTACCACTTTGGCACAGGCTGACGGAACTATCACTATTGCGTCAGAACAAGAGGGAATATTAGCCGGGGAGGAAGTGGAGGTTTATTTATTATGAAACGCAATGTCTATTTAGAAGATATACCTCTAGAGGAAGCTCAAGGACGTTTTTTGCGTTTCTTTGGAGGAGAGCTCAGCCCGTCCGAAAACGTGCCTGTGCAGGCTGCGGCAGGACGAGTTACAGCAAAACCGGTATTTGCCAAGCTGTCGTCTCCTCATTATCATGCCGCCGCTATGGACGGGGTAGCAGTGGCGGCCAACAAGACCTTTGGCGCCAGCGAAACTAGTCCTTTAAAGCTGGTTTTAGGCGAAGATGCTTTTTGGGTAGATACCGGCGACCCACTAGTTCCGGGAACTAATGCAGTGATTATGGTGGAAGACTTGCACCAATTACCTACAGAAGAAGTTGAAATTGTCGCCGCTGTCAGCCCGTGGGAAAATGTACGTATTCTCGGTGAAGATATGGTACAAACAGAACTGATCCTACCGGCTAATCACCGGCTCAGGCCGGTCGATTTAGGAGCTATTTTAGCTGGAGGTGTTACCCAGATAGCGGTGCGGCGTCGGCCTAAGGTAGCTATTATACCAACAGGGACGGAACTGGTATCGCCGGGACAAACGCCGGCAGCCGGAGAGATTATTGAATTTAATTCCACTATCTTTGCTACCCAAGTTAAGGAGTGGGGAGCAGAGCCGGTGGTGTTTCCCATTACCCCTGATGACTACCATCAGATCAAAGTGCGAACAGCCGAGGCCGCCCAGGAGGCTGACATTGTACTTTTAGGGGCAGGGTCATCGGCTGGATCGGAGGATTTTAGCTCCCGCGTTATTGCTGAGTTGGGAGAGGTTTTTGTTCATGGTGTGGCTACCAGGCCGGGGAAACCAGTGATTTTGGGCCGGGTTGAGAATAAGCCAGCCATGGGTGTACCTGGTTACCCTGGTTCGGCCGTCCTGGCGTTGGAATTATATCTTAAGCCATTATTGTATCAATATCTGGGACTAGCTGTGCCAGAGTTGCCTAATACCCAGGCTTGGCTAGCCAGAACAGTAGTCTCTCCCATTGGTATGGACGATTTTGTACGGGTAAAGCTGGGGCCGGTGGGGGAGAGGCTGGTGGCGACACCGCTCCCTAGAGGAGCCGCCCTGACCACGACCATGGTACGGGCCGACGGTGTGCTTCAGATACCGCGGGGTAGCGAGGGTGTGTCAGCGGGGACAGAAGTTAAAGTACAGCTCCTTAAATCGGAACAAGAAATAAGGCATACCGTTGTAGCTATCGGTAGCCATGATCTAATGTTGGACTTTATAGCGAACTTGCTCCGAGAAAAGTATCCGGAGTATACCCTGTCCTCGGCCCATGTAGGAAGCTTAGGTGGGCTTCTGGCCTTAAGGCGTGGCGAGGCTCATTTTTGCGGTACGCATTTGCTGGATCCGGAAACAGGAGAGTACAATGTTTCTTATGTAAAGAAATACTTGGCCGGTCGTAAGGTGTGCTTGATCAATCTGGCTTATCGCCAGCAAGGGCTAATGGTGTTACCTGGCAATCCTAAACAGATCATGGAGCTTAAAGACTTGACTCGACCGGAAATAACGTTTATTAACCGGCAAAAAGGGGCCGGCACCAGAGTGCTGCTCGATTGGGCTCTACAGGAGGAAGGAATCAATCCTGATGCTATTAAAGGTTATGGCCGGGAAGAGTATACTCATACTTCGGTAGCAGCAGCGATAAAAAGCGGCGCGGCCGATGTGGGTTTAGGCGTGCTATCTGCTGCCCGGGCGCTCGGTTTGGATTTTGTTCCCTGGCGGTCGGAAAGGTATGACTTAGCTATTCTTAAGGATTATCTAAAGCATCCTGGGGTGGAAGCTATTCTTAATTTAATCGAGAGTCAGGAGTTTAAAGAGCAGGTGGATTCTCTTGGTGGATACGACCTTACCGATTGCGGCCAAATGATGTGGGAGTTATGACCTGTCAATTACCACAGAAAGCAAGAAAATCGTCCTTGTGCTTCCCCGTGCTACGCGGCCTGCCGGGCGCTTCTCTAAGCGGCGCATTACGATCTAAGTTAAGAGAGCGAAGTGAAGCGAGGGGGACAGCGACGCATGTTTGAGCCCCAAGGGGCGAGTTCGGAGCGGCCCGAGCGTAGCTGAGCTCGTTCATAGTGGCGGTCGTTCGTGCCGTGAGAGAACGCCTAAAGGTTGTGATCGCAGAAGTAACGGAATTATCCCCACAGTCCGTTACGGTACTGAGCGAACAGAAACCTTGTAGTAGTAAATAGTCTTTTGTTAGGGAGAGGGGGAGAAACCGTGCGTGATACTTTAGGGCGCACGATAGACTATCTTAGAATTTCCGTGACCGATCGCTGCAATTTACGCTGTGTCTATTGCATGCCGGCCGAAGGAGTGCCATATAAAGACCATAGCCAAATTCTCTCTTATGAAGAGGTTGTGCGCCTGGTGTCAGCCGGTGCTAAGCTGGGTATTTGCCGCATCCGACTTACCGGTGGAGAGCCATTGGTGCGGGCCGATATAGTGCAGCTTGTAAGAGAGTTAAAGAAGATTCCCGGCATAGACGATATTGCCATTACTACTAACGGTGTGCTGCTGCCACCACTAGCTACGGAGCTTAAGGCGGCTGGTCTTGATCGTGTTAACATTAGCCTGGATACACTACGGCCGGAGCGCTTTGCAGCTGTTACGAGAATAGGTAGTCTTGAGGCTGCTATCGAAGGAATAGAGGCTGCCCTAGCGGCTGATTTTCATCCAGTCAAGATCAATACCGTGGCCTTAGCCGGGTTAAATGACGATGAAATTCCCGACTTAGCTGCACTGACGTTAAAATATCCACTTCATGTACGTTTCATCGAGGTTATGCCCTTGGGTGACGATGTAAATTGGGCCAAGAATCATATGCTGTCTTTGCGAGAGGTTCGCTCTAGAGTAGAGACGGTAGGGCAGCTTGTTCCAGCGATGGTTACTGGGGCCGGTCCAGCCCAGGCGTTTAAGTTTAAAAGTGGTCTCGGCACCGTAGGATTCATTGCTGCCATGTCTCATGGCTTTTGCCACCGCTGTAATCGCTTGCGTCTCACAGCTGATGGCAAACTCAAGCCTTGCTTAGCTTCGGATCAGGAAGTGGATGTAAGAGAGGCACTGCGTCAGGGTGCTAACCAAGAAGTACTAAAGACATTATTCGCTCGGGCCATAGCCTTAAAGCCGTCTGAGCACCGTTTGCAGCAGTATGAGCAGCATGAACGTATTATGTCCCAGATAGGGGGTTAGCCATTTATGAAGCTTACCCACATTAATCACCAAGGCGAAGCTTATATGGTGGATGTAGGCCATAAACCGGCAACAAGAAGGGTGGCCATAGCTCGTGGGGCAGTAAGAATGAAAGCCCGTACACTGGAACTTATCGCTTCCGGCGAGGTTCCCAAAGGGGATGTACTGGCTACAGCTCGTATTGCCGGTATCATGGCAGCTAAGAACACGCCTCATCTTATTCCTTTGTGCCATCCACTTAACTTAAGCTCGGTAGAGGTACGCCTAAAACTAAACCAAGATAAAAATCAGGTTGAAATCGAGGCCCAGGTAAGTTTAAGTGGACAGACAGGGGTGGAAATGGAAGCGCTGACAGCTGCCAGTGTGGCTGCTCTTACCATTTACGATATGTGCAAAGCAGTAGACAAGGATATGGTGATCGACAATATTCGGCTAGTACAAAAAACAGGTGGTAAAAGCGGCACTTTTATTCGAGAGGGGGAACAGCCATGGTAAAGTCAGGTGCATGCGTAAAAGCGGTATGCCTCAGCCGAGAAAAAGGTGTGGCTAAAAAAGAACAAAGCGAAGCCTTCCTGATAGCCGGTCACGGTTTGGAAGGAGATGCCCATGCCGGTCCCTGGCATCGGCAGGTAAGTTTACTGGCCCAAGAGAGTGTAGACAAAATGATTGCCAAGGGGCTAGAGCTATTTCCCGGGGACTTTGGGGAGAATTTGACCACCGAAGGAATAGAAGTTAGCACTTTGCCTATCGGTACTAGGCTAAGGGTGGGTGAGGACGCGTTACTAGAAGTAACCCAGATCGGGAAAAAGTGTCATCATGGGTGTGCTATCTACCAGCAAGTGGGAGATTGTATCATGCCCCGGGAAGGGATTTTTACTCGCGTACTGATCAGCGGTAAAGTTAAAGCAGGCGATGCTATTACTATAGAGCAGGGCTATCGTTTGGCTATAGTTACCGCTAGCGATAAAGGTGCCCGCGGCCAGCGGGAGGACGAGAGCGCTAAGGTTATTCGGGATTTGACCTCTTCCTTGGGGTCAGTGATTGATTATACAGTGTTACCAGATGACGAAGAAGCAATCAGTAATGAACTGAAACGTTTGGCCGATGAAAGAGCTATCGACATTGTCTTTACCACCGGTGGCACTGGCTTGTCGCCGCGAGACGTAACGCCGGGAGCAACGTTAAAAGTAATAGACCGGCTAGTGCCGGGTTTGGTGGAAGCTATGCGGGCCCAAGGGCTCAAGAAGACTCCCCATGCCATGTTGTCGCGGGCGGTGGCCGGTATTCGAGGCCGTACCCTTATTATCAATCTTCCTGGCAGCCCGCGAGCAGTTGAAGAGAACTTAGCTGTTGTTTTGCCGGCGCTTCCCCATGCTTTAGAGATACTTACCGGACGCGGTACAGAGTGCGGGCAATCTAGCAGATCAAATTTAAACGCGTTACCGCACCACGATAAATGAAAGCGTCTCCTGTCATTCAGAAGGAGCAAAGCGACTGAAGAATCTTAAACAAGATCCTTCAGGCAAAGTCTTAAGGACGACAACTAAGCATAGCAATAAATTAGCTGTCACCGGCGCGCTACGAGAGTTTTTCAAGGCTTCTTATTGTCATCCCGCCTGTCCAGAGCGGAGCGGAGGGAGCGCTAGCGAGGGATCTTAGACAAACACTAGAGATTCCTCAACTTTGTTTCGGAATGATAAAAGGGGAAGGCTCGTGTTCTTTATTAATCACGGAGCGTCTCCCGCTTGCGCGCTTCATCTTCGACCCTGCCTACCTACAGCTAGGCTATGGTGACAGGGCGGTAGGGTCAAGCTGGAAACGGCTTGGCCTCCCAATGTGGAAAGAAGATGCAGGCCCAGCTACTTAGCCCCTAGCTGGAGACCGGTGCCCAAGGAGGTGTAGTGGGGTAATCTTAATTAAGGGAGAGGAAAAACTTGAGAGGGAATAGGTTTCTAGTGTTTTTATTAGTGGCCTTGGTTGCACTTACGGTGGTTGGTTGCGGTGGGCAGTCTCAACCACAACCGGGGGCACCGGAAGCACCGGAAGGTCCACCCGAGCCGGCTATTAAAGATCTTATCCTATCCACCACTACTAGCACCCAGGACAGTGGGCTACTGGACGTTCTTATCCCGATATTCGAAGAGCAGACCGGATACCTAGTGAAGACAGTAGCTGTCGGTACCGGTAAGGCGTTAGAGATGGCCAGCTTAGGCGAGGCCGACGTCCTATTGGTTCACGCACCGGCAGCGGAGAAAGAAAAGGAAGCCGCTGGCGATGTGATTAACCGACAGTTAGTTATGCATAACGACTTTGTTGTTGTTGGTCCTAACATTGATCCGGCGACAATCAAAGAGATGCAATCGGTTAACGATGTCTTTAAGGCGATAATGGAAACGGAATCGGTGTTTGTGTCCCGCGGTGACGACTCCGGGACCCATAAGATGGAAAAAGGTCTTTGGCAGGGCCTTGAGTTGGAACCAACAGGCGATTGGTATGTTGAGGCTGGTTCCGGCATGGGCGATACGCTAAAGATTGCTTCCGAGAAGGCAGGTTACACACTCACTGACCGGGCCACATATCTGGCTCTTAAAGAAACACTTGATCTTGAAATATTGTTCGAAGGCGATAACGCCTTGCTGAACGTTTACCACGTAATGCAAGTTAACCCCGAAAAATTTGACAAGATAAATGCCGACGGGGCCAAGGCCTTTGTCGACTTCATGGTGGCCGATGACACCCAGGAAGTAATCGGTGAGTTTGGCGTGGATAAGTACGGCCAGCCGCTATTCTTCCCTGATGCTGGCAAACCGGATCAGTGGTAGAAGCGTAAACACACGGGGCGGCTTCTGTGCCGCCCCGTGTTTCCGGCAAAATGTCGCTAGGTGGTTTTACCATGGATTTTATCATTCAAGGTTTAGTACAAGCTTTTAAACTCCTAATCGAAGGCGATAAAGAAGTACTATCTATCGCTCTGCTTACGCTCAAGGTATCGGGCACGGCCACGTTCGTTAGCCTGGTACTGGGTGTGCCCTTGGGTTTATATTTTGCTGTATCGCGGTTTCGAGGACGTGAATTTGTAATCGGAGCTGTTAATGCTGGCATGGGGCTGCCACCTACGGTGGTGGGCCTATGGGTGGCGTTATTTTTGTGGCGCCGTGGGCCACTTGGTTTTCTTGGTCTTATGTATACACCTACGGCTATGGTTATTGCCCAGTCCATTATTGCTTTGCCCATAGTAACGGGGCTAACCATGACAGCGGTGCAACAGTTGTCCCCTAAGCTCAGGCTGCAAATTTTGGCCCTGGGGGCATCGCCGCTGCAGTTTTGGTGGTTGATTTTGCGCGAAGTACGCCTGGGTGTGCTAGCTGCCGTTATCGCCGGTTTTGGCCGCGTTATCGCTGAGGTAGGTGCTTCCATGGCGGTGGGTGGTAACGTGCGCTGGTATAGCAGGGTGCTTACAACTTCCATTGTGCTCGAGGTAAACAAAGGGAACTTCGCCCTAGCTTTAGCGCTTAGCTTTGTTCTACTTTTAATTACCTATAGCATTACTTATTTCCTAACAGTGTTGCAGCAAAGGAGGCGGCAGGCGTGATATCAATAGTAAAAGCGCCTGAGCCTTTGGCTTCAGAAGTGTCTATGCAAGACGCGCCTGTACTGGAAGTAAAGGATATTCTGGTTAGGCGTGGCAGAAGGGTTATTTTGCAGGTGGAAAATTTGGCTGTGGAACCTAAAGAGGTAGTAGCCCTTATTGGTCCCAATGGAGCTGGCAAGAGCACGTTGCTTACTATTTTGGGTTGCCTGGCAGCACCTGATCGAGGCGAGGTATTCTTTGCTGATAAAAAGGTTAGCCGGCAGAACGCGCTAGCGGTTCGTCGCCGAATGGCCGTCGTATTTCAAGAACCGTTATTACTAGATAGTACTGTTATAGAAAATGTCGCCCTGGGCTTAAAGCTTCGAGGGCAAAAACGAGGAGCCGACAAGAAAGCTCTTGCCTGGTTAGAACGCTTTGGTGTAGGTCACTTGGCCGGGCAAAATGCTCTGACCTTGTCCGGTGGTGAAGCGCAAAGAGTGAGTTTGGCTCGAGCCTTTGCTTTGGAGCCAGACCTATTGCTACTTGATGAACCCTTTGCTTCCATCGACGTTATCTCCCGGACGGCTTTGGTGAGCGAATTTAAATCTGTGCTAGCCAGTACAGGAATTACAGCAATCCTGGTCACTCATGATTTTCAGGAAGTATTGGCCTTGGCGACCCGAGCGGTAGTTCTTGATCAGGGTAAAATTCAAGCTCAGGGAACACCGGCGCAAATTGCTGCTCACGGGATTTGGGGCAGTCTTACCGAAGGTATTAAAATTAACGTACCTAAGGAGGAGTAAACGTGGATGCTATTAGCTTAACCATAGACGGCCGCCAGGTTCAGGTGGAAAAGGGATCCACCGTTCTTGAAGCGGCAAAGATGTCTGGTATCAACATACCTACTCTTTGTTACCATCCGGAACTTAGGTCGGAAGGCGCCTGTCGTTTGTGTGTGGTAGAAATTAAAGGTGGCAAAAGTCTGGCTGCATCATGTGTAACGCCAGTAGCAAATGGTATGGAGGTTAAAACCAATAGCCCATTAGTACGACAAGCTCGTCGTACTATTTTGGAGTTATTGCTGGCTAATCATCCCTTTGAGTGCCTAACTTGTGAACGGTCTGGTAACTGTGAATTGCAGACCCTGGCCCATGACCTAGGTGTGCGTGAAGTGCCGTACTTTGGTGAAAAACGCACTGTTCCAATTGACGATTCTAGTCTGTCGCTGGTGCGGGATCCTAACAAGTGCATTTTATGCGGACGTTGTGTGCGTATGTGCAGTGAAGTGCAGGGTGTGCATGCTTTAGGTTATGTCAACCGTGGCTGGGAAACTTTAATAGATCCTTTTTTTAGCAATAAGTTGGCTAACGTGGCTTGTGTTAATTGTGGACAATGCTCTACGGTATGTCCTACTGGAGCTATCACTGAAAAAAGTCATGTGGACGATGTTTGGGCAGCCTTGGGCAATCCCAATAAATATGTTGTGGTGCAGACGGCGCCAGCTACCCGTGTAGCTATAGGGGAAGCTCTGGGTATGGAGCCTGGTTCCATTGTCACCGGCCAAATGGTGGCCGGACTCAGACGGCTTGGGTTCAATAAGGTGTTCGATACGGATTTCAGCGCTGATCTAACTGTTGTTGAAGAAGGACACGAACTGTTGCATCGTCTTAGAAACGGAGGAGCGTTACCGCTTCTGACATCCTGCAGTCCGGGGTGGGTTAAGTTTTGTGAGCATGTCTATCCAGATCTCTTACCGCATGTTTCTAGTTGTAAATCTCCCCAACAGATGTTTGGTGCTCTGGCCAAAACCTACTATGCCAACAAGATAGGTATCCAGCCTCAGGATATGTATGTGGTATCTGTTATGCCGTGTACGGCTAAGAAGTATGAGGCCCAACGGCCTGAGATGACGGCATCGGGTGTGGCCGATGTGGATGCAGTTCTTACAGTTCGTGAATTGGCTCGTATGTTTAAGGAAGCAGGTATTGACTTTAAAAACATGCCGGAAGAAATGTACGATGACCCCCTAGGCATTTCTACTGGTGCTGCGGCTATTTTTGCTGCGTCCGGTGGTGTTATGGAAGCGGCTTTAAGAACGGTATATGAAGTGGTAACAGGCAAAACCTTAGAAGCTCTAGACTTCATCGATGTCCGCGGGTTAACAGGTATCAAGGAAGCCCAAGTGGATTTGGACGGGACCATAGTAAGAATAGCAGTTGCTAACAGTTTAGCGAATGCACGTCAAATTCTCGACAGGATTAAGGCTGGTAAGGCCCCCTGGCATTTCGTGGAGATTATGGCTTGTCCCGGTGGCTGTATTGGCGGCGGCGGACAGCCTATTCCAGTGAATCGCGAAAAACGTGAAGCCAGAATCAAAGCTATCTATGATGTAGATAAAGCAATGACTATTAGGAAATCCCATGAAAACCCGGCTGTACAAACTTTGTATAAGGAATTCTTAGGGGAGCCTTTATCCCACAAGTCTCATGAACTGCTTCATACACACTATATTGAGCGATCGGCCTTCTAGAAAGATTGTTAGTAGTGCCCTGCCGAGAACCCGTAGTCCGGCGTTGGTATCTTACTAAAGGAGCCCAGTTACCATGAACACAATTATGAGAAAGGACGAGGTCTATGTTAAGAAGGAATAGTCGGTTAATGTTAGCGGTATTTATGATATCTGCCCTGTTACTTAATGCTTCGATTGCTTTAGCTTCTGAGGCAGCCCTGCTTCTTACAGTCGTGGAAGTAACAAATAAAGGTGACGTGAGCCTAACTTTTGATAAGGAAATGGCGGAACCGGTTGAGGGAGCAGAAGGACAGTTTGCAGTTTTGGCGGAAGGTATGGAAATAAAAGTTAAAATGGTGGAAAAGACCAATACTCCGGAGAAGATTAAATTGGTATTAGAGCAGAAAGTTAAAGCCAGTCAAGAAGTTACAGTGGCGTACACCCAGGGCGAGAACGAAGAGCTGTGGGTAAAAGCAGCCGATGGTACGGTCGTAGAAAGTTTCGAGCCCCAGTTAGCTGGCGACAAAACAAGAAATACCGAAGGGCCAGTAGAAAAACCGAGCGTAAAAGTCAACGACATCAAGGATCATTGGGCCAAGGACATTATCCAACAGTTGGCCAACGCCGATGTTCTGATTTTAGATGAAGAAAGCAATTTTAAGCCTGACCAGGCTGTTACCAGAGCTGAGTTTGCTGCTATGTTGGTGAAGGGCTACCAGTGGAAGAATGTTGAGCTAAAGGAATTTCCAGATACAGCCGACCATTGGGCTAATGAATATATTGCTGTTGCTGCAGGTCGGGGAATAGTAGAGGGTTACAAAGATGGAAACTTTGGCCCTGAAGAGCTGATTACCCGTGAACAGATAGCAGCTATGATTAGCAGGGCCGCCAAGCTAGAGGGTCCAGTGGAAGGAAAAGAATTCGCCGATGCTGACAAGATTGCCGATTGGGCCCAGGAATCTGTACAATTGGCCAGCGGCTTTTCGATTCTTACCGGGCTTCCTGATGGTACTTTCCAGCCTAAGGCCAATGCTACCAAAGCAGAGGCGGCGGCTATTGTATATCGAGCGTTGCAACTACGTAATAAATAGCGGTTTGTGGGCCCATCCTCATGTTCTGCGGCGTCCTTTAGAACGAACGAGCTTGGTTTACTTGACCGCCTCTGAACTTGCCCCCAGGGTTCGAACATGCATCGGTGTGTTCCCTCGCTCGCCTCGCTTCGCTGAATGGGAGCTCAGTTCGCTTTGATGATGGGCCCCGCGACCGCAGAGGGTTGTTCTTCGGATGCAGGCTGCTCCTATACAAAGAATATCCACATACCCTGGTGTAGGAGCTGGCCTCCTGTGCCAGCCCGTTGAACTAGGGTTTCTAAAAAAAAAAACAACTCGAACGGGTGGTTAACCATGAAACATATCTTCAAGTTCTCCAATAAGAGGCTGTTCGCCTGGGCAATTTGCCTGCTGGTTGTGCTTAGTATTTTGGCGGCTCCTTTAGTCAATGCCGGTACTGGTTCTGGCGATGGTTCCGGTGGGGGTAAGGGCAATGCTCTGAGTCTTGCTGAGTCCAGCCCGGCTGACGGCGAGCAGGATATTCCTGTAGCGATAGAAATCAAGCTTGTCTTTAACAAAAATATTGTTCACATGACTGTGCATGATGAAAACAAGCAGTGCTTTTCCCTTTATACAGCGGATGGTATTGCTGTTCCGATAGAAGTTATCATGGCTGACGATCAGATGGAACCAGAAAAACGAAGAGATGTGATCTTAAAGCCGCAAAAGGAACTGGCCCCGGGTACTACCTATAAAGTAAGAGTAGCACCTACTTTGCGATCCAAGAGCGGTGTTACATTAGGCACAGAGACAGTTGTTACTTTCACCACTCGCGGTGCAACCCCAGCTGCTATGACCGCACCCGATGTCTCCACCAGTAATAACGGTGATAGCGGTCAGAATACAGACACGAATAGTGATAATCCCAGCAGCGACCTAGGCGATGTGCCGGTAAGTTCCGAGCTGGCACGAGAAGGCGATACGGCGAAGCAACCGGCTGCAGAGCCGCCAACCCAAGAAACTCCCTTCAACAGTGAAACAGAGATTGATGAACCGGCCAACAAGAGCGGCATCGCTGAATCAGATACGGCACAGCCCAAGAATAACAGCACGGCGGTTGCTTTTGTTTTGGCAGCTTTAGCGCTAGGCTGGTTCGGATACCGTTCTTATAAGAAGTACAAGGCACAATGAGCTGCTGCCTAGCAAGGAATATTTATTATGAAATCAGTTAATAGACATTTTATTACTCTTAGTTTGGCCATCTTTCCTTTGGCTGTAGCATTGTTTTCCTTATTTGTTGGTCGCTACCCGGTGACGCCGATAGAAGTGGCCGAAGTGTTACGCTGCAAGCTAACAGGTAGCACTTGCCTTCTAACGGACACGGTGCAAACGGTGGTTTGGGATATTCGCCTACCACGGGTCATTTTGGGATCCATGGTGGGCGGCAGTCTAGCTGTTAGCGGCGCTGCTTTTCAAGGGTTGTTTCGCAACCCCTTGGTCAGCTCTGGTATATTAGGGGTAAGTTCCGGCGCTGGGTTTGGCGCCGCATTGGCTATTGTTCTGTTCAATAACACGGCAACTGTTTTTATCTCTGCCTTCACTTTTGGGGTAGTGGCAGTTATGCTCAGTTATTTGGTGGGCCGAATCTACCGAACTACTCCTACTATTATGTTGGTGCTTGGTGGAGTAATTGTATCCTCTGTATTTTCAGCATTGATTTCGTTGGCCAAATACGTAGCCGATCCCAGTAACCAGCTACCAGCCATTGTTTTTTGGCTTATGGGGAGTTTGGCGGCCGCGCGTTATCGGGACATTATCATTGCTGGGATCCCTATGTTTACTGGTCTGGCTGCTCTATTAGCCGTGAGATGGCGTATCAATGTACTATCCATGGGTGATAAGGAAGCTCAAGCCTTGGGAGTCAATACAACGGTGAGCAAGGGAATAGTTATTGCCGCCGCTACTTTGGCTACGGCTGGCGCGGTTTGCGTTAGCGGCATCATTGGCTGGGTTGGATTGGTCATACCTCATATTGCTCGGATGTTGGTAGGTAACGACAACCGGGTTCTCATTCCGGTCAGCTTTTCCTTAGGAGCTGGATTCTTGGTATTAGTGGATGATTTAGGACGTGTTCTTACCGGGTCTGAAATCCCCCTGGGTATATTGACTGCACTGGTAGGTGGGCCCTTCTTCGCTTATTTGCTCAAGAAAACCAAAGGGGGCGGCTGGTGACGGTGGCATTAGTTAAGGCAAATAATCTTTCTTTCAAGTATCGGGAAGCAGACATATTCAGCAACATTAGCTTTGCCGTTGGGGCGGGGGAAGTGTTTTGCCTATTAGGTCCTAACGGCTGTGGCAAGACTACATTGCTGGATTGTATACTGGGTTTGCACCAACCATACCGGGGACAAATAATGCTAAACGGCATTAATGTTCGAAACCTTCCTCGGGAACAGGTTGCCCGTCAGGTATCTTATGTGCCGCAGAACCACGAAAAGGCTTTTCCCTATACAGTGATGGATGTGGTGCTTATGGGTCGAGCCGCCTATATTGGTCTCTTCGATTCCCCTAGTGAAGAGGATGTCCAGATAGCTAAACAAGCGTTGGCTATGGTGGGGATTCTAGGTCTGAAAGATAGGTGCTATACTGAGCTCAGTGGTGGCGAGGTTCAATTAGTCATGATTGCACGGGCGCTCACGCAAAAAACACCGCTGATAGTTATGGATGAGCCCACGGCTCATCTAGACTACAAACACGAACTTACCATCATGGAGATAGTGGTAAAATTAGTGCGTGAAACAGGGTTATCGGTACTCATGGCTACCCATTTTCCCAACCACAGCTTTTATTTTGAGAACAGCGGCATTAACACCAGGGTGGCTCTAATGAAAGATGCCAAGTTTCTAGCCATGGGTCGTCCTTCTCAGGTGTTTACCGAGGAAAATCTACAGCGGCTATATAGCGTTAACACTAAGATCATGTCGTGCCAACTAGATGAACATACCAAGTTGAGACAGGTGATACCTGTAAGTACCATGGCTCAATAGAGGAAGAAAGACTTTTGAGGAGGGGCGATGTAATGTGACCAATGGGAACCGACTTTTTGGACTGGCGCTTGTCCTGGTATTACTGCTAACCGTTGGTTGCAGCAGTCAGCTGGAAAGCGGTGCTTTGGACGGGCCAGGGGAGCAGGATGGTATAACGGTAACCGATTGTGTAGGGCGGAAAGTGCAGGTTCCAGCCCAGGTGGAGCGCATTGCCTGCCTAAGCCCTGAGTCAGGGCATGCCATGGCCATGTTTGGCTTGGGAGACAAAGTGGTGGCAGCGACAGGGGGTATGCGACGAGATGTTTTGTTAACAGAGATGTATCCGCACATAAAAGACCTTCCGGCGCCTAAAACCAGTGGCGTTATCAATATAGAAGAATTGCTCAGTACAAATCCCGATATGGTGTTTGTACGAAGCGATACTGCTAGCAACGAAGCGGAAATGGAAAAGATGCAAAAAACAGGTATCCCCTTTCTAGTGGTGGACTATGTCGATATAAAGCGGCAGCAGTACACCTTGGATATGATGGGACAGGCGCTGGGGGTTCGGGATAAGGCCGAAGCTTATAATGATTATTACTGTCGGATTGTAGAGATGGTTACCGATAGGTTAGCTGACATCCCGCCGGAAAAAAGGGTTAGGTTGTATCACTCTGTTAACGAAGCTTTGCGAACCGATGCCCAAGGAACCTTACCGGCCGATTGGATCCAAGTAGCAGGGGCCATAAATGTGTCAGTAGGTCAGGACTTGAAGTTATATGAGGGTGACTACTACGCCAGTTTAGAACAAATTTTGTTATGGGACCCCGAAGTTATTATCTGCAACGAGCCTGGTGTGGCGAATTACATTCTTTCTCACGAACAATGGGCTCCGCTTCAAGCGGTGAAAGCTAACAAGGTGTGGCAACTGCCCATTGGAATCTCGCGCTGGGGACATCATTCTTCTTTAGAAACACCATTGGCTATCTTGTGGACCGCTCATAGACTGTACCCTGACCTCTTTGCCGATGTGGATATGAGGGCCGAAACCAAGCAGTTTTTCCGGGAGTTTTTTAATTACGAACTAAGCGATGAATTAGTGCAAGATATCCTTAGCGGTGAAGGGATGCGTGAGGCTAAAGGTTAATGATAGAGGGGAGGGCACTACATAATGCAGACTTTAGTTTGTATCGACGATACCGATATTTTAGGCAGTAGGGGCACTGGCCACTTGGCGGCTCAACTCATAGAAGACATTGAGCAGCAGGGATGGGGAAATTGCACCTTCATCAGCCGACATCAGCTCCATGTGCATCCCGATATTCCCTATACTTCCCACAACAGCGCCATGTGTTTTACTGTAAAGTTGCAGCCGGAATGTTTAAAAGAGCTGATAGATTACGCTGCTGACTTCCTAATAAAAGAAAGCGAAATAGGTTCCGATCCCGGTCTATGTGTGGTAGTGCCAGAAAGAATAAAGCAGCCGGAGCGTCTGATGGCTTTTGGTCGCCGAGCTAAGAGGGAAGTTCTTAGCAAGGACTATGCTTATTCCCTGGCACAGGAGCTAGGTATTCATCTGTCCGAACACGGCGGAACCGGACAGGGGGTTATCGGAGCACTGGCTGGCGTGGGCCTGCGCCTCACTGGTAACGACGGTCGTATCCGGGGCAAAATATATCAGACACAGGCTGGCGAAATCCTTACTGTGGCCCAACTTCTTAGTCACCCGCAGGTGGACTTAGTTCGGCAGCTTGACGGAGGGCCGGTTCAGGACAAAGAGACCGTAAGACTGGGGGAGAAAGTAAAGACTGTCTTATTAGATCATTGCCGCGTGTTGCTTGTAGCCACTGAGGATCCAAAAGCGAGCGGAGCCAAGTGGAGAACGTGCGTAAAAGAAGAACTGAGAAGGTTTTGAAAGAAAAGGCCGGCAGGGAGACTGGCCCGTAGGATAGAAACGAACAGGCACAGAGACCTGTTTTTGCGCAGATGAAGCAAGAAGGAGCCTAAGTAGCATTGCTTGCTACCTGGGCTCCTTATCGTTTCCGTCGTATTTGCTATGCGCGAAGGGTACTGCTTAAACAAACATTCCCTTCATTCTCATTGCCTTGACGACTCTTTCGATGGCGATGGTGTAAGCGGCTGTACGTAGGGTGATGTCGCGTTCCTTGGACAGGTTCCAAATATCGTCGAAGGCACGGTGC
>JBMNSQ010000014.1:0-21985 GCA_050945275.1 bacterium | reverse complement strand
ACCATGGCTTTTGTCTAGTAGTGGGCCTAAATATATAAAAATAGCAAATGATAAGATTTAACAGCATTGATGCGTTTAATCCTCTTAGGCAAGCTAGAACACGCACAAGGCAACAAACTTGACTGTCTTGGCTAAAGTCGGTACTATTGGGAATAAGAACAAATGTAGAAAGAAGGCGTTACTATGGGACATGCTCCAACTCGCGAGGAAACATGGGAGCTTCTAAATAAGTACACTAAAGACCAGAGTCTTATCCGCCACGCCTTGGCGGTGGAAGCGGTAATGCGCCACTTTGCCGAGGTACTAGAGGAGCCTGATGTTGAAAAATGGGGCGTAATCGGACTAGCTCATGACATTGACTACGAGATATATCCCGAAGAGCATTGCAAAAAGGCTCCTGAAATCTTGCAGGCACACGGTTGGCCCGAGGACTACATACACGCAGTAGTAAGTCACGGCTGGCAACTGTGTGCTGATGTAGAGCCAGTAGAACGAATGGAAAAGGTGCTCTACACAATTGACGAACTAACCGGTCTTATTAACGCCACCGTACTGATGCGCCCCAGTAAGAGCATTCTTGATCTAACACCTAAATCAGTGAAAAAGAAATGGAAACAAAAGAGCTTTGCGGCAGGCGTCAACCGTGACGTTATTGAAAAAGGAGCCAATATGTTGGAAATGGACCTTAACTTCATTATTGCGGAGACTATTAAGGGTATGCAAAAGGTAGCAGCGGAAATTGGTCTCAAAGGCGAATTATAGGAGGTCTTAGGTCAATGAAAAATATGCATGAGGTTAAGCTTGCCGACGTGGCGCCAGAAATAATTAACCAGCTAGCTCAAGGTGCTTTTCTTACGGTAGCCGAAGAAGATAAAGTCAACACCATGACCGTAGGGTGGACCACATTGGGACGCATGTGGAACAAGCCTGTTTGCGTAGTCCCGGTACGATTCTCACGCTATACTCGCCAACTGATCGAGACAGCCCAGTCTTTTACTCTAAGTATCCCACTGGATGGAACGTTGAAAGAAGCACTAGCCTTTTGTGGCAGTAAATCCGGTCGCAATGTAGATAAGTTTACAGAATGCGGCCTAAAGCAGCGTCCTGGGACAACCGTGGCCTCACCTGCCATCGACGGTTGTGATATTATTCTGGAGTGCCGTATCATCCACAAACAAACCCTGGAACCGCTTACCTTAGCAGCGGAAATTAAGCAGCGTTGGTATACCGACAACGATTACCATATTCTTTTCTACGGCGAGGTGCTCAAAGCTTACGCTAAAGAATAGCCCGTAGGCTAGCCGACTCATAGCTAGAACATTAACACAGGCTGCTGTGGAGAGAGTGTTCTATAAGGAAGCAATCTTAAAATCCTTCGTCACGCTCCCTACGCTTCACTCCCTATGCCTCGCTCTGGGCAGGCTGTGCAAGCTGAACAGGCAGGATGACGGCTTCCTAGAAAACTCTCGCCTAGAGCGGCCTGTTTTGGTAAATCAAAGAGAGCACAAACAAATGCATGAACGGAACAACGCTTAATCTAATCCTTATGGTTCACTTGCCGTACAGTTGCAGCTTTAGTAGCAAAAGCTGCGGAGATTGAACTCTCAAACGGAGGACGCAAGATGCCTACTTCGGTAATAATGCCATCCAAATACCGGTGCGGTGTAACGTCGAACGCAGGATTAAATACCTGAACTCTGCTAGGAGCAATCTGGCGCCTGCCAAGATGGGTAACTTCTTTAGGATCCCGCTCCTCCACGGGGATTTTGTCGCCAGAACGAAGGCTGATGTCAATAGAGGACAATGGCGCGGCCGTATAAACGGGAATGCCATTCTCCTTAGCTAGAACCGCTATACTGTAGGAACCAATTTTATTAGCCGTATCGCCATTGGCGGCGATCCGGTCGGCTCCAAAGATAACCAGGTCTACCATTCCCTTATGCATAACCCAGCCAGCCATGTTATCGGTGATTAAAGTTATTGGGATTCCGTCCTCCATAAGCTCAAAGGCCGTTAAACGGGCCCCTTGAAGAAGGGGTCTGGTTTCGTCAGCGAACACATGAATGTTTTTACCTGCTTCATAGGCTGCCCGGATAACACCTAAGGCTGTACCATAACCGCAGGTGGCCAAGGCCCCGGCATTGCAGTGAGTTAAAATACAGGCTTGCTGAGGGACAATGGTATTGCCGTGACGACCGATGGCTTGGTTGGTATTAATATCTTCTGTCTGCATTTGCTGGGCTTCTCGGATAAGGGCGGTACGAATTTCAACTACCGATTTATCCTTTATTGTCTCAAGCCTAGATTGCACCCGCTCCAGAGCCCAAAAAAGATTCACTGCTGTGGGTCGAGTTCCTGCCAGCTGAAGGCGGACTTTCTCTAAATATGACATCAATCCTTCTTGACTCTCGCCCTGATATTCAAGCGAACCTAAAGCCATACCATAAGCAGCAGCCACACCTATAGCTGGTGCTCCGCGCACCACCAGGCGAGAAATGGCGTCAGCTACCATTTGGTGGTCAATACAACGCAGGTACTCTCGTCTTGTCGGTAGTTTAGTTTGATCCAACAATAGTAAGCTATTGTCCTCCCACCTCATAGCCTGCATTTTTATCCCCTCCTGAATTCATTTATATCTGTTTTAACCAGCACTTTCAGGTTAACAAAAGCTGTAATCAGTAGAGGTTTAAGTTAGGTGAGACTCGTCTATACACCATTTCATTAGTCTTATGCCTGTTAGCTGCCCCACAGCCACCATAAGCAAGCCAGTCTGTACATTATGTTAACTCAGGACAATTGATTTGGCTATTCATGGAGAGAGCTTAGAGGAAACATTTAACCTTAATCCGGATACGCAAAAACGGCGAGGGCCTAGAACCCTCGCCGTTACTATGCTCTTTTGGTGGGCGGAGCAGGTTTCGAACCTGCGACCCCCTGCGTGTAAGGCAGGTGCTCTCCCGCTGAGCTATCCGCCCAAGTAGGCTGTCATTTAATCCGTGGCTTAATTCTAGCATGCCTTGGCTATTACGTCAAGTGTGTTGTAAAAAGTGTTACCGGACTGATAAAATGCCACCTATGAGAGAGGAAGACATTTTCTTGAGCACAAAAGAAAGAATCTAGACGTTCATACGTCATAAAACAACTAATGCAAAGAGGATGAGCAGCCCGGTAACAAACTTAAAAAGCTGAGTAAAGATATGCTTTTACCCTACTAGCTGGCAGGTTTTGACCTGGTCAATTTTATTATAACAAAAATCGACGGGGTTTTCCATTAAAAAGAGCACAAGCAGTACAGAGGGCCCCTACAACAAAACGACTGAGGACTATGAAGCAACCTAGAGACGGGCTGCAAAGTAACACAGGATTGCTCCTACATCATAATAAAGGGTCTTTGGCACAGGATGGCTACCTGTAAAGAAAGATACGATCGCGATAATCGCGAAGAATTTCTGTTCTTAGATAGCTTACAAGTCGAGCTAACATGGAGGCAGCTTCTTCACGGGTCAAATAAGTATTTGGGCGGGCGCGACCAAAGGTATCCCCTGATACCAAACCGATTTGACGGGCGACACTAAAACTGTTTCTCGCCCAAATTGGAATATCGCCGTCATCGGCAAAACCGGTATGATAAGCACTGCCTGGACCAATGTTCTCGAATCCTAGGGCTCTAATAAAGGACGTCACGGCCTGGGCGCGAGTAATGTTTCCTTGGCAACCAAAATAACCAGGAGCTATGCCTTGCATGATGCCTCGCTTGGTAATGATTTCAAGATAGGGCCAATCAGGATCCTGGGCCGAGATGTCTCGATACGGGCTCACCGGTGTAGACCCATTTCGTTGGCTAGCACTAGCTCTATTAGTAGAGGTTTCCTCTGGCCGAAGCTTAAGAGCACGTACCAAAGCCAATGCAAATTCACGCCGGTTAACAGTGGCTGTTGGATGAAAGTATTTATTTTCGGTTCCCCAGGCAGCCAAGCTTCCCAAAAGTAAAGCGTCGTTTTCCGACCAGCGACCCCGGACATCGCTATACTGAGGTACAGGCAATCGTTCTGTTTTAGGCGTTCCGGTAAGGTTTATCGTCTGCTCACCCCGGTGACGCCTAGTACCTATGGGTATCCTTTCATCATTTAGGCGCGGCAGATCGTAGCTAACTCGCAAAATACCCTCTTTGGTTTCCGTTTTTAGAAAACCGCCGGCAAAACTAATCTGGGTTGGTTCGTTCATTATATATTGCAAGTCAAATTTTGTAGAATGAGAGGCTTGACAAGTAAAAGTACCATTCCACGAGGTTCTAATAGTGCTTGTTTCTGTGCCTCCATCTGGATTACGGTTTCGTTCGGTAGCAATCTGGTCGTAATTGATACTACCGAAAACATCTTGGATTTCCACTGTCCCCCATGGCTGTTTGTAGCCGGTGCTATCGCTCCTTATCTCAACTACTACTTCGCCTTCATTGCGATTAATGGTGTATACCTTACGGCCTTCTAGATTACCAGCAAAGTAAGATACTGCTGGCTCACGCAAAGTAACTGTAGATGCATTAAGAAGAGAGCGTTTGTCATCGAGGGTAAAACGCTGCCGCCCCACCGACACCGTTTCCCTAATACGACTTACTGCATTCTTGGCCGTAATTTCTTTTCCCTGTTCCTGCCAGGTGGTAGTGATGGTAAGCTGGCGGTCCAGCTTTACTTCTTTTTCCCGATTCTCTAAGCGATAGCTGTACGTGCTATCAACTTTATTGTCCCGTGCTCGGCCGTCGCGGACGGTTACCGTTCCGGTAACCACAATCGGTTCGCCAGTTATAAAAACCAGCTCCTGATAAGCTTGTCCCTCGCGCACGCCCGCCTCCCAAACCATTGGCCGTGGTGGTAAGGTGGTTGTCGTGGCTGCCGCTGTTTCAGCGCTAAGCACCATCACAATTATCATGAAGCATAGTGTAATGCCTAACCTTTGCCGCAACAAGCTCACTCCTTCACCCAGGCTAGTAACACGCTTTGTCCTCGCCGCAGAAAAACAATATCATCGTCAGGTGCCAGTTCGTCTCCGGTATAGGCACAACCATTTTTCACCACCAAGGCTTGCTCTGCCCTAAGCTCAACTTCTGTGCCTGCATGTTGCCATGTACCTTTCGCTGGGCTAAAGTCAGCCACATTTCGCAAGCTAATACTCATCTGGCTACTGGAACCTGTCTCAGCAGAAGAACCCGTAGCCGTTACCGCTACTATCTGAGCTCTACTTAGACGGGCGGCCTCCAGCTCGCCAGTCGGCCATAAGGCCAACCCTAACGTATCGCCATCTTCGACCGCAGCCAACACTTCAGCATCCCGGTATAGATCCTGCCACAACCCTTGGCGCAGCTGATCTAGCGTTAACTCGGCCGGCTCATCGCCTAGTAGGCTTAAAACCTTAGTATCACGCCCTAAGCCCAGATCATCGCTTGTTCGGCGTCGGCGCGATGACCAGGTGCCATCGGAAAATGTTTGGTATGAATTTAAGGTAAAGGCCGTCCGGCCCATATTATCAACCCGTCCTCGATAAACGGTAAGGCCAGGGAAGTAGCCTTGCTCTTTGCCCAGTACGGACACTACTAATCCGAGACTGTTGCCACCTGATCTGCTGGCCAAAGCTCGAATACTGTCTCCTTTCTCTAGGCCATAAGGATCGGCGAGGCGGCCGTCTTTCAGCACAATAGCACCGGGGCTTAACAGCAATTCGGCTCCAGGTAGTTTCACTAGCCCTAGACCCGGGTTTATCTCGTCGATTGCCCCTTCATAAGATTTTTCCTGACCCTGCCATATCATCGCTGCTACAACCTCTGGCCGACCAAAGCCGCCGCTAATAACAGCGTACACCTCAGCGCCAGTAAGCCGAGCCGCTGATACCAGATCTAGCTGTTGATTTTCATACCAGATGTCGGCATCCGCCCTAAGCGGTAACTCCATGGTCTGGGCTGCACTCTCCCAGACGCCACTGCTTAAACGCTGTGCATCAGTAAGTACTATGCGACCACTGCGCGGGGTAAAGCTTCCTAGTCGACCCCGCACAAGCTCCGACACGCGAGCCGCTGACCCGGCCACCACTATACGCTGGGCCCACGTGCTAGTAGGTGAATACAGGTGGACTTGAACCTGGTCACCCGGCTGTATAGCGCTCGGCGTGCTCAGCTGTCCTTGGGCTACTACTTGTGTGCCGCTGCTTAAGTCATATTTAACCACGCGACCATCGGTAAGTATTAGCAGCAGATTGCGTGAATCCACGGTACGAACCCGCCCGCTCACCTCCAGCGAAGGTGGATCAGCAGCATGGTCAATGCCGGTTGAGCCAGCAGCGATCTCCAATACTATACCATCTAAAGCCGTTACGGTCACATCCTGGCCGGCCACCAAGTCATGGACTGAGGCCGGACTACCGGCCACATTAATACCGAGCATAGGCGACAACATCAGGTGATGAACCACACGATTAGCATCTCTTATAGTTAATTGCCTTGTCTCCGTTTCTATCTGTTCGATTAGGCCATTTATTGTAGCCATGCCGACAGGTAATATTTCAATAAAAGGCACTACCCGGTCCCCTTGAACCAAGTAGCGAACAGTATCCCCTGGTTTAAGAGCCTCACCGTAAGTTAACTGGCCGCCGGTGTACACCACGGCTTGAGACAGCGGGACACCTCGGTAATCGGAACTTAGTTTAAGCGCCGTTTTGCTACCACCCGGTCTAACTAAGGTCCATAGCGCCGACTTAGCCGGCAAACCAGCTACTTCTTCGTTTTCTAAGACCCAATTTTCCAACGTCCCCACTTCCCAAGCTGTACCAAAGGTAGGTGGCAATAAGCATACTAGCCGATCCAGTATCAGCGCTAGCTCGGCCCTAGTAACTGCTCCATGAGGGGCCAGCCGTCCCAGAGCTACCGGCGTCAAAAGCCCAAGTTCTATGGCCTGATGCAGAAAAGCCTTAAACTCAGGACGAACCTCATCAGCATCGCTGTATGCGGCCAACGCTACCGAAGTATTAGTCCCGCTAATACCTGACGACGGGGCCAAGGCTCGAACACACCAGGCAGCCACTTCTTGCCGAGTGGCTGGTGCATCCCAAGGAATGGTGTTGCCGGTGGTACCAGCCGATGTCCGATTGCCATCGTTCCCTATTAATCCCTGGGTTATAGCTACGCTAATAAACCCAGCTGCCCACGGGGAAGCACCGGTAGTAGCAGCGCCCCCGGTTCTCACCGTAGCAGCCTCGATAGCTTGGTCTTCCCATCCCAGCAACCGGACCAAAGATACCAAGGCCTGCTCTCTGGTCACAGCTGCCTCTGGATTAAAACGGCCACTACCATCGCCACGCAACACACCCTGAGCGGCCAACCGCACAATAGAAGCTCCCTCCGAACCTGTTGGTAAGTCAGAAAACCTCAGCGCCGCCATGAGTCCAGCCGCGTCCCTGCTGCCGCTAAGATAAAGACCAAAATTGGTTTCCCTGCCCTCGGCATGAGCCAGGCCAGGCCCTAGAAGAACAGTCACTATTAGCATCCAAGCAATAAGTATGTAAAAACTGCGAAGGTAAGAAGTTTGTCTCGCCAATTAGATCCTCTCCTTTAGCGATAATGGAACAATCGGGCAGCCGCAGAGAGCTGCCCCTACATGCTCTGGGGTTCAGGTAGCCGCAGAGGGCTGCCCTTACACAACTTAAAGAACAGGCCGCCCCTACATAACCTGGGTTAAGACAACCCAATAACCAGGACGGTCTAAAGCAGCATCCGCACTCCAGACAGTGAAATACCCAGCAGGGGTCCAAGTATCACGAACAGGGTCGTAGTAATGAAGCGTTGGCTGCCGCAAAGAAGCAGTGGCAAAGTCAAACTTAGTGATCAGAGCGACTCGTTCGTTAAGCCATGCCAAATCCTTCTCCTGACCTGCGCTACTTAACTTAACTGCTAAACGATAGACTGGCGTAGCTTCCATCCGGCCAGCAGGTAGTTTTCTCAGCAGAGCAGTAACCTCCGACCCTCGCGCTTCTTCCACCGTGATAGATACAGATGCCTGTTCGCGTTCCGGGCGGCTAAGGGTCGTTACTTCGACGCTGTTTAGCGCTCTAACTGGTAACTCCAGCTTCAAACGCGGAGCCGATAAATAGATGGTGCTAGACCGACCTACCTCCGCTGCTGGCACAATGATTGTAAACGTACGTGTGTTCTCAAATTCTGGCTTCATTAAATCGAGGCGAATCCGAGAATCCCTAAGCAGTGCCGGTGGGATAGTGATTACCACGTGAGCTGTCCCGCTTCCGGAAACCGTATAATTAGTTGCTGCCGGTATATCTTCTGGCTCACGGGCGCTTCGTTTTAGAGTGCGGGCCGATGTAGTCCATGTTTGATCAGAAACACCATCTCTATTTACCGCCCGAACAGAAAAGTAATAACGGGTATCCGGTTCCAAGTCCTGCACATAGTAATACAAAACGGACTCTTCATCCGGCTGGGGTGCGGGGGCTCCATAGACTTCACCGGTGGTAGACGCAAGAAAGTACTGATCGCTTCTTGATTCGCCAGCATAAACTTCGTAACTAACACCTCCGGCAGCCGCAAGCCATTTCAGCTCGATGGTGTTAGCGCTGACTGCTCGCGCTTCCAGGCCCGCCGGCGGTTTAGGCGGCCCAGTGTAACTAAATCCATCAGGCAAGGTATAAGAAGAACCGTCAGGATTGCTAACTGTTACATCCACCGATCCTAAATCCCCTTCTGGCGTAACTGCCGTAAGCTCAGTATCACTTTTTCGCAACATTGATTGGGCAGCTACATCACCGAACATTACTGTGGCACCAGGATCAAATTGGCTACCACTAATGGTAACCTGTGTCCCACCCGAGCTGGGTCCGCTGGTGGGATGAATAGCAGTGATCACCGGCTCCGGTTTATCTTCGTAAATAAAGCCGGACACCAATTTGGCCATGGCTCCGTCGGGGTTAATTACCGTAACATTCACAGGGCCTACAGGACCGGGTGATGTAACGGCCAAAAGTTGCTGCTCCGATAAAAAGTTAGTTTGGGTTGCTAGGCGGCTCCCGAAAAATAACGCCGGTAACTCTCGAGAGCCATCTGCTAAGATGAACTCTTCAAACCCCTGACCATGAACCGTCACTGGTGTGCCGCCAGTAGTGCGGCCACTGCCCGGTATAACCTGGATGATCTCCGGTTCGCTCTGCGGTTCGGCCACATAAGTAAAGCCCTTTTCCATCCGAGCCGTAGCCCCGCTCGGATTCATCACTATTACGTCTAAACTAAGATCACCTTCCCGCTCTGGTGCTGCCGGGATAGTAAAGATAATGGCCGTGCCTTCGTTTATAACTTCGCAGCTGGCTATTTCCTGCCCTCCCAAAAAAACCTTGGCTCCACTTAAGAACCCGCTACCGTCTATCTGAGCCGGAATAGCGACTAAATACGGCCCCCTACTCGGCACAATGGAATCTATCTCAATGGGCTCTGTAACGTCAGTATACGTAAAACCATCGGGGACAGTAAATACACCACCGTCGGCATTGACCACTGACACGTCCACCGGGCCTGGTTTCTCTGCCGGAGGCACTGCTATTTGCACGTACTGCACATAGCCTTCCTTGGCTTTATCGGTATCTGTATCGGGAAACGAGTTGATAATCTCTACCGGCTGATGGCCCAATAGAACAGTAAGTTGCTCTTGTCCCTCATCTGGTAAATGCTTCAAGTTCACGCCCCAAATATCTACTAGCGCACCACCAGTGACTGGCCCTTTATTAGGCACAATCTGGGTTATTCGGGGCTGTAGTTGTGGGTCACGAATATATTCAAACTGTGCCAGCACAGTATCGCTGGCTCCATCCGGGTTTAGGACCGTAATATCAGCTTTATCCCCAGCTTTACCCGGCGGCGCATAAACAAAGAGAACCGTCTCCGAACTCTTGGCCGTATCCACGTAGGTCGGCTGATCATTAAAGTACACCCTAGCTCCAGCAGAAAAGCCACTACCGGTAATCACAACCGGTGTACCACCGCTGGCTCGGCCCCTCTTCGGCTCTACGGTCTGTATGCGCGGTTCAGTCGTAATATAGCGGTAGGTATAAACGTTCTTAGCCGTAACCGTAGCACTATCAGGGTTTACAATCCGTACATCCACTGTACCAGGCGCGTGAGGCGGTGTCTTTACCCGAAGTATAGTACGATCTTCATTTAGTTCAACCGAAGTAGCTTTTTCGTTGTCGAAATATACCGTAGGCGGTAAAGCTCCATCACCAGTACTGTCCGACCCAACCTCTTTCACAATTCCCAGGTCATAGCCGCGGATAGCAACCAACGTTTCTCCGTCTACACTGCCCTCATTCGGTACAATAGAGTGAAATTCGGGTCGGGTATGGGGATAAACGTAGTAGAAAGGTATGACACCACTTTGCCCTCCATCGGTGGTATTAACCGCAACAACATCAATCTCTTTTCCTACCCACTCAGCAGGAGCCAGCGGCGTTACTACTTCCAATCTATCATAACCAATTCGAGTAACCTGAGCTGCTGGCTTCCACTTAAAATAAACAGTAGTATCTTCTCGGAAGTTACTTCCTGTTAGCAGTACTCTTGTTCCTCCAGAAACCGGGCCTTTATCAGGTTCGATTTCTTCAATTGTTGGCCTACTTAGCTGAGGAACTTTATAAGTAAAAGCATCCTCTTTGTATGCCCTACCCCAAGTCACGTGCTCTGAAGCCAATCCTGCATCGGGATTCATAATTTCTACATGGACATTTATCTCCCGATCTTTTACTGGAATAGAGGGAGTCTTAAAAGCGATTTCCGTAGGAGAAATAAACTCGACTTCCGGCGATTCTAGTTCTGTTAGTGTACCACCATCTTTATACCACAGTGAAGCCGCCAAGTCCGACACTTCGTATCTTGGTATTTGCTCTTCACATGGACATTCCTCGTTTTCCTGTTCTATTTTTTTGTTTTCCTCGTCTATATACGCCTCTACCTGTTCTTTACTTAGAAACCCTTTCCCCTTAACTACTATCCATGTGTCACCATCGGCTGTGCCATAATTTGGAGACAAACTAGTTATCTCCGGTGTACTTACATAAATGTATCGGTAGCGGTATGTATCTTCCTTACCGCCTCTTTTCTTAATCACTCTTATTGGATAAGCCCCTGGTTCATTAGTAGGTACAGTGCAGGTAATAACGGTCCGATATCTTAGTTCTTCCTCACTATCAGGTTCAGCTACTTGTTCCAAAGTAACTTTTACATCTTGGGCTGGTCTGTTCCCAATTAGAACTGTATCCCCTTCTTCAAAACCATCGCCCTTTATTACCAGTTCGGTTCCGCCTTGGGTTGTACCCACAAGGGGAAAAACTTCTTCAATGGAAACTTCTCCCGGAATCGGCTTATATTCAAAAGCTCGCTGAAGAGTTCGTTCGCCGAACGGATTCTTTACTACTACATTCTTGTAACCCGGTGTGGAACGCGGAAGGATGAATCTGAGAATTTCCTCTCCACTAGGCTTAACTTCTATGTCCTTGCCATCTGTCACCACCGTCCGCCCTTGATTATCCTCAAAATAGATATCCGTTCTATCAAGAAGCAATTGCTTCTTTTTAACATGGTCAGTCCAGGCAAGGTTAGTTCCTACAATCTCTACTATATTACCACCGCTAATCAAACCTTCTGCTGGCCGAACGCTGGATAGCTCCATGTTGTTTCCACGATAAACAAACCCGTAATCCTTATATGCAATACCGGGTTTGCGTCCTTCTTTAACCGCTGGATTTACCAGCCAAACTCGGGCGGCTCCTTCTTTACCTTCCGGTGCTGCCGGTAATATAACTGTAACTTTATTTACACCTTCTTCACCTTCTAGGATCTCTACTTCATCTACTTGAGCCCGATAGTCTTCTCTAATCTCTGGTCCAAAATAGACCTCAAAATTGTCTGTTAGCCGTCTAGCATAAATTTCTACCGGAACTCCACCAGCCACCGGGCCTTCGTTGTTTTCCGTTTCTGGGTTTAAGACTGGTATCTCTTCTCCCTGAATCGCAGTTGCAAATTCAGGCACAGGTACTGGTTGATAATAGGTAAAACCACCGCGCAGCTCCGCTAATTCAACTACCGTTATACTTTCTTCTCCGTTTTCTCCATTCTTTTCTGTCTTAGTTACTTCTAGAATCACAGTAACTGGTACTTCCAATTCGTCTGATAAGAACATTGGAGCCGAAACCTCAATTCCGGTCGAATCTAAACGTTCTACGTTTATACCTTCTCTATCTTCACTTCCAAAGTAGACTTTTACGCCCACGTTATCCTGTTCCTTGGCAGGGAAGTTCATGCCCATTAGAATAATTCTTGTTGTTTCTCCCATGGGGCCTTCAGATGGAACCACTCTGTTCAATAATAGCTCCTTGCCTGGTTTCTGGTATAAGAAGCCATTATTGTAGGTAAATGTCCCGTGGTCACCCGGGTTTTCCACTGTGATACAATACCAGCCATCCTGATTATCTGGTGCAGCAGGAATCTCTATTTCTATTTCCGTGCTACGCACAACCAGAACCTTTGCTCTGGTTTCCCCTACATATACCTGTGCTCCAGAAATAAAATCTTGACCAACAATTGTAGCTTTATATCCTCCTACAACACTACCTGCATTGGGCTCTACTGCTATTACGTTGGGCATGATAGGTTCATCTCGATATTGAAAACCAGCCTCCATTTCAAATTCTATGATCTCACCTGATCCTGGCTCAGTTTCTGATTGTATTATTACCGGGACTTTGCCTTGACCACCCGGTGTTCTAGCATAAATTGTTTTCCCATCAGCACTAATAGAATATTGTCCGGCTTCTTCAGGCTCTCCCGAAATAAGTTTTAATTGATTATCATCATTATCACTGTCACCAAAGAATAGTTTCTGGGTTCGGTCCAAGTGTTCGCCCCTTATTTCTACTAAGGTGCCTCCTCCTGTTGAACCAAAGTTAGGTGTAATGCTCTCTATATAAGGTGATACATAATACAAAAACTCGTTGGCCCACATGGCCTGCTTTTTGTCCGGATTGATAACAGTTACCATAGCCTTACCAACAGAACCTTCCGGCAATCTAACTTTAACCTTGGATTCTTCTCCTTCCCGTTCTACTTTAAGCACAGTTGCCGGTTCCCCTCTGAACAGAACATGAATACCATAGCTGTCATCTTCATATGTACGGTCGTCTAATTCTATCCCTTCAATGGTAATCACAGTCCCACCGCGTACGGGACCATAATCCGGTATCACATTTGTTATTTGAGGTTTGCTTTCTCGGTAAGTTATCGTTGCCTCTGCATACTTACCATCTGAGCGAACTAGCTTTAACACACAACTGGTACCTGCATCACCATAGGGAGCCACTACTTTGACCTCGGTGCTCTCTACATTAATAAAATCCGCTGTCCGACCTGCAATGGTCACCTCTGTAGTTGAATCTAAGCCTGTTCCCCTGATTGTAATAGTTGTACCGCCAGCACTAGAGATCTGTGCAGGGGTTACTGTTTCAATAACCGGACCAACTGGGTCCTCCCCCGCCCATACTGGCAGCGGTTCTATTATTGTTATTAAGAAAAATAGGGTAAGCACAAGAGCTGTTATCCTTTTTCTAGAATATATCATCTATATCAGCCTCCACTGGCCCTTCTAATTACCAAATTTAACGGTAATCTTATTATCGGCGTCAAACCCTTATTGCTTTAGCCCATATCCATATAACTTGACACTGCTCTATCAACCTTGTACTCTTTCTACTTGTTGATTTTCACTAAAATACAGCCGAATATTGTATACTATAGATAGGGATGTGGTGTTAATCTATTCACACCTAGTCAAAAAGAGGTGAAACCACAATGGTACAAAAACATAACAGGTTGCAGCATCTCGTGCTAACTTTATTGATTATAATTCTTTTGGTCAGCGGCTGCCAAAACCTGCCAACGATGGGATCTGAACCAGGAAACGAAGAAACGAAGGACTTGTCCCAATGGAAAAAAGCCTTTCAGCAATATCTGCCTCAAGGAGGGTTTTTAATCCAACCCTCACAAGACGGCATAAACTTAACCCCGCCGCCGCTGGTGCAACAGGCTGATCTGGATAATGACGGTGTGCCAGAGCTAATCGCCGGATACCGTGTTGGTGAGGCTACCGTCGGCGTACTGGTGTTGAAACAGGAAAACGGCCACTGGAGCAAGCTATGGGAAGGTCGTGGTGAAGGACCAGGGCTAACGCTACTTCATCTGGCCGATATAACCGGTAATGGCACACCAGAGCTATTAGTGGGTTGGGGTTTAGGCTCTGACGCTGGCAATCAGCTTAACATAGTAACCCTACATAACGAAGTCAGAACTCTAACTGAGCTACCTTACCACCGGCTTGATATCATCAACTTCCCTGGTGACTATGGCTGCGATGGTAAAACCAAGCTTGCCGTCTGGAACCAGGTGAACAACAATGCTTATGAAGTGGAAGTGTACCGATATGCCCTAGGAAAATTGTTCCCTGCTATTGATATTTATCGCGACTACTTTCCTAAGGTAGTTGAGTACTATGAGCAGCAAGTACTAGCCATGCCAGATCATTCTAGTTTATGGTACTACCTAGCCGATGCCCAATTAAAAAGTGGCCGGTTAGAAGATGCCCTCAAATCTATTGCCCGAGCCGAGGACTTCGAACCTTCACCGTATCCACCAGGTGCCCTGGCGGTACTTAAAGGCGATGTTTTGCTGGCTCAAGGAAAATTGCAGGACGCACTTAAGGCTTATCTTGAGCTGGCAAGTTTTGATCCGGAAGGAATCGATCGCCGCCATAAAGCACGAGCCCTCTATGGATTAGGCCGGATCAAAGAAAAATTGTCCGGTATAACCGCAAATGCCGCCAAGGCAGACTATAAAAGGGCGGTTGATACCGATCCCAGCTGGCTTCTTCCTACCTTGGCTCTGGAACGGGCCGGAGCCGTTTCGCTTACCCATACCTTAGCAGATTATCTAAGCCACTTAGCCCCAGATAAACGAACCGAAGGTATTGCCGAACTAGGCCAATTTGCAAAGGAACATAACATTAATATACAATACGTCAGTCAAACCCTGGGGAAAGAGCGGCTGCGGGTGATCGCTGCCGATTATGCTCCAGCAGACCAACCATCTAACCCAGTAGCCCATGCTCTCTTTTGGTGGGAAGGCCTAAGCAAAGGACCCGTTACGTGTCAGGTGTTTTACAGTGCCGAAGCTGTTTATCATGGGCTCGACCAAAGTTGCACCCTAAAAGACATCTCCCTCTCCCTGGACTCTGATAATAACGTACAAGCAACACTGATCTATACCCAAAACAAAAACAAAAGCCCCCAAGATATCCGCTACCAACTTAGTCTAGAAAACGATGGTCACTGGCAAGTGATCTCACGTGATTTGCCTCAACAATAATCTCAGGTATCAGTCTAACTAAGCCGCCGGTGGCCGGTGCTTTCCCCGGAAACTATTTTCGGCAAAGAGGGACATTTTTCCTGCTAACCCATTTTCCGGCGAACCCATTGATAAGGGGCGGACTCACAGAAAAAACAATATGTATGACCCCAAAGGGAGCAAATATAGAACAGCTAAATGCCCGCTGTCAGTTGATCTGACGGCGGGCATTTCTGTTACTGTAGTGTTGGCTGCTTACCCTCTTCGACCCAGTAACCGGCAAATAGACCCTCATAGTAATTTCCTTGCTCCATAGGTGCAATGCCAGCATATTGTACCCCCAACGCTTGGGCTAAGAACGGATCTGTGCAGGCCATATCAGCTGTGGTAAGATGATCAAGGGCAGTATGACCAAGCACAAGCATTACCGATGTCATCTCCTCCACTGACAGCACGAGAAAATTAACCAGGTTCTGTGTTCCCAAGTCAATATCGAACTTATCCTTATAACGACCAGTATGCAGCACCATTTGCATCGGTGCTTCACCGGGCGTCACTTTGGTAATCTGCTGGGCTACCAGAGCCAAAATAGCCACGGTACCAATATACACTGCATCGGCACCTAAGGCTAAAGCCTTTAGGAACTGTCCCGGGGTAATGAGTCCGCCACCGGCCAGAAGCGATACCTTCCCTATCAACCCTAACCGTTTTAGATGACGCCGGGCACGGGCAATGCCGTAGATAGTAGGCAAACCAACATCGTCCTGAAGCGTAGGTGTGCTACCGTGCGTACCACCTTCAGCCCCATCCACCGAGATAAAATCCACACCGGCCTCAGCCGCCACATCCAGTTCTTTTTCTAAATGGTGGGTCGCTGCCAGCTTCATCCCCACCGGCACATCCACTTCTTGCTTTAGCCGGCGCACAGTATTAATAAAATCTTCTGCCGTATTTATTCCGGGAATACGCGCATTAAGAACTGCATCCTGCCCTTTTTTTAGATTAAACACAGTACGCATCTTGTCATCAATAAACTTGACTTGGGTTCGTTGGGGAGCATTAGCCTGAGCTCCTTGCCCCAACTGAATTTCTATCGCGTTCAACTGCTTATACTTATCTGGCTGATTGAGATAACCACCGCGGTTATACTGACCAATTAGCTTCATGGCCTCGCTGCGCTCCTCCGGCAAGAGACCCGCTTCACCAGTATTAGTAGCCGTCCCTAGTGCGCTGGCTGCACGAGCCAAAGCTACTTTGGCCGTAACACTTAGAGCACTACCATAAGACATACCGGCAATAAAAATAGGGATATCCAATTTTAGCGGACGTTTCGCCTGGGGACCAATAGTCACACCCATATTGATCTGTTCCATGCTCTCCACCGGGAAACGATGCAAATGCACAGGACTGAACATCAGGGTTTCCCAAGGCGACATCCTCAGCGAGCTTCCCAGCGGTCGTTCTAATGTAGCCCCTTGGGCAGCGCGCATTTCTATTTCCATTAGGTTTTGGAAGCCGCATTTTTTGGCTATCGATAGGCCTGTCAACAGGTTGTCCGTGTACCGATCCTGCATCATCTTGGACATAATATCGTCAGCTGTCTCATCCATGACTCCGCGGAGCAAGTCTCCCGCCCATTTGATTACCACCAATTAAGCCTCCCTTGTTTGTGCAATCTATCTAGTCTTAAATCTAACATTATTATGTGCACTTCGTGCCAAGGGCGTCATGGTACATATTTCCACACGAGAAACACCGCCGTAGTATTAAGATAGCTTGCTACCAAAGAGTCAGGAACAAGAAACTATTCGACATAAAGAAGGCAGCCGCTCAGGCCATAGCGACTGCCTTTTGTACTAACCGCCACCTACCAACGGAAAGATGGCCACGATATCAGTTGGCGTTAGCTCGGTACTTAGCCCGGCTGGCAAATGCTCAATGTGACGGCCGTTGATCATAATAATAACTTCTGGGCTAAGACCTTCCGGTCCATAGACAGCCTGGTGGAAACGGACTCCTTGCTTAGACGCCAGTTTCTCCAATAAATCTTGCAGTGTGTTAGCCATCACAACTGTTTCTTTCTGGCCTGTAATTTCCCGGATGGTGGCAAAGAAACGTACTGTCGCCACTAGACCAATCCTAACTCAGCCAGCTTCTCTTGGCCAGGGACACCATCTGCACTCCAACCCCGGATCTCATAGTACACCGGCAACATTTCCGGTAGTTTGCTCACTTTGCCCTTATTAGGGCCGGTGGGAATAGGTTCCTTAAACATCCGCGGTGGCAAAGTATCGTCGGCTGCTGTTAGTCCGGCAGACAAGTTAAACAGCCGCTCTAAATTCCAGATACGGTCGCCAGCCTGCATGAATTCATCCACCGAATACTTCACACCGGTAGCGGCGCTCAACATAGCTGCAATTTCGGGCGCGCCGATAGCAAAGGTGGTAAATAAGCAGATACCAGAAGAATCTAGAGCCGCCGTGAGGTCCTGGAATGTCTTAAGCCAAGCTGGCTTTTCGGCTGTGCTATCGGGATCTAGTTTCTCCGGTATACCCAATATCTCCGGCGAAGTCAAATAGCCGCGCACGTGGCAGGCTCCTCGATTAGATGTGGCATACTCTAAGCCCATGCCTTGTATGCCTCGTGGATCATAGGCCGGCATCTCCTGTTTCTTAGCCGACATAGATAGCTCAGGGCGTCCGTATTTATCAGCTAATCGATACGATCCGGTTGCCAATTGGGCCCCAAAACCGCGTTTTAAGCCGGTTTCTTCGGTAAGTTTCACAATGGCCTCGGCATTACCAAAATAGAGTGGAATGCCCGTGATTTCTTTATCAATTATTCCCTCGTCAAATAGCTCCATGGCACAAGCGATGGTACTACCCATGGTAATGGGGTCTATACCCAACTGATCACACAGATTATTGGCCTTAATGATGGCATCCACGTCATCTACACCGCACTGAGAACCATAAGCCCAGGTAGCTTCGTATTCCGGACCTTCGCCCACGACAGCCCAGGGACCGGTCTTGACGGCAGAAACTTGGCCACAAGCTATGGTACAAGCCGTGCAAGCTTTGTTGCGCACATATCTGGTCGCCGCCATGGTTTCACCACTGATCTTGTCAGCGTTTTCAAAATAACCAGTACGGAAATTACAGGTGGGTAAAGAGCCGGCCTGATTTAGCACATTTACTAGCACATTGGTGCCATAGGCAGGCAGGCCACCGGAGGTTACTGGATGGGCAGCTAGTTTAGCCCGAGCATCCAAAACCGCTTCCCGGAAAGCTTCCTTATTCGCTACCTTAACACCACCAGTACCACGCACCACCACTGCCTTTAAGTTCTTTGAGCCCATTACTGCGCCGACACCGGTACGCCCCGCCGCCCGATGTTTGTCATTGATAACACCGGCAAAAAGAACCATGTTTTCACCGCCAGGGCCAATACAAGCTACCTTCGCTTCTGGATCGGTCTCTTCAAGCAAGGTATCGGTGGTTTCATCAGTGAATTTCCCCCATAAATGCTCGGCACAGCGGATTTCTATCTTATCATTGTTTATCCAGAGATAGACCGGTTTCGTTGCTTGACCCTCTATGATAATCAGGTCATAACCCGCATATTTTAGTTCCGGACCAAAATAGCCCCCAGCGTTAGAAGCAGCGATAGTCCCGGTAAGCGGCCCTTTGGTTACCACATTATAACGTCCGGCCGAAGTAGCTAGCGTTCCGGTAAGCGGCCCAGCCGAAAATAAGATTTTATTGTCGGTCGACAATGGATCCACATTGGGATCTACTTCGTCGGAAAATATCTTCTCGCCTAAACCTCGAGCACCAATGAACTTTTGCGCCAGTTTCTCATTAAGCGGTTCTAGATTAACTTTTCCTAAAGTCAAATCTACCCTTAGTATCTTTCCTACCCAGCCATACATTAGGACTGCACCTCCTCAACCAGTTTGGCGAACTTCGCCGAATAGGCCTTTTTCCGTCCTAAAGTAGCGGTGTCTTGGGGTAGGTATTCGATGGCCTTCTGGGAACACCAAAGAACACATTCCGGTTCGCCATCGCAGTAGTCGCATTTTACCGCTTGTTTGGCCGCAATACTATAATTGATATTACCAAACGGACAGGCCACTAGGCACATACGGCAACCAATGCACTTATCACCGTCCACTGACACTAAACCGCTGTCGGCATTCTTGGAAATAGCACCTGTTTTGCACACGGCCATACAATAGGGCTCATCACACTGCAGACAAGTCAGCGGTACCGCCACTCCGGCCTCAAAGCGCAACACCGATACCCTTGACGCTGTCGGCCTAAACTCGCCCTCATGCCTAAACGAACAGGCCAACTCACAGCTGCCGCACCCCGTACAACGCTCCGGGGTAATCAGTAGGATGTTACTCACGACCTTTTCTCCTCCCCTCGAACTTTTTAGGAACATAACGAGACTTATTCAGCCACCCCCTGTCGAATCTAAGTACCTCCCTATATTTTCACCATCAGGCCTGCCTCGGTTCGCTGGCGACAACGTGGACACAGCTTATCGTCAAGCTCGTAGCCTAACTTTCGGCGGGCCCACGCCAGTTGCTCGCGAGTGGCAAGGACCTGACCACAGCGTTCACAACGCACCATCTCAAACGTCCGGCCCCATATTTTTCTGCTGACCTCATCTTCTATTACTTCAATAGCTCCCGTGGGACAAACAGCCGCACAGGCAGCACAACCGATGCAATCTGGCGGCGGTTCGTCAAATGGTGAACTAATTTTTTTTGTTTGCCCCCGAAAAGCTGTCCCGATGGCGCTATGGCCCTGAATATTACAGGCCCGCACACAACGCAAACAAAGAATGCAATTTCCCTCTTCTCGCCTATCAAAGAAACACTGCCGGGACGTGACTCCATAACGGGCGGCTAATTGTTGGACTATCTTTGCGTTACCGTTTCGGTTCAACAACAACGTAAGTAAATAGCGCCGGGCCTTCCGAACTCGAGGGCTTTCTGTATCTACCGACGATGCCCGTTCCACCGGATAAAGACAAGATGCAACTAGCCGTCTACGACCCCGCTCTACTACTTCCACTAGACACAGGCGGCAACTCCCCCATGGTGTCAGCCCCTTATGATCACATAAAGTTGGTATGTCAATCCTCTGCTCACGCAGTACATCCAGAAGTCGCGTCCCCGGCTGAGCAGATACTTGTACCCCGTTTATAGTCAAAAAGTGTACCGCGTCAGCCATGATTTCGCCCCCTCAGCCAAGCAAATTGCCCAATGTGATCCCACAGCGCCTTGATTCGGCTTTTCTTTTTGGTCGGCCACGGTTTCACCTCAATAGCATCAAACCGACACACATCAACACAGCTACCACAGCGAGTACAACTCTCAACTTCGATAGAGTGGACCTTTTTTGTTTCACCTTTAATGCTGCCGGTAAGACACACCCGGGTACAGGCACCGCAGCCGCGACACTTGTCTGGGTTCACTCGGTACAAAAAGAGCGTCCGACAAACCCCAGCCCGGCAAAATCCGGCCGCATGCTCCTCATATTCCTGACGGAAATAGCTTAGGGTGGACAGCACCGGATTAGCAGCCGTTTGTCCTAGGCCACAAAGAGCCGTATCTTTTAATTCATGCGCCTGCTCCTCTATCAGCTCAATATCCCCGGCTTGCCCCTGACCTAATGTGAGATCGGTTAAAAGTCGAAGCAGCACTGGTATGCCTTCCCGACATGGTAGACACTTACCGCACGACTCTTCAGCCAAAAATTCCAAAAAATACCGGGCTAAATCTACCATACAAGTTCTCTCATCCATCACTATTAACCCGCCCGAGCCCATCATAGCCCCAGCTTGACTTAGGTGCTCGTAATCCACTGGAATATCTATCATCGATGCTGGGAGACACCCACCGGAGGGGCCACCGGTCTGGATGGCCTTTAGCTTTCGGTCGCCAAGTAACCCCCCACCGATGTCATATATTATTTTCCGAAGCGGAATGCCCATAGGAACTTCCACCAAGCCAGTGTTTTTTATTTTGCCAACCAGCGAAAATACCTTCGTTCCGGGACTTTTTTCGCTTGGCCCCAAGCTCCGAAACCACCCCCAGCCGTGACTTATTATAGCCGGTACATTAGCCCAAGTTTCCACATTATTCAGCACAGTCGGTTTATCATATAACCCTTTTTCAACACTGCGAATATACTTAGCTCGCGGTTCGCCCGGCCGCCCTTCCAAAGAAGCCATTAGCGCCGTGGATTCACCGCAAACAAAAGCTCCTCCACCCTGGTAAATGCTAATGTTAAAGGAAAAACCGCTACCTAAGATATCCTCTCCTAGCAAACCAGCATCTTTGGCTGCTGTAAGAGCTGTGGTCAAGTGCTTAACCGCTAGCGGATACTCAGCTCGAACATAAATGTATCCCTCTTTTGCGCCTATGGCGTAAGCACCGATGATCATACCCTCGATAACACTATGCGGGTCACCCTCCATAATACTGCGATCCATAAAAGCGCCCGGATCACCTTCATCGCCATTAGCAATAACATAGGGATC
>JBMNSQ010000013.1:0-23187 GCA_050945275.1 bacterium | reverse complement strand
AAGAAGCTGTGGAGCGGATGCGCCAGAGCGGGATTTTATTTACAAGGAAGCGATAGTGTGCAGAGTATGACCGGTTTCGGTCGAGGAAGTGCTCAGGCCGGGACGCGAACGTTTACAGTAGAAATTAGGACGTTAAATCACCGATTTGCCGAGTATGTTATTCATCTACCGCGGGAGTTAGGCGTATGGGAAGAGCGGCTACGTCGAGAGCTGGGGGTCCAGCTCTCCCGCGGTCGAGTCGAAGTATGGGTGAATATGCGTGGGCAAAGTTGGCCCAAATCAGTTCGAATAGACGAAAGGTTGGCCCAAGCGTATGTGAAAGTAGCCCAGGAAGTTGCCCGGCAATTTGATTTAACGCTCGATCTTACCCCAGCGGTGCTCCTGGGGCTGCCCGAAGTCACTGTAGTTGAGGAGCAGGAAGTGGATCTTGACCTATGGTGGCCTACTTGTGCCGAGGCCTTGGATAAGGCCTTAACTAAGGTTTTAGCCATGCGCCAGCGAGAAGGAGAAGCCTTAAAAGAAGATATGACTTCTCGCTTAACTGTGTTGGAACAGTTAGCTCAGGAAATTAAATCATTAGCGGATAAGATACCTGATTTTTATCGGAATAAGTTACAGGAAAGATTGGCTACACTAGGGCAAGAGGTGGTAGATGAGAACCGCCTGGCACAAGAAGTAGTCTTTATGGCGGAAAGGGCCGATATTAACGAAGAGGTGGTCCGCCTCTTTAGCCACTTGCAGCAGTTTAGCGCTACTCTAGACTTGGACGAACCTGTAGGACGCCGGTTAGAATTTTTGCTTCAAGAGGCAAACAGGGAAGTTAACACCATTGGCTCTAAAGCCCAAGATAGTAACATTAGCTCTCTGGTAGTGAAATGTAAAGCAGAATTGGAAAAGCTGCGTGAGCAAGCTCAGAATGTTGAGTGAAGCCTGTTGTTTACTTGAAAGGAGGATCTTCTATGGCGATAAAACTTATTAACATTGGTTTTGGTAATATTGTGTCCGCTAATCGGATAGTTGCCATTGTCAGTCCGGACTCAGCGCCGATTAAACGAATAGTACAGGAAGCTCGGGATCGGGGGATGCTTATTGACGCTACTTATGGGCGGCGAACCCGGGCGGTGATTGTTATGGATAGCGATCATGTTATTTTGTCAGCCGTACAGCCGGAAACAGTAGCTAATCGTCTGGCTGATCGAACTCCCACAGCTGAAGATGTCAGTGAAGAACAGTAGGGGAGTGAAATAAAATGACCCAAGGTTTATTGGTGGTGGTGTCCGGACCGTCCGGCTGCGGCAAAGGGACGGTCTGCGATCTTTTGCGCCGACGCCATCAAGAAATGATCTACTCTATTTCAGCCACCACCCGAAAGCCACGACCGAGCGAAGAAGATGGAGTTAGCTACTTTTTTCTTACTCGGGAACAGTTTGAACAACGGGCGAACGCGGGTGAATTTCTAGAATGGGCCCAGGTGTATGGTAATTTATACGGCACACCGCGCACCTGGGTCGAGGATAAATTGGCGGCTGGACACGATGTCCTGTTAGAGATTGATACCCAGGGGGCTTTGCAGGTGAAAGCCAGTTACCCCGCTGGGATTTTAATTTTCCTGCTCCCGCCGGATCTAATGGAGTTAGAACGTCGCATTAGTAAACGCGGTACAGAAAGCGCAGAGGAAAAACAGCGGCGTCTTTCGGCAGCTCGCCAAGAGATAAATCAAATACGCAACTATGATTATTTGGTTGTTAATGACAAGATTGAGCAAGCGGTTAATAAGATAGAGGCTATTTTGATGGCTGAACATAGTCGCATTAGCCGCTTTAGTGAGCTAGAACTTAAGGTTAAATTGGGGGGACAACAAACATGAGAGGTCCTGATTTAGCTACGTTGCGTGAGCGAATTCCCAGTAAATATCTATTAGTAGCAGTTACAGCCAAGAGGGCCCGCCAATTAATGGAGGGGGCGACGCCAAAAATTAACCATGCCGAAGGGAAACCGGTAACCGTTGCTATGAAAGAAGTTGCTGAGGGAGTTGTAGTACCAGTTATAACAGAAAGCAAGAAAATGTAGGAGTGGCAATCATGAAGGGTAAGACAGTTATCTTGGGTGTTACTGGCGGCATAGCAGCTTATAAAGCGGCTATGATTGCCAGTTCCCTTGTTCGTGCCGGTTGCACCGTCAAGGTGATCATGACCGAGGCGGCTACCCGTTTTGTTGCTCCACTTACCTTCCAGACCTTGACCCATCAACCGGTAGTAGTGGATATGTTTAGGACCCCTGAAAAATGGGATGTAGCCCATGTTTCCTATGCTAAGGTAGCAGATCTTATTCTTATTGCTCCTACTACTGCTAATGTGGTGGGTAAGTTAGCTCTTGGTCTCGCCGATGATATGCTAACAGCAACGGTTTTGGCAAGTTCGGCTCCAGTTTTGATAGCCCCGGCGATGAACAGCAACATGTACCTGAATCCTGCTGTGCAGCATAACTTGAGGCTCCTTAGACAGCGGGGTTTTCATATTGTAGAGCCAGGTAGTGGCTACTTGGCTTGTGGTGACGTTGGGCCGGGGCGCCTGGCCGACCCAGACCAGATTGTACAAGCAGCCAGGCAGCTAATGAGCACCGAGGTTGTTGATCTTACGGGGTGGAATGTATTGGTGACAGCCGGCCCTACTAGGGAGCCCTTGGATCCAGTACGCTACTTGTCAAATCGCTCCACTGGGCGCATGGGGTATGCTTTGGCGGCAGCGGCGGCGGATGGCGGTGCTAAGGTAACCCTAATAAGCGGCCCGACAATGCTACCTACACCCGCCAAAGTGGAGCGCATAGATGTGGTAACAGCTAAGGATATGTATCAGGCGGTGAAGGATCGCTTTTCGTCAGCCACGGTACTTATTATGGCGGCAGCCGTGGCTGACTTTAGGCCCACGGCTTATTCCACACAAAAGATTAAAAAGCAATCCGGGCAACCGTCGCAATTGGAACTGGAACCGACGGTGGATATCTTAGCGTCGCTAACTAAGGAGAAAAAGCCAGATCAAATAACTGTCGGTTTTGCCGCCGAGAGCGAGGATCTTGTAGTCCATGCCCAACACAAATTACAGAGTAAGAAGTTGGATTTTATTGTGGCTAACGATATTACTCGTACTGATGCCGGATTTGCCGTGGATACCAATGAAGTCATTATTTTGTGGCCAGACGGACGTCGAGAGCATTTGCCGCTGGCCCAAAAGAAAGATATTGCCGTGGCTATCTTGAAGCGGGTGTTGAAGTGCCGGCAGGATCTGTTGGCGCGGTTGAAGAAGTAGCTGCCAAAGGGGTGAGTGCCTTATGCCGGAGCTAGCTTCAGTGGTAATAGATTTGGTGACGGCAGCTACAAACAAACCCTTTACGTACAGTGTTCCTGAATCTTTGTCAGGTCAGGTGCGCCCAGGTACCAAGGTCCGGGTCCCCTTTGGACCTCGAGTAGTAACAGGCTATATAGTACCAGAGACGCCTCAGCCAGTGGCTAACATCCGCCCTATTTCGGCGGTGCTCGGTCAGGATTTTTTTAACGAGGAAGGTTGGCAGTTGGCGAAGTGGCTGACCGAGCGGTATCTTTGTTATACAGTAGAGGCCTTGCATTTAATTCTTCCTCCTGGTGCTAGCGATCGACAGTTTTTGGAACAACGAGTTGAATATGCTGGCCTGGCTATATCAAAAGATGAGGCAGCAGAATTGATTAAGCAGCTAAGTCGCCGGGCACCGGCTCAGGTCCGAATATTAACCGCTCTTTTAACCAAGGGTGATCAGCCACGCCTTCAGCTAATGCGCTTGACTAAAACTGCAGCCAGTAGTTTTAAGTCACTACTTAACCGTGGTGCCGTAAAAACATGGGTAAAGATACCGGAGCCGTGCTGGCCAAAACCTGAGGCGCCTACAATTAACCTCCCGCAACTTACAGTTGCCCAAGAGAGGGCATTGTCTGCTATTATACCTTCTCTTAGGGCCAAGCGCAGTGAAGTTTTTTTGTTACATGGTGTCACCGGTAGTGGCAAGACAGAGGTATATCTAAGGGTTCTAGCGGCTGCTTTAGCCCAGGGACGGAGCGGTATCGTTCTGGTACCGGAGATTGCTCTTACACCGCAAATGAGAGACCGTTTTGTCCAGCGTTTTGGCAATCAAGTAGCGATTTTACATAGCGGTTTAAGGGACAAGGAAAGATACGATGAGTGGCGGCGAATTTGGTACGGTCAGGCCCAGATAGTGCTAGGGGCCCGTTCAGCTATTTATGCCCCTTTATCTAACATTGGTGTTATAATCTTAGATGAAGAACACGAGACCGCTTATAAACAAGAGGAAAGCCCTCGCTATCACGCTCGTGATGTAGCCCTGTGGCGGGCTAAAAGAAACGGAGCGGTAACCATACTAGGCAGTGCTACGCCGGCAGTAACCACTTACTTTCAGACCCAAGGCAAAAACAGCCCTTTTCATTTGCTTAGTCTACCGCAGAGGATAGCTAACCGTCCGCTTCCTCGGGTGGAGATAGTAGATATGAGGAGCGAACTTCTGGCAGGGAATCTTAGCATTTTTAGCCGACAGCTCAAAAGTGAGCTTAACCGCGTACTTTCTAATCGGGAGCAAGCTATTCTTTTTCTTAACCGGCGTGGCTATAGTACGTTTGTGCTCTGCCGGCACTGTGGTCAGGTGGCCGAATGTCCGCATTGCGAGCTGGCCTTAACTCTCCATAAAGCTAAGCATAGATTAATCTGCCACCATTGTAGTTATACCCAGCCAGCCTATAACATCTGCCCCCGTTGCGACAGCAACTTGGTGCGCGACTTTGGTTGCGGTACCGAGCGGGTGGCAACTGAGGTTAAAAGGCTGTGGCCAAAGGCCCGTGTACAGCGTTTGGATGCTGATACCAGTGCTAAAAGGGGCGCTACCAACGATATTATCACTGCCTTTTCTCAGGGAAAGATTGACGTTTTAGTAGGAACACAAATGATAGCCAAGGGACTAGATGTAGCCCGGGTAACTTTAGTCGGAGTGGTTAGTGCTGATCTAACCCTTAATTTACCAGACCCTTATGCGTGGGAACGTACTTTTCAGTTGCTGGAGCAAGTTTCTGGACGGACCGGACGCGGTGAGACGCCAGGCCGAGCCATTTTCCAGACTTATACGCCTAATCATATTAGTATTGTGGCTGCTCAAAAACATGATTATCATGGGTTTTATTCCAGGGAGTTAAAGCGGCGTCAGCGCCATTTGTATCCGCCATTTGCCGAAGCAATTCTTGTACGAGCCCTGGCACCAATTGAAAAGTTAGCCATAGAATTATTACGGCAGGTATTATCGACAATAACTATAGATAAGGAGATACTGGTAGAAGGCCCGGCTCCAAGCCCCTTCCTTAAAGTAGGGGACAAGTACCGGTATCAGTTATTGTTTAAGGGGTTGGATTTGACACCTCTCAGGGAGAAACTAGCCTCAGCGTGGCCAGAGCTTTGCACAAATGCTGCCAAGGATAAAGCTCGGCTCACCGTGGATGTGGATCCGCTGTCGTACTTATAAGAGGGGAGAAGAAGTGTAATGGAGTCAACGGATAACCTTCACATTCGTTTATTTGGTGACCCGGTATTAAGGCAGAAAGCCCAACCGGTAACCAAAATAGATACCGAACTACGACGCCTGTTACAAAGCATGGCCACAGTTATGTATGAGGCTGAGGGTGTAGGTTTGGCTGCACCCCAGGTGGGAATACTTGAGCGAGTAGTGGTGATCGATGTGGGTGATGGATTGCTGGCTTTAATCAACCCTGAAATTATTACTAAAGAGGGCGAGGAAGAGCTCGGAGTTGAGGGTTGTCTTAGTCTCCCGGGAATAGTAGGTGATGTTTCCCGTAATAACAAAGTGAAAGTGCGGGCGCTAAATATTGACGGAGAAGAGCTAGAAATTGAGGGTAAAGGTTTATTGGCCCGAGCTTTTCAGCACGAATTGGACCATCTAGATGGGGTGCTGTTTATCGATAAGGCTCAAAACTTGCGCCCCAGTCAAAGCCAAGAAGATTGAAGGTGATGTCTGTGCGCATTGTTTTCATGGGTACACCCCAGTTTGCCGTACCGGCGCTGGAGAGACTGGCGCCATCTGTACAGGCAGTGGTAACTCAGCCTGATCGTCGGAGGGGGCGAGGACAACAACTGTGGCCTTCCCCTATTAAGGCGGCGGCACTGGCTCTGGGTTTACCGGTGTTACAACCGGAGAGAGTGAGAGAAGAAAGTTTTTTGAATCAACTAAGGGAGCTGAAACCAGATCTGATAACGGTGGTGGCTTTTGGTCAAATTTTGCCTCCGGCACTGTTAGCTATTCCGCCGCTGGGATGCATTAATGTACACGCTTCCTTATTGCCGCGGCTTAGAGGGGCAGCTCCGATTCAGCGGTCCATTATGAATGGAGATACCAGGACTGGGGTCTGTACTATGTATATGGACCAAGGTTTAGATACTGGAGACGTTATTTACCAGGAAGAAGAAATAATTTTACCCGAAGATACCGCCGGATCACTGGCTCAGCGGCTGGCTGTAAAAGGGGCAGACCTTCTTTGCCGTACGGTAAAGGCTATCGAACAGGGTATTGCGCCGAGTCAGCCGCAAGATAGCTCTTTGGCTAGCTGGGCTCCGCCAATAACTAAGGAGGAAGAAATTATAAGATGGGACAAAGGAGCGTTGCAACTGGCCAACCAGATACGGGGCCTAAATCCTCGCCCGGGCGCTGTGACGTTTGCTTTAGGCATGCGTCTCAAGATTTGGCGGGCGCGGGCAATTAGCGATAAAACTGTAGCAGGAAACCCAGGGCAAGTATTGAAAATAGAAGGGGAAGCCGGTATCTTGGTAAGTACTCCTGATGGCGCGCTGTTAGTACAAGAAGTGCAACCAGCTGGAAAACGAATTATGACAGCCGCTGAGTATGCCCGGGGGTACCGTGTCCGGCCAGGAGATGTGTGGGGCTAAAGGGGGAGAGAATATGGCCCAAAAGAGGATAATACTAGGAATAGCTCTTACTCTTGTTGTTATGCTGGGCCTATTGGCTGGCGGATTATGGCATGTCTTTTTTCATGGACTGGACCAACTGTCGCGGTACTTCTTTTTTGCCCTTGGTCTAGTGTTTCTATTGTTCGTGCTGATAGCTTTGTTAGGTGTTGTGGGTGTGGTGTTAATTATTCTTTGTCATCGTCCTCTCCCTGTTTTTGATCGCCCTATCAACATGGTAATTACGCGACTGTTACCGCTCGTGATGTGGGCTGGACGTTTTCTTCATTTAACAAAAGAAAAAATGGAACGCTCCTTTATCGAAATAAATAATGCTTTAGTCCGTACGAGGAACATCAAGGTCTCTCCGTCTAAACTTCTTATTTTGGCTCCTCATTGTCTGCAATACTCTGGTTGTAAATTTAAAATAACAGTTGATGTAAAAAACTGCCGGCTTTGTGGTCGTTGCCAGATCAAGGATCTGTTATTATTGGCTCAGGATTTAGGTGTTAACTTAGCTGTTGTAACCGGTGGTACGTTAGCCCGAAAGAAGGTTATAGAATTAAGACCGGCAGCAATAGTGGCCGTGGCTTGCGAACGCGACTTATCAAGTGGTTTGCAAGATGTTTATCCGCTGCCAGCTTTTGGGGTGCTGAACCAGCGGCCCAACGGGCCATGCGTAGACACAAGAGTAGACTTGGAACGGCTACAACAGGTAGTTATGTCCTTTATTGGGCCTGAGGTTAGGTTGTCGGGGGTGAAGTAGTGTCCCTGGTATTATTCTTTATTGTCTTAGCTTTATTCTTCCCTTGGTTATTATTACCCCTGTTATTGGTTTTCTTTTTTAATCTATTGCTTATTCCGTTTGGCTTCACTATTCGTTCCATGCATAATTTGCTTACAGTACCAGGAGAGTTAATTAGAATTGCTTTTAACCCCAACCTTAGAAAAAACCACGCCTTGGAACATTCTACGATCAATGTTATAGAAGAGCGCTACGGACCACAGCGACTATCCGGCCAAGCGGCCGAAGATGGTTTTTATATTTATGGGGCGGTTGATCCAGTTGTGGTAGAGGCGGCCGCTCGTATCGGTCATGGACGTTTATTGGCGGGAGAAAAAGATTTGGTGGTTCATAAGCGGTGTGGGACCACCATCGCGGCCGCCAATTTTGTCTCTTCAGCGGCCTTTCTGGCCTTGCTGTTGGCTACACGTCATTTCACATTTTTAAATGTAGTGTTGGCCTTGATTATAGCCAACTTAATTGGTCCGCTCCTTGGTACGGCATTACAAAGACTTGTTACCACGTCCTGGGATGTCCGGGACCGGGAAATTGTCGGCATCGAACATAGCTGGGAGAGTGCCCCTCCTACCTTGTTCGCCAGCTGGGGACTTACTCCGCAAATATTTTTTGTGCGTACTAAGCATATTTACTAAAGGGGACAAGTGTATGGCGAGGGAAAAGACAGCGCGTGACTTGGCTCTTAGTGTATTGCTTCGTGTAGAAAAAACAAAATCCTATGCCAATCTCCTCCTGGCCCCAGCTTTAAGTAGCAGTCCTTTGGACAGTCGGGACAAGGCATTGGCTACAGAGTTAGTTTATGGAACCCTAAGGGCCCTAGGTACGTTAGATTGGGCTTTGCAAGAACGAAGCAGCATAAAATTGAAGAAACTAGACGCACCGGTCAGAATGATTTTGCGATTGGGTGCTTATCAATTGCTTTTTACCCGTATTCCCCCTTCGGCTGCCTGTTTTGAAGCGGTGCAGCAGGCGAAACAGGTCAGTCATGCCGGTAGTGCCCGCTTCGTTAATGCTGTCCTTCGGCGGCTAGCTCGGGAGCGGGATCGGTTACAATATCCCGATCCGGCGATAGATCCAGTGTACTATATTACCGTAAAATACTCCCATCCCCAGTGGTTAGTGCAGCGTTGGTTAAAAAGGTTTGGGTTTGAAGACACCGAAGCACTCTGTCAGGCCAATAACCAGGCCCCGCCGCTTTGCCTGCGAACCAATAGTATCTTAATCGCTAGGGATGAATTGGAGAGTCGTTTTAGAACAGAAGGTTATGATGTGGCTCCACATTATCTAATGCCAGAGGCGATATATTTGCAGAAAAACGGCGCGGTGGAGCAGCTTCCTGGTTTTGCTGATGGTTTATTTAGTGTACAAGATGAAAGCTCAATGTTTGCTGCTCATGCACTTAACCCTAAGCCCGGGGATCAGGTATTAGATATCTGCGCTGGCCCCGGTGGCAAAACCACCCATATAGCTGAGCTTATGGGAAAGGAAGGCGAGATTTGGGCCATGGATATTCATGCCCACAAGTTAGCGCTTATTAAAGAGAGTGCTAACCGTCTTCGGTTGGCAGGTATTAACGTTCTCGAAGGCGATGCCCGTAAGCTACCGGCCAATTTCAGCGGCCGTTTTGACCGGGTTCTAGTGGATGCCCCTTGTTCCGGAACCGGTGTTTTAAGAAGGCGAGCCGACCTTAGGTGGCACAAGACACCTAAAGAGCTACAAAAACTACCACAGCTCCAGCTGCAAATATTAACCAGCGCCGCTGCAGCCGTAATTGCCGGTGGAACCTTATTATATAGTACCTGTAGCATTGAACCGGAAGAGAACATGGAGGTAGTAACGGCATTTCTGAAAGGCAATGATGATTTTGTCTTAGACGACTTGCGGCCCCAGCTAGAAAGGTTTTTGCATGAAACTACTCTCAGACAGGGTTGGCTACAGCTATACCCACATAAGCATGATATGGACGGATTTTTTCTGGCCCGTATGAAAAGACGTCCAGAGGAGGCAGTCCATGCCTAAATTTGATCTTAGAGATTTGAGCTTAAGTCAGCTAAGAGAACGGCTCTCGTCTTGGGGTGAACCCTCCTATCGTGCTGACCAAATATATAATTGGTTGTATCGGCATTTGGCACTATCGGTAGGAGAGATGACTAATCTCCCTGCTAGTTTACGACAACAGTTAGCCAAGGAGACTGAGCTTGGTACAGTTCAAGTGGATCGGCGTCAATGTTCATCGGATAAAAGGGCTGTGAAGCTGCTATTTTCCTTAGTTGATGGTCAGGCAGTGGAGGGTGTACTACTTAAATACAGGCAGTGGTATAGTGCTTGTATATCATCACAGGCTGGTTGCCGGATGGGGTGTGCTTTTTGTGCTTCAACTTTAGGTGGTTTAGCGCGGAACTTAACACCGGGAGAAATGATGGGAGAACTAGTGCTACTGGCCCGTGAGGCGAGAGCCTTAGGGGGAGAGATCCGCTCTTTAGTATTGATGGGTACTGGGGAGCCGCTGGACAACTACGACAACGTGCTTACATTCTTGGCTGAGGCTACACAGCCGGCTGGTTTAGGGCTGAGCTACCGGCGAGTGACACTTTCTACTTGCGGACTAATTTCTGGAATGAGACGCTTGGCTAAAGAAGGCTTACCACTGACGTTAGCGGTATCTTTGCACGCACCGACAGATGCTCTTAGAAGTGAACTCATGCCAATTAACAAAGTCTATCCCTTACCGGAGCTCATGGCAGCCTGCAGCGAATATATTATGGCTACAGGTCGTCGCATTACGTTTGAATATGCCCTGCTAGCTGGGGTTAACGATAACCCAAAGCAGGCGCACCAACTGGCCAAGCTACTGCAAGGCATGTTGTGTCATGTAAATTTGATACCGTTTAACCCGGTATCCGAGCTTAGCTTTGGCCGACCACAAAGTGACCGAGTCGAGCTATTTTATCGCACACTCGAAAAAGAAGGCATTTCGGTTACCATACGCCGTGAACTTGGTACCGATATATCAGCTGCTTGTGGGCAGCTGAGGCGGCAAGTTTTATCCAAGGAGGAGACGCCATCATGACTCGCATCTTAAGTAAGATAGTGTCAAGTTGGCGTCGAGCCAAAAACCGCCGGCGAAAAAGTACATTGCCGACGACAATATGGCTACATTTAGTAGCCGCTCTAGAAGAAAGCGGTAGAGCAGGCGAAGGACGGCCTAACGAATACCAGGTTATTGTTTCCGCAGAGGATCGGGGTTTGTTGCCACGAGATATAGCGGATTTGGAAAAGGACTTGGCAATTAGATTAGAACGAGAGGCACATGCTCGTAAACAGCAGTTACAAGGCCCAGTCAGGGTAGTTATAACGACTGGTTTAGTGGATGGCATAGAAGTTAAACCGACTATAGGCTCGAAGAGGGAAGTGGCTAAGACGGAGCAGGATACCACGTTGGTTTTTCATTTGCAGCGTAAACGTGCTGCAACTTTACCACCACGCTCGCTAGCAGTGTTAAGTGGTCCGGATGAAGGGGCTACGTTTGCTTTGTGGGGAGAAAAAGCATTGCTCGGGCGTCGGGAGACCAATCACGTAGTTCTGCATGATGACAAAGTATCCAGGGTGCATTTAGCCATCGCTTGGTCAGAGGGGCAAGAATATATAGAGGACTTAGGTAGCTTAAACGGTACTTGGCTTAACGGCCGGCTTTTAAGAGGTAAAGAGCTTCTTCGACCGGGAGACAAGATTGTTTTGGGATCCACAACCCTTGAGTATCGGGGGTGAAGCAAATAGATATAATTCGACTGGCGGTTCACATAATATTCCTTAGCTTCTTTTACTGGTTCTTATTGTCTGTCGTTCGGGTTATTGATCAAGATATGGCTATGGCTAAAAGGAGTGACGGCCAAAGATCATATCAGGCTGTAAGGGGAGGTGACTGAAGTGCTGCAAGGCTTTACGCAAACTAACGCCGGTAAGGTTAGGTCCAACAATGAAGATGCTTTTTGGTTAGGAGGAAGCAATAATTGGTGTTTGGCTCTAGTGGCTGATGGCATGGGCGGTCACCAAGCGGGAGAGGTAGCTAGTTCTCAGGCAGTAGACATAATAAGCCGCACGATCCAAGATCATGCTTTTAATTCCGACATTAACATAATTGATGGTAAAAAAGTTTTATGTGATGCTGTGCAAGTGGCCAACAAGTCAATCTATTATTTAGGGCAGAGCCAACCAGGACTAACCGGAATGGGTACAACAGTTACAGCGGCCCTTTTTTGTAAACAAAAGGTTAACATTGCTCAAGTAGGGGATAGCCGGGTCTATTTGTATCGTCAAGGAGCACTGATTCAGTTAACTGAGGATCATTCTTTGGTTCAGGAGCTAGTAAACAGTGGTTCTATTTCAGCCGAGCAGGCTAGATCTCATCCCAAACGACACCTACTCACGCGTGTTGTCGGCACTAGTGCGGACATTAAAGTAGATTTTTTTAGTGCTGAGGTTGAACAAGGTGATATATTTCTTCTTTGTACTGATGGATTAACCTGTGAACTTACTGACGACGAGATTAAACAGATTCTCATGTCATCACCGCCCAATCAAGCGGCAGGGGTTTTGGTTCAAGCGGCCTTAGACAGTGGTGGCCATGATAACGTTACGGTGGCCCTGGTTTATGCCAGTGATAAGCGATGAGCAGTGGCCGGCAAACAGAACGAGTGCTGCTTAGAGGAGCTATTATTATCGGCTGGCTGGCCTTTGGGCTATCGCAGCTAGCTTCTCCTGTGTGGGAACCCCAGACCTATTTGTATCCGGCGGCAATCTCGCTGGCTTTATATCTGGTGCATCGATCCCTGATAGCTATTGACTCTTTAGCCGATGAGCTGCTATTACCATTATTGGCGGTACCGCTTTTTCTGGGCGTAGCAATTCTGTATCGGTTGGATCGAGCCACTGCCTTTTGGCAAGTAGTGTGGATATTATCTGGCCTAGGCCCCTTGTTGCTTCTACAAGTAGTACCGAACATAGACAATTGGCGTCGGTATTGGCTGCCCCTGCTGCTTACGGCTCTTAGTTGCCTCGCTGTTACCTTGTTTTTTGGCAAAGAGGTTTATGGGGCTAAGATCTGGCTACAGGTGGGACCGATAAGATTTCAGCCGTCGGAGCCGGCTAAGATCATGCTGGCCCTAGCATTGGCTGGTTACCTGGCAGCACGTAAAGAATTGCTTCTCGTTCGGTTTTGTCGGCTGGGGCCTCTAAGGTTACCTCACCCAGTCTATTTCGGGCCACTGGCTCTGACTTTAAGTTTGACGTTGCTTCTTATGGTTGTTCAGCGTGACTTGGGCACAGGGCTGCTCTTGTTCGGACTTTTTGTCTTGGAATTGTATGTAGCGGCACCCCGCTTAGATTACTTGGTGCTAGGTTTGGGGGCCTTTGGGGTAGGCAGTATAGCCAGTTACCATCTGTTTTTGCATGTACAAACACGCATTAATATTTGGCTACACCCTTGGGAGGCCGGTAGCCAAGGTTACCAATTGGTTCAGGCTCTCTTGGCTACTAGTGCCGGTGGACTCTTAGGGGCAGGACTTGGACAAGGTTCGCCTCAGCTTATCCCGGCTATTACCACTGATCTTACCTTTGTTGCTTGGTGTGAAGAAACCGGTTTGGCTGGTGCTATTGCTTTACTTGCTGTTTACATGCTGTTAGTGCAAAGAGGCTTAAGGGCAGCTATGATGAGCGATAACGATTTTTTGACGTTAGCAGGGGTTGGCTTAACCGGTCTGTTTGCTCTACAGTCTTTAGTTATTTTAGGTGGCGCTCTTAGTCTTATACCTTTAACCGGTGTTACTTTGCCACTATTTAACTATGGGGGCAGCTCTCTTATAAGTACCTTGTTTGCCTGGGGCTTCTTGTTACGGCTATCGGCTGAAGGGAGATCCTCATGAGAACTAATATAAAGCGATTACACAGAGTATTCATAGTTACGTTCTTGCTAATTGCGCTGGCTTTAACTAATCTTACGGTATTTGGACGCGATAAGATGATGGCTCGTCCTGAAAACAACCGGCGTATCGCTGGATGGGATAACCAAAGCCTCAGGGGAGGAATTTTTGATCGGAATGGCGAAGTTGTAGCGGTCACAGAGAGCAAGGGTACTGCGCGCCGTTATCCAGCTGGAGAAAGTTTTGCGCCGGTCATCGGTTACCTTGATGCAAAGATAGGTTCGGCCGGCTTGGAAGCCCGCTTTGGAGCAGAGCTTAGCGGTCGCCCACCGTTTTGGGCCGCCTTAGGGTTGAATTTTCCGCTGGCTTTACAAGGAGAAGACTTAATTTTGACCGTAAGTGGCTCACTTCAGTGCGAAGCGATGCGACTACTGGCCGGTCGTCGTGGGGCGGCAGTGGTGCTCGAACCAGGTACTGGAGCTGTGCTGGCCCTGGCGAGTCAACCGTCGTTTGATCCGAGTCGGTTATCTGAGCAGTGGGACAGTATCCGACAGGATAAAGCAGCGCCTCTTTTGAACCGTGCTACGCAAGGTCTTTATCCTCCGGGATCAACATTTAAAGTAGTAACGTTGTCGGCAGTGTTGAGCCAACGGCCTGATTTAGCCCACAAGAAATACAGTTGTACCGGTCAGCTGGAGCTTCCCGGCTATACAGTGCATTGTCCGTTACCGCACGGGGAGCTGGACTTGACTTCAGCCTTGGCAGTATCGTGCAATGTTACTTTTGCTAGGATGGGATTGGAACTAGGCAATAATGCCTTGGCCAAGCAGGCCAGCAAGGGCTTATTTAATAGCCCCTTTCCCTTTGCTCTGCCTATCGAGATAAGTTCATTTCCTGCAGGCAAGGCGTCCGATGGAGAGATTGCCCAGCGAGCTTTTGGTCAGGGAGAGGTGTTGGCTACTCCGCTGCAAATGGCTCTGGTAGCTGCTGCCATTGCCAACGATGGTATTATTTACCGGCCTTATTTAGTTCAAGAACGGCATCTAGGCGGAAGGATAGGTGCTCGAACTAAACCGGAGAAGATAGCTCAATTTGTTTCGCCTGATGTGGCCCAAACAATTCGTGATATGATGGTGGAGGTAACCAGCAGCGGTACCGGACAAGGAGCAGCCTTACCTGATGTGCAGGTGGCCGGGAAAACAGGGACAGCCGAAAACCCCCATGGGTCACCTCATAGTTGGTACATGGGTTTTGCCCCTGCGGACAATCCTAGGGTAGTGGTGGCGGTGGTGGTAGAAAACGCCGGTAGCGCCCAAGCAGCGGCGATGCCGCTATCTAGAACATTGCTTGAGCTGGCGCTAAAGGAGGTGAGCTAGGTGCTTACGATGCTAGCACAAAGATATGAGTTAATAGAAAAGATCGGCGAAGGTGGTATGGCTGTAGTTTATAAGGCCCGCTGTACTTACTTAGATCGATGGGTAGCGGTCAAAATATTGCGCGATCAGTATGCTAGCAACCCAGATTTTTTGAATCGTTTTCAACGCGAAGCGAGGGCAGCGGCCAAGTTGGCCCATCCTAACATTGTATCGATTTATGACGTGGGTGAAGATCAAGGTCGGCATTTTATTGTAATGGAATATGTACAGGGACAAAACCTTAAAGATTATCTACGTCACAGGGGATCGCTCACATCGCTTGCAGTGGCTGAGGTGGGACGACAGGTGGCGGCGGCGCTGGGTCATGCTCATCAGCGTGGCATTGTTCACCGTGACATTAAACCACATAATCTTCTTATTACTCCTGAAGGCCAGGTAAAGGTGACCGATTTTGGTATTGCTCAGGCAGCAGCGGCTTCTAGCCTTACCGAAACGGGAGTAGTGCTGGGGTCGGTGCACTATTTCTCGCCGGAACAGGCCCGAGGCGAGGCGGTGGATGCCCGGTCTGATATTTATGCATTAGGCGTTGTTATGTACGAACTCTTAACTGGTCGGCTACCATTTGAGGGCGATTCTCCCATTGCCATAGCTTTGAGACATCTGGACACCGAGCCGCCAGCGTTAGAAGAGCTGTGCCCCAAGTTGCCAGCCAATTTGTGCCAAATTGTTATGAAGGCTATGGCCAAAAACCCAACCTATCGTTATCAAACAGCAGGTGAATTGAGCCTGGCTTTAACCAAGGTGATCGGGAAAGAGGAGACAGAAGACGAACCCACGCGTATTCTCACATCATCCATGCTGAAAGAAGAGCAAGCTAACGATGTAAAGTCAAGACACAAATACCGTGCTACAGTGTGGGTAGCAGCTACGTCGGCGATGTTGGCTGTTTTGGCTGGAACCTTCTTATTATTTCGTTCCTTCTTTTTAGTACCGGTGGTGGAGGTGCCGTCTGTTGTGGGGTATACAGCAGAGGAAGCACAAAGGATACTAGACGAGAAGGGTTTTGTATATGAACTTCTGCGTGAACAATTTAGTGAAGAATCGCCTGGCATTGTGCTTGAGCAGGAGCCACAGCCGGGTTCTCTTAGAAAAAGCGGCGTTGGGGAGAAGGTGCGAGTTGTGCTAAGTCAAGGACGGGAACTGGCGGAAGTACCGGATGTTCGTGGGCAGACCCAAGTTGGAGCCGAGGCTTTGTTAGCCCAACAAAAGCTAGAGATTGGCACTGTCCGCGAAGAGTATGATCCGGTTACCCCAACCGGGTTAGTATTAGGCCAGGAACCAGCTCCCAGAGCCCAATTACCGGTAGGCGGACGCGTAGCACTTGTTTTATCCTTGGGGCCGCCTCCGCAAGCAGTGGTAGTGCCGGAATTGGCTGGGGATGACATCGCTACGGCTCAGGATAAGATAGCCGCTTTAGGGCTAAGACTAGGTGAAACCAGCGAAGAACCTAGTAATATTTACAGTGTAGGTAAGGTTATTCGTACGGATCCTCCTGCAGGAACTACAGTCACGGAGGGTGATAATATTAGCTTAGTTGTAAGTCAAGGACCACTCGTGGATGGCGAACAAGTAAATTTTACCCTTAATCTTGATGTGCCCGAGGGCCCATCGCGCCAGCTAGTTGAGGTTTGGGTGATAAGTGAAGATAGGAAAGAGCGCGTCTTTCATGAACGGTTCGAACCTGGCGAGAAGGTAACATTACCGCTTAAAGTTAGCCCACAAAGCCGCGTGCGGGTAGACCTTGAGGGAGTACAATGGAAGGAGTATCCGGTCAGTGCCGGCAGCGGGGCGTAAGGAAGGGCTGGTCATTCGAGCCCTGGGCGGTTTTTTCTTTATCTTCTCGGAAGGTGAGACTTATCGCTGCGTGGCTCGGGGCACGTTAAAGAAAAGAGAAGAGATTTTGGTGGGGGATCGCGTTGTTTTCACCATCGAAGGGCCCCAAACAGGAGTAGTGGAGCACCTTAAGCTACGCTCCAATCAGCTGGTACGTCCCCCGATAGCCAACGTTGATATGGTAATAGTTGTGCTGGCAGTAGACAAACCGGCACCCAACTACATGCTAGTTGATCGCATTTTGGTTCAGGCCGAAGCAGTAGGACTTAAGATTATTATTTGCCTTAATAAGTGTGATTTACTCAAACGAACTAAGCAGTCTGAGGAGATGCTCCTTCCATACCGCTTGGCCGGTTATCGTACTTATACCGTCAGCAGTAAGACGAAGAATAATGTGGATACTGTCAAAGCCCAGTTGTACGGGTTCGTTAGTGTGCTGGCTGGTCAATCCGGGGTCGGGAAATCCAGTTTATTAAATGTACTGGAGCCGGGCCTTAATCTAGCTACCGGTGAGGTTAGTCAGCGAACTTGGCGTGGACGTCACACAACCCGCCAGGTGGAATTATTGCCCCTGGACCGGGGCGGTTGGGTTGCCGACACGCCTGGGTTTAGCACCTTGGTTTTGCCGGAAGTGGAAGCGGACGATCTGGTCTACCTTTTTCCAGAGTTAGGGGCGGCAGCACCCAACTGCCGTTTTCCTGGATGTCGTCATGAAAATGAACCTGATTGTGCTGTTCGCATTGCTGTGGCATCTGGCCTCGCATCGGAAAAACGCTATGAGTCATATTTAACTATGGCCCGGGAGCTGCGCGAATCAAGGAGGAAGTGGTAATGATTAAAGTGGCACCGTCGCTTTTGGCCGCTGATTTTTCGGTTCTAGGGGCCGAAGTGGCACGGGCAGAGGCAGCTGGGGCTGATTTGTTGCACCTGGATGTTATGGATGGACACTTCGTCCCCAACATAACTTTCGGCCCACAGGTGGTAAGAACGGTTCGCAAACTTACCAACCTGCCATTAGATGTACATCTTATGGTTTCCAACCCCGATTGTTTTGTGGAAGAGTTTGCCGATGCCGGTGCTGACATTATTTCATTTCATGTGGAAGCATGCCACCATGTTCACAGGATTGTTAATCGTATTCGAGACCTCGGCAAAATACCAGCGGTAGTATTGAATCCGGCTACACCTCCGGAAACAGTCTTTTATGTGTTGAATTTGGTTGGGATGGTAACACTTATGACCGTAAACCCTGGTTTTGGTGGACAAAGCTTTATTCCGGAAGTACTTCCCAAGATCGAACTTGTAGCTCAAAAAATCAGGCGTCGACAGCTAGATGTTGCACTGGAGGTAGATGGTGGTATTGGACCTAAGACAGCAAAACTGGTAACTGCTGCTGGGGCCAATGTGCTGGTAGCAGGATCGGCGGTGTTTGGTTCGCCAGATATAACGGCGGCCATAAATGCCATTCGTGAGAGTGGAGAAAGGGGCCGAGTATGAAAACTGTAGTTACGGCGGCCGGGGGTCAGGTAGACGATTTTATTCGGCCGTACCTGAAGCAGGCGGACTTACTCATCGCTGCCGACGGTGGAGCAGAACCACTGCTTAATCTAGGTTTTGTTCCTCAGGTGGTAATAGGTGACTTTGACTCCTTATCACCCGGGACGGCAGCCAAGCTTCGTCAAGAGCGTTGCAAGTTAATCCAGGTTAAGAGAGAAAAAGACGAGACCGATACCGAGCTGGCTGTGAGTCATGCCTTGGCTCAGGGGGCCGATGATATAACCCTGCTTGGAGCTTTGGGCGGTCGTATTGATCATACGTTGGCAAACCTAATTTTGTTGGCATCGTTGGCTCAAAAAGGTATTACGGCTAAAGCTGTCTCCCCGCCGCTGACAGTTTACGCAGTAACGAAGAACCTGACCCTTAAGGGGACAACAGGTGACTTGGTATCGGTATTTCCTTTTCAGGGACCAGCCTCAGGGGTAACCGAAACGGGTTTTAAGTATCCTCTCGATGATGCCTACCTTGATCCTTTTGCCGTAGTGGGTATTAGCAATGAGCTATCTGGTTGCCAAGGCGTTATTCAGGTAAAGGAAGGTGTCTTGCTTGTGTTTCATTATTCTTAAACAACTTTCTGCTAAAGGTAAAATAGAGACTGGCTAAAACAGCCAGGCTTATTTTTGTTCTATTAGGAGCCAAATCGGGTTAGCTAGAATATAATGTAGCAAACTGCAGCAGGTGCTAATACCAGAGGAGGTGAGGAGGTGGGACGACGAAAGCGTTCTTGGAGTAAAAATGTTGGCGCAATTGTTGTTGCCGGTGGGGCCATTATTTTTGTCCTAGCCATTCCTCCATGGGCCTGGAGTATGTTGCTTGGGCTTACATTGGTCGCCGTAGGTGGATATGTATATTTACGATCCCGGTAGCATCTGTGAGCTGTAGATGTATTTTGGGGCGACAGGGGGGGGATAATGTGCGGATTCATGTAATTAAAGTACCTAAATTTATTGGCAGCATCCTCAAGGGTTTGCTTCAGGTGTTAAACCGTGGTGATTGAGATTTTCACACCAGTTAAGGGGGGTGAGGCCAAAGAAGGGGGAGAAGAAGGGTGGGTGAGAGGATTCTGTGCAAAACCAGCGGCTATCGCTTGGTAGATTCTGAGTATCGGCGCCTTGTTCTGTACGAAGTTCTGTTAGCAGAAATTAACCAGATATATCGCACAATGAGGAACGAAAACATTGAGCAAGTATATTATAAGCTGGAGGTTACCGGGAAGTAGGGGTAACCTCTTTTTTATGTCTAGAAAAGTAAAAAGCGCAGTAAGTGCGCTTTTTATAGTGCCCGCTGTACTTTGCCAGAACGGAGGCATCTGGTACAGACGTATGCCCGACGTGGAGATACACCGTCCTCCAGGATTTTTACTCGTTGCAGGTTTGGTTTCCAAGCCTTTTTAGTACGAATATGAGAGTGACTCACCTTCATTCCCATTTGCTTCTTTTTACCGCAAATAGCACAAACTTTAGCCATGCTTACACCTCCAAATTGTGCCGCCAGCCATTTCTATCTAACCCCTTGAATTCTAGCACACCTTCGCTGCTGGCGCAAGAGCCGCATTTGCAATGGTTTATGGCTAAAGAAGCTTGTAGAGGGCTGCAGGAAAAGATATACTTAGTAATAAGTAGGCCAAAATGGAGGAGGCGAACTGCTTGCTAAGTGAAACTCGCACAGAACTTGGGAAAATAGGAATTGGCCAAGAAGTGATTGCCACTTTAGCCGGAGCTGCGGCTATGGAATGCTTTGGTTTGGTAGGAATGGCATCTCGCCGCATTACCGATGGCTTCGTTGAGCTGTTGGGGCGAGAAAACTTAAGTCGCGGTGTAGAAGTTAAACTCGATGGTGACAAGGCATTCATTACCCTCCATATCATTGTTTGCTACGGTGTGCGTATATCGGAAGTAGCCAGAAATGCTATGGAGAGAGTAAAATACGCTATTGAAGAAGTTACGGGCTTAAAAGTAGAGCGTGTTGATGTTCATGTTCATGGCGTACAAGTAGATACAGCCCGTGCAGGGGGGCAGAAATAGTGGTAGGACAACAGGTCACCGGAACCCGGCTAAAGGAAATGCTTAGAGGAGCGGTTGTGGTTCTGGAAAAAAATAAAGAGCAGGTTAATGCCTTAAACGTATTCCCTGTTCCTGATGGTGATACCGGGACTAATATGGGTCTTACAATTTCCGCGGCGCTGCAAGAAGCAGAAAAAGTAACCGGCGATTTATCGCAAGTAGCGAGGGCGGCCTCTACGGGATCCCTCATGGGTGCTCGCGGCAATTCAGGTGTTATTTTGTCCCAGTTTTTTCGCGGCGTAGCCGTAGCTTGGGCTGACAAGAGTGAGGCTGGGCCTAAAGATATAGCAGAGGCCTTGCTTGAGGCAACAAGAACGGCTTACAGAGCAGTTATGAAACCAGTAGAGGGAACTATGCTCACCGTAGCCCGAATAGCAGGCAAAGAAGCGTCGGTGGCTGCTCGGCAAGGGGGCGACGTGGAAACAGTTCTAAAGGCTGCTTTGGCAGGGGCCAAGAAAGCATTGCTTCAAACGCCGTCCCTACTACCGGTACTAAAGGAAGCCGGCGTAGTCGATGCCGGAGGGCAAGGAATAGTTTATATTCTAGAGGGAGCAGTAGCCGCTTATAGCGGCCAAGATTTGGCGGCAGATCTTACGGATGCCGAGCCTTCGCTTCCAATAATGGATCACGCGGAGCTATTTAAGTTGTGTGGGGCGGATCTGCCTTTCGGCTATTGTACCGAGGTTTTGTTACGAGGAACAAATTTAGCAGAGGGTGTCGTTAAGAATAAAATCAGGACTTTGGGCGATAGCATGTTGGTAGTAGGTGATAGTAACATTATTAAAGTTCACATTCATACTAACCACCCGGGACAGGTGCTGGAGCAGTTGGTATCTTTGGGCAGTTTACATGATATCAAGATTGATAACTTGAGTGAACAGCAGGCTCAATTTGAACAAGGTTCGTTGAATAACCAGCAGCCCCAGAAAACAAAAGCCCTAGGTTCGGTAGCGGTAGCGCTGGGAGAGGGAATTAAGGCTATTTTTGAAGGACTGGGTGTGGATGTTGTGCTAACCGGTGGGCAGACCATGAATCCCAGTACGGAAGAATTGCTAGCAGCAATTGATAGCACAGGGGCCGAAAATGTGCTTGTTTTACCTAACAATAAGAATGTTATCCTAGCGGCCAAACAAGCCGAAGAGTTGTCTTCGCGCAAGGTTAAAGTTATTCCGACGAAAAGTATTGCCCAGGGCATTGGTGCTATGGTGGCTTTTAATCCGGATGTAGATGTAGAAAGTAACGTTCAGCTTATGACCACAGCCGGACAAAAAGTGGACACTGCCGAGATAACCTACGCTGTTCGTTCCACTCGTATTAACGGACGAGAGATTATGGCTGGCGATATAATGGGACTTGTCAACGATAAACTGGCGGTGGTGGGAAAAGAAGTGGCCCAGGTGGCCTTGGAGGTCCTGGACCAAATTGTCACACCGGAAAACGAACTAATTACGCTCCTTTATGGGGAGGATGTGTCAGCAGAGGATGCTAAGTCTTTGTTAGCGGCAATCGAGGAGCGGTTTACAGATTGTGATGTAGAAATGCATGCCGGCGGACAACCTCTTTATTATTATATTTTGGCCGTAGAGTGATATTTATTGAAGATAGTGTTCTCCTTCGCCGGCGCTAACTCGTGGATGCAAAGCGGCGTTAAGGCCACCGGCTATTATATGAGCTACATCGGCAATTAGGGCGTCTATTTCCTTTGGAGTGACGAATAGGTCTGCCCATTGATCCGATAACAGTTGATTTAATATCTCATCTTGCTGCTCTTTAGGCAAAGCGGCTTTAAGATTGCTTGGAGTTACTACATCATTCTGTATCAAGGCTTCGGAGAATCGTTCCAGGGCATCGTGGGCCAAGGTGGAGGCATGGACTACTGTTGGCACTCCGATGGCGATGACACGAGTGCCCAGGGATTCCTCTGTTAGTCCAAGTCGCTTATTACCTACGCCCGAACCGGGATGAATACCGCTGTCGGCCAGTTGTACGGTGGTACCCACTCGGTGTAGGCTACGGGCGGCTAAGGCATCCACAGCAATAACTAAATCGGGATGAATATGCTCAACAACTCCGCGCACAACTTCTTCTGTTTCGATACCGGTGAGCCCTAGTACCCCTGGGGCTAAGGCAGCTACGGAGCGCAGTCCACCCCGAAGTTCCGGTGGTGCATATTCGAACAAATGACGAGTTACCATGAGACTATCTACTACCCGTGGACCTAGAGCGTCTGGAGTAGCGTTCCAGTTGCCCAAACCTATTACTAAGATGGTTGACCTATCTGACAGGTTGGCTAGGGCAGACAGTTCTTCGGTTAGTACTTGGGCTACTTCATTAGCAATAATATGACCACTTCGACGTAGTTTAGGGGATTCAATGGTGATATAAGTGCCAGGTGGTTTACCCAAGCGTCTGGCACCTTCGGAGCTGTTAATTTGCACCTTAGTGACTTTGGAGTTGGTGGTAGAACGAGTAAAGGTGTCTATGCCGGGCAACTTCCGTTGATCACGGGCATAAACTGTCTCGTGGGCTTCCAGGGCCAAATCGGTGCGGACAGATTTAGTTTGAATAAGTGGC
>JBMNSQ010000012.1:0-24323 GCA_050945275.1 bacterium | reverse complement strand
AACCTCCCCGGGGTTGTTGGTACTTATTATGTCCGTCCCTTAAAAAATATGAATGTCAGCCTGGAAATGGGTAGTTAAAATGCATAGTCAATTTACCCCTTGCATATTGATTAAGATAGACGGGCAGGGGGAGATGTTAATGCGGTTACGGCGTATAGAAGAAGAGTGGACTCGCCATATCAAGGCCAACCTGGGCATTTATTTTTTTGTGGTGCTGCTGTTTTTGTCCGGTATAGTTCTTGGTGCGCTCGCTGTTCGAACCTTAGCCATTGAACAAAAAACAGACCTTATGGACTACCTACAGATTTTCGTCGGTGATATTTCTTCAGAAGGGTTACCGACAGGAAATGAACTTTTGGCGCCCACTATCTGGGCTAATACCAAAACCGCTCTTTTATTGTGGTTAGGTGGACTAACTGTAGTTGGCCTTCCTCTGTCGTTGGCCCTCGTCTTTACCAAAGGGTTTAGCGCAGGTTTTACAGTAGCATTCTTAGTAGATGAGGTTAAATGGCGGGGATTTATTCTGGCTATAGCTGCCATATTTCCCCACAGCCTTTTTTCAGTTCCCGCAGTGCTTTTCTTGGCAGCAGGTGCGGTCTACTTTGCTACCGGTGTCCTAAAGCACCGCTTTTTTAAGCGCCAAAATCATTTTGAATCAGTAGTCCCTTTCTGGAATTATAGTTTATTTGTTTTATATGCCGGCTTAGCTATGATTCTAGCTAGTACTGTAGAAGCCTACATAACGCCTGTATTAGTAAAAACAACAGCTGCTTGGTTACTCTAACTCTAAATGGGGAAAACATAACCTTGGCAGTGGGGGGTGATGGACATGCCAACAAAGTATAGGACTGGACAAAAGGTATTATCTAGCCAAGATATCGACCGATTCTGTTCTTATTTACTGGCTGAGCGAGGATTAGCAGTCAATACAGCTAACAGCTACCGTCGAGATTTGGAGAAGCTGGCTGACTACTTAGCTCGGCAGAATCATTCCCTGCGCACAGCCAATAATATTATCTTAGTGGGATACCTTCAGTTTCTTGCCCAAAATAATAGTGCCCCTACCTCCATAGCACGAACTGTAGCTTGTATTCGTACCTTTTACCGATTTCTAAAAGAAGAAGATTTGATAGAGGATAACCCAACTGTAGGCATCACAACGCCCCGGCTTGGTTCTTATTTACCTCGATACTTAGGACAAGCACAAGTAGCTTTCTTGCTAAATTGCATAACAGGTTCTTCTCCAACTGATCTACGCGATCGAGCCATGTTAGAGTTAATTTATGCCTGTGGGCTACGAGTATCGGAACTAGTTGGCCTGAATCGCAGTGACGTTTACCTACAGGATAGGTACATACGTTGCTTCGGCAAAGGCGAGAAAGAGCGCATTGTTCCTTTAGGAAACCTAGCTGCCATCTCCATAGAGACTTATTTAATCAAAGGCAGGGTTAGGCTGCTTAAGCGCGGTAGTAACGAGCAAGCCCTCTTTTTAAACCACCGAGGTCGTCGCCTTACTAGGCAAGGTTTTTGGTTGATTCTAAAGCGCTATACTCAGGCAGCTAAATTGCCAGAAGATGTTAGCCCCCATACTTTTCGGCATTCTTTTGCTACCCATTTATTAGAAGGAGGGGCTGATTTGCGTACAGTACAAGAATTACTAGGACATGCTGATATAAGCACGACTCAGATATACACCCAGGTAACACCTAAGCATCTGCTAAAAGTGTACGAACAATGCCATCCTCATGCTAAGGATTCATCACCTACAGATGATACGATGAGGTGAGTAGTAAATTATGAAAGTGGTCTTACTAATTGCAGACAGTGTAGGTGTCGGTGCTTTGCCCGATGCCAGTGCCTATAACGATACAGGGGCCAACACATTAGCTAACACTGCTAAAGCTGCCGGTGGGTTAAGATTACCTACGTTGCAGCGTCTTGGGTTGGGTAACGTTGTATCGGTTCTAGGCGTTCCATCAGTTAGAAACCCCAAAGCTGCATATGGCCGCATGATTGAAGCTGCACCGGGGAAAGACACTACTACTGGTCATTGGGAAATCATGGGATTGATTTTACCGAATCCTTTCCCCGTATTTCCTCACGGCTTTCCTTCGGATATTATCACTTCATTTGAAAAGGTTATTGGCCGGGCAACACTAGGAAACAAACGAGCCTCGGGCACGGTTATTATCGACGAACTTGGCGCTCTACATATGGCTACGGGTTATCCAATAATCTACACTTCGGCTGATAGCGTTTTTCAAATTGCTGCTCATGAGGATATAATTCCTCTAACTGAACTATATCAGATGTGCATAAAAGCTAGGGCCTTGCTCACCGGGCCTTATGCGGTAGGCAGGGTAATCGCTCGCCCTTTTGTAGGCGAACCAGGCAATTTTCACCGAACAAGTTCTCGGCGCGACTTTTCATTGCCCCCTCCGTCGACTACGGTTTTGGATACTGCTTTGGCAAAAGGTAAAACCACGCTTGGGATCGGCAAAATTGGTGACATTTTTGCCGGACAGGGACTTAGTGAGGTATGGCATAGCAATAACAACAAACATGGTATGCTGTTAACAAAGCAAGCCATGATTAGTTCTAAGTGGGATTTGGTGTTCACAAACCTAGTGGACTTTGATTCATTATACGGGCATCGCAACGATCCTAAGGGGTACGCTCGTGCTTTAGAGGAGTTTGACCAGGATTTAGGGGACCTTCTGTTATCATTAGACTCGGAAGATGTACTTATGATCACAGCTGATCATGGTTGTGATCCTACCACCCCTGGAACAGACCATTCCCGAGAATATGTACCGCTACTAGTTTACGGTTCTAAAATCAAACCAAAAAGTCTTGGAACGCGAAACAGCTTTGCTGATGTAGGTGCAACAGTAGCTGAAATTCTAGGCCTGAACTGGATAGGGGCTGGCACTAGCTTCCTGGCTGACATAAGTGTTGTCTAATTGCAAGGGGCTTCTTTTAATCCATAGACAATAAGAACAATAAATTAGGAGGCGAATACTCTATGACAGAAATTCGAAATAAGGCAACAGAAGCTGCCCATTACCTTAAGCAGTTGTGCGCCCTCACCCCTAAAATAGGTTTGATCTTAGGTTCTGGTCTTGGCCATGTAGCGGAAGAAATCGAAGACCAACTTGCAGTATCTTATCAGGATATTCCTCATATGCCAATGTCCACAGTAACTGGACATGCTGGCCGTTTAGTTATGGGTAATTGGTCCGGTCAACCGGTGGCTTGTTTTCAAGGGCGTTTTCATTTTTATGAAGGCTATAGCATGGCGGAAGTTACCTTTCCTGTGCGTTTACTAGCTGCTCTCGGAGCAAAAACCCTAATTATTACTAATGCCGCTGGGGGTATGAATCATAAACTTAATCCGGGAGACCTGATGCTGATAACTGACCATTTTAACTTTATGGGGACCAATCCCCTTATCGGTCCTAATAACCCCGAGCTTGGACCTCGTTTTCCATCGATGACCCCCGCATACGATCGTGACTTAGCAGCTTTAGCTAAGCGGGTGGCCGCCAAAGAGGGTATTGATCTTAAACAGGGGATCTACATTGGTGTTACAGGTCCCAGTTTCGAAACTTCTGCCGAACTAAAAGCTTTTGCCGCTTGGGGGGCTGATGCCGTAGGGATGTCCACTGTTCCGGAAGTGATAGTCGCCCGGCATGCTGGGCTTAAAGTGCTGGCTATCTCTGCCATTACTAATGCCGCCAGGGGCGAAGCCCATGAAGTAGCACAGCACGAGCAGGTTCTTGATGTAGCGGCTAAAGCAGGGATTACCTTAGCTAAGCTACTAGCTAAAATATGTAACCAGCTCTAATACGTTATGTATTGCCTTCCCCTGTCCTGGTTAAGCTACCTTTGAATGCTAAGGAAAGGAGACCCAGGATGGGTAGAAACGTTTGGATAAGGTCTTTTTCTAAACTTACAGTGGCGTGCTTGGTCATGGCATTGCTGATAACACCATCTGCCAAAGCTGAACCCATAGAAACCTCCGCTGTTAGCGCAGTTCTCATGGATGGAGCCAATAAAACTGTGCTGTTAGAAAAAAATGCACACGAAAAACGGGAACCAGCTAGCGTAACTAAAATCATGACTATGTTGTTAGCGTTCGAAGCAGTAGACCAAGGGCGTCTAAGTTTAGATGAAGAAGTGGTTATCTCGGAAACTGCACACCGCGAAAATGATACTGATGGTTCAGTCGTATTCCTAGAAATAGGTGAGCGACGTACAGTAAAAGAACTGCTGATTGGTATCGCAGTTGGGTCCGGTAACGATGCCTGTGTTGCTTTAGCCGAACACATGGCCGGCAGTGAAACCAAGTTCGTCGAATTGATGAATAGCCGCGCGAAAGAGCTTGGGATGGACAACACCAACTTTGTTAATCCTCACGGCATGCCAGATCCTGATCATTACACCAGTGCTTATGATATTGCCCTTATGTGCTTTGAGGCCGTTAAATATCCCGAACTGCTAGCATACACGTCTATCTACGAGTACAAGTATCGAGATGACCCCCCACTTATCTTATGGAATACTAATAAATTGCTAGCGTGGTACGAAGATGTAGTGGATGGCCTTAAGACTGGTTGGACCGAGAAGGCAGGTTACTGCTTGGCCGCCACTGGAGAGAAGGATGGATTTCGCCTGCTTAGTATAGTTTTAGGTTGCCCAGTACCAAGGAGCCACTTCCAGGAGGCAATTAAATTACTGAATTATGGTTTTGCCAATTACACATCTTTGGTAGTAACGGATAAAGGAGAAGCAAAAGCCACCTTACCGGTGCTTCGTGGAACAAAACAGGAAGTATCATTAACATGTGCTCGCAATTTAGCCGTAACTATACCTAAAGGGGAAGAAAGCACGGTAAGCTGGGAACTGGAGTTTAGCAGCGATCGCTTGGAAGCGCCGGTAGTTGCCGGAACAGTGCTCGGTAAGATTGTTGCTAAACGAGATGGGCAGCCAGTGGGAACGTCTGAATTAGTAGCAGCTGAAGATGTTGACCGACTAACTTTCGGGGGTTTGTTTAGGCGAGTCTTATCCAGCTGGCTTGTTGGGAATCCTCGAAACTAACTTAGGTCCCAACGCATGTTTGTTATCAATAGTTTTACGAAGCAACCAACAAAAGGTTGTCCTGTACCACGGGTAAAGGGCAACCTTTCTTTTTGTATTTAAGCTATTTAGCAGGGAAAAATAACCAAACGGCGAATAAACCAATGATATGGTAAAAAATGAGAGTGTTCACTGCAAGGAGGAGACAAAGTGGAAACTATTATTTCTTATCAAGGTTCTTGGCTAATCGTAGAGTTAAATGGCGAGCTTGATGTGGCAACCATCCCGACTAGTCGGGCAATGATAGACCAGACCTTGAAAGAACAGCAAACGATGGGGCTTGTGTTAGATTTAACCAAAGTTAAATTTATGGACAGCTCGGGGCTTGGTTTTATTTTGGGACGCTACCGCCGATTAATCGAAGAAGGACGACCAACTATTTTGGTTGGAGCTCAGGGGCAAGTTAATCGGGTACTAAAGATGTCCGGATTAAACAAAATTATACCGCAGTATTTAACGGTAGCTGAAGCCCTTGCAGCCACAGGGGAGGTAAAATAACATGGCAGACAATACCATGCATTTAGAGTTTCCCAGTAAGGCCCAAAACGTGTCTTTTGCCCGAGCCGCTGTGGCGGCTTTTGTTAGCCAGCTTGATCCCACTATGCCCGAGCTGGCCGATATTAGCACCGCCGTATCGGAAGGAGTAACTAATGCTGTCGTACATGCCTATCCAGACGGTGTTGAAGGGCCAGTAGCGATTACTGTACAACTCATTGGGCAACTAGTATCCATTGACATTAAAGATCAAGGTTGTGGAATTTCCGATTTAGAGGCAGTGCGGCGCTTTGGAACCACTACCTGTGGCAGGGAGCGAATGGGGATAGGGCTATCTTTGATCGAAGCTTGTATGGATGATATGGAGCTTAAATCGAAAGAAGGGGAAGGAACCCATCTTGTTATGACAAAGCGTTTTGGACAACAGAGGGGCGTTTTAGCTAATGACTGACTACTTTCTCCGATTAGATTTACCCGAGCGTAGTCAGGGGCCACAGCAGACAGCCCAACTACTTGCATTAGCTAAAGAAGGTGATACAGCGGCCCGGGAGAAGTTAATTAGTAATAATTTGCGGTTAGTGGTGGGTATAGCGCGTCGGTTTGCCAGTCGGGGCTATGAATTTGAAGACCTATTTCAAATTGGTACTATCGGACTAATGAAGGCTGTAGACAAATTTGATCCCAGCTATAATGTGCAATTTTCCACCTACGCCGTTCCTATGATTATTGGTGAAATCCGTCGCTTTATCCGGGATGACAATCCGGTAAAAGTTAGTCGTGCCCTAAAGGAAACGGCATTCAAGAGCCGACATGTAAAACAAAGACTTGGTCAAAAGTTAGGCCGTGAACCTACTATTAGTGAGATTGCTGCTGAGATTGGTATAAATACTGAAGAGTTGGTGGCTGCCCAGGAAGCAATACAACCGCCTGTTTCACTATCTGATCCTATTTATCAAGATGGAGGCAGTACAGTAAACTTAGAGGATCGACTAGCCCAGGACAATAACCTTAACTGGCTGGAACAAATCATGCTAAAGCAAGCAATGCAACAACTAACACCGCGCGAGCAGTATATTATACAACAACGATTTTTTTCCGATCGAACACAAAGTGAGGTAGCCAAAGATTTGAATCTTTCCCAAGTACAAGTTTCCCGACTGGAAAAACAGATACTATTAAAAATTAAAGCCCAATTACAAAGCGGGTAAGGGCCCGCTTTTTTTGTATGTTTTTTGCTTGATAAGCCATACTAAAGTCGGAACGAAGTTTGACCCTATCGTGCTTGTTAAGGAGGAGGCATTTCATTTGGCGGTTATCAAAGTAATCGAGGTAGTCGGTGAATCCCAAAAAAGCTGGGATGATGCTGTTAGAGATGCTGTAAGGCAAGCATCGAAATCGGTACGAAACATATCTGGTGTAGAAATTTATAATCTAACGGGAAATGTCAGCGACGGTGATGTTATCGAGTATAAAGCTAACTGTAAAATAGCTTTCCCCGTAGATGGTACGGATTAGGAGAGCACCAGAAGGTGCTCTCCCTCATTTCGGAGGTTTTCGGAGGTGGCGTCTAATGTCTGTACAGGGTCAATCACCCACACAGCAAGAGTATCAGCGCCGGGTTAAGCAAACTAAGCCAAAACCGCCAGTGATACGCAATGTTACTGTTGCCTTTGTCATTGGGGGATTTATTTGTATTATCGGCCAAGCTGTGATCAACTTTTTTATGTCTAAGGGATTATCATTTAAAGACAGCGCCAGTCCCACAGCAGCAGTAATGGTAACACTTGGGTCGTCATTAACTGGATTAGGCTGGTATGATGAGTTAGGCAAATTTGCTGGGGCAGGTTCGGCCGTCCCTATTACCGGTTTTGCCAACTCCATTGTATCTCCCGCATTAGAGTTTAAGCGTGAAGGTTTTGTCTTAGGAGTAGGCGCTCGTCTGTTTGCTGTGGCCGGACCGGTATTAGCTTATGGCACTCTAACATCTGTAGTGATAGGTTTAATCTTTTGGTTAATTCAAAGCAAAGTGGTTGGAGTGATCCAAATATGAGTCAGAAAAAGGTGGGGAGGCAGACTTATTTTTTTAGCCGGCCTTTACCTATCATAGGCACAGCTGCCGTAGTTGGTAATAAGGAAGGCGAGGGTCCTTTGGGGACTTATTTCGATGAGATAATAGCCGATCCGCTTTACGGGGAAAAAAGTTGGGAGCTGGGCGAATCCAAAATGGTAAGCCGAGCAATGAATTTAGCATTGGCCAAAGCCAATGCAGCTTATAGTAATATAGATTTTATGTTTGGTGGTGATCTTTTAAATCAGATTGTTGCTACTAACTTTGCGGCTCGTCATATTCCAGTTCCGTTTTTTGGTTTATTTGGGGCTTGTTCCACATTTAGCGAAGCTTTAGCCCTAGCAGGCATCGCCCTGGATGGAGATTTTGTTTCTCAGGTTATGGTAACCGCGTCATCGCATTATCAAACAGCAGAAAGACAATTTCGCTATCCCACAGAGCTAGGTGTTCAACGAAAACCCACTGCGCATTGGACAGTAACCGGTGCTGCCGCCACCATCATTGGTAGTAGCGGTAGCGGAGTTGCTCTTACTGGAATCACTGTGGGTCAGGTCATCGATATGGGTGCTAAAGATGTGAATGATTTGGGATCAGCTATGGCACCGGCTGCGGTAGATACTATTCGTCAGCATTTTGAAGATACTGGCAGGCAACCGAATTATTATGATGTTATTGCTACCGGAGATTTAGGTAGCTTCGGCAAAAGCTTGGTGTCCGATATCCTAGCCGAAAAGGGGTATGACATAGACAATAACTATATGGATTGTGGTGTTCTTATTTTCGACCCCGACCAGGATGCCCATGTTGGCGGGAGTGGTTGTGGTTGCTCAGCCGTGGTTTTTGCTAACTATTTTTATCCGCAATTAGCACAAGGTATCTATCAGCGTATGCTTTTTGTTAGCACTGGAGCTTTGCTTAGCCCTACTTCTTATCAGCAAGGGGAATCGATTCCGTCCATTGCTCATGCTGTTGTTATAGAAAAGGTATAGGGGGTTTTTATCGTGGATTACACCATGGCCTTTTTAGTTGGAGGCTTAATCTGTGCTATTGGCCAGTTATTGATGGATCTTACTCCCTTAACCCCAGCTCATGTGTTAGTGGCATTTGTTTGCCTCGGGGCCTTACTTAGCGGTTTGGGATTGTATGAACCATTGGTAAAATTAGCCGGGGCCGGAGCTACTATTCCAATTACCGGTTTTGGTCATGCTATGGTTCAAGGTATTTTTGAAGAGGTACAAACTAAAGGGTTTATCGGTATCCTAACTGGTGCTTTCAAAAATACTACTTCTGGCATTGTAGTAGCTATCGTTCTTGGGGTAATCATAGCACTAGTTTTTGATCCAAAAGGTTAGAGGCAAAGTGGGGAAAGGTTTGGTGATTACGATTGAAAATTGGAATTCCTCGAGCACTGCTTTATTACCATTACTTCCCTTTATGGGAATCATTCTGGCGTAATTTGGGTTTGGAAGTAGTAGTGTCATCAGTTACAGACAAACAAATCTTGGATTTTGGGGTGGCAATAGCCGTACCGGAAGCCTGTTTGCCAGTAAAAATATGTTATGGCCATATTATGACTTTAGCTAATAAAGTGGATTATCTTTTTCTACCGCGACTTATTAGTGCCCAAAGAGGAACCTACATATGTCCGAAGTTTATGGGTTTGCCCGATATGATTAAGCATTGTGGTCAGCACCTACCGCCAATAATAGCTCCTCCATTAAACGCAAGGGCAAAAAAAAGGTCATGGGAACAATCACACTTAGAAGCAGCACAGCAGTTGGGTATAGGTCGAAGCTTGGCCCGGTCTGCTTGGCAAAAAGCACAGCAGGATCTAAAAAGATACCATAAAGAATTGCAAAGTGGGCGTACACCGATTGATATACTGTATGAGCGCCAACCTTCAGAGCAAGGTGCAGGACGAACTTTATTACTACTTGGCCATCCTTATAACATATTTGATGAGTTTGTAAGTATGAAACTGATAAACCGCCTCTATCAGAGGGGCTATCGGGTAATTACCCCAGAAATGTTGCCGCCGCACATTGTTCAAAAAGAGGCAGCCCGACTACCGAAGCATTTGTTTTGGAGTTTAGGTCGGCTACTCGTGGGCACAGCCAATTATTACCTGAAAAAAGAATCTATTGCTGGTATTATTCACGTGGTGTCTTTTGGTTGCGGGCCAGATTCTTTGGTTGGAGAACTATTAGAGCGTCGAACAAAACGATTATCGCAAAAACCGTTTCTCCTCTTGACTCTAGACGAGCATACAGGGGAAGGCGGATTGGTTACTCGTTTGGAAGCGTTTTTGGACATGATTGAATGGAGGCATGTATCATGAAAGTTACATTCCCCCATATGGGCTACTTGTACGTACCTATTCGGGCATTTTTGAATCAGCTGGGACTTGAAGTGGTGGTGCCTCCGGCCATAACTCAAGAAACAATTAGTTTAGGTACACGTTATTCACCGGAATTCGCCTGCTTACCTTTAAAGGTAAACGTCGGTAATTTTTTGCAAGCTGCTGAGCTTGGAGCTGACACGGTTGTTATGGCCGGTGGTATAGGACCTTGCAGATTCGGTTATTACGCTCAAGTTCAAAACGAAATATTGGCCGATCTTGGTGTTCATCTGGATATGATTGTGTTAGAACCGCCACAGGGTCATTTTGGAGAATTACTTAGAGGGCTGAGGCGTTTAAAGGGCAAAGCAGGACCGCTTACTATCTATCGCGCAGGAGCATTAGCTTGGACAAAACTTAAGGTCTTAGATGAGTTAGCCAAAAAACATCTTTTTGTGCGAGCAAAAGAAAAGGTGCGCGGTAGCACAACTTATGCTTGGCGAAAAATAGTTGATTTAATTGACCAAGCTGATTCCAATAAAGAGGTAATAACTGCTGCCACTGAAGCTCAGGAACTTCTTAACAATATAGCAATACAACCAAATGACGATACTCTTAAAGTAGGATTAGTGGGAGAAATATATACACTACTAGAACCAGCTGTTAATCTTGAAATAGAGCGCACGCTAGGTGAGATGGGTGTAGAAGTAGTACAATCCATCTGCCTTAGTGACTGGGTAATGACTAATTTGGTACTGCACACGCTTCATTTACGCGATGACCGCGAGCATTATCGTCTGGCAGCCCCATATCTGGATAGTTTTGTCGGTGGACATGGATTAGAGAGTATCAGTACCACTATTTCCTATGCCCGCTCCGGTCTCGATGGGGTTATTCATCTTGCCCCTTTAACCTGTATGCCTGAAATTGTGGCAATGAGTATCCTACCTCAAGTTAGTAACGATGAGGATATTCCAGTACTCACATTAATGCTAGACGAACATTCGGCTGAAACAGGAATACAAACCCGGTTGGAAGCTTTTTGCGACTTGCTCAGAACAAGAAGGCTACGACGCAAACAAAACAAAATACAACATAAACATGCTGAGCAGGAACCATTGTTGCTAGGGAGGGAATCTATTCTTGAAGGCTTATCTTGGTATTGATTTAGGATCAGTAAGTACAAATTTTTTTGTTCTAAGTGATGGGGGAGAGGTACTGGTAAATCTTTACTTGCGGACCCAAGGCAATCCCATCAAGGCTGTTAAAACAGGATTAGCCTGTACAAGGGATAAACTTCCGATTGGCGTAAAGATTGCTGGAGTAGGTGCTACCGGTAGCGGACGTCAATTAGCCGGTATTATGACGGGTGCCGATAGTGTCAAGAACGAAATTACCGCTCATGGTATCGCTGCTGCCAGTGAGGTTCCTGGAGTGCATACAGTTCTTGAAATCGGTGGGCAGGATTCTAAAATAATTATTTTGCAAGATGGCATTGTCACTGATTTCGCTATGAATACTGTCTGTGCCGCTGGAACAGGTTCTTTTTTGGACCGTCAGGCGGAAAGACTTGGATTACCTATTGAGGAGTTTGGTAAAATTGCCTTAGAATCGCAAAACCCGGTACGTATAGCTGGTCGCTGCGCTGTTTTTGCTGAATCAGATATGATTCATAAACAACAGTTAGGATACTCCATAGCCGATATCGCCCATGGACTGTGCCAAGCTCTGGTACGAAATTATCTTAGCAATGTAGCCAAGGGAAAAACAATACGGTCATCAGTTTTGTTCCAGGGTGGTGTAGCTGCTAATGCTGGGATGAAGTTAGCTTTCGAGGAGGCTTTAGGGGTAAAAGTAATAGTGCCAAAACACTATGCTGTTATGGGAGCACTTGGGGCCGCTCTATTGGCCAAGCGCGCGGTGAGTAATAGCTCTTCAACCAATTTCCGTGGTTTTGAGGTAAGCAATTGGAATTTTAGTGTTAGTAGTAAACATTGTACTGGATGTAGTAATTGTTGTGAAGTGGTGTCCATTCAAGCAGAAGACAAAATCTTAGCTTACTGGGGTGACCGTTGTGGACGCTGGAATCAGCAGATTCCTGCTTAAATATCTAACTTTGTAGCAAGACTCCGGAGCTCACGGGGTGGGCTCCTGCTTTTTTTATCTTGCATGTTGTGCTATAATTGCGTTTAAGTGGGAGCATTCCCCAAGAGGCTGCGGGAAGGGAAAGATGCATATGTTATTTGGTCGCGAAATGATTTTTCGCATACCAGCATTACTTCTAGCTATTACCATTCATGAATACGCACACGCTAAGGCAGCCGACACGTTGGGAGACCCCACAGCTCGCCTCAGTGGGCGACTAACATTAAATCCATTGGCTCATTTAGATCCACTAGGGTTGTTAATGTTGTGGCTGCTGCGTTTCGGCTGGGCCAAACCAGTACCAATTAACCCCATGTACATACGCCCTCGTCGCCTGGGTATTATTCTTGTTTCTTTAGCTGGTGCAGCAGCCAACTTGCTTTCAGCTCTTGTTCTGCTTATTGTACTTAAATTACAGATTATACCTTGGGATGGTATATTGTTCGGTATATTAGAAATGACCATGTGGTACAGTGTGTTTCTTGCAGTCTTTAACCTCATTCCAATACCGCCGCTGGATGGTTCAAAAGTGTTGTTTGAACTATTGCCTAGGAGAACTGCTTACGAATTATCCCAATACGAACAGTACGGGCCTATACTACTTGTTATTCTACTTTATTTAGGTAGTATTAACACTGTTTTGCTGCCCTTAGCGAGTGGCATTTACGACATTCTTTATCGTTTTACTGATTTCTTGGTGTTTGGGGTTATCTACAAAATCCTACTGCATTTCTAGAATCATAAGGTGAAGGAAGGCGAATGTTTTGAAGGGTCGAGTGTTTAATGGTATGCGACCGACAGGAAAGCTGCATTTAGGCAATTACTTGGGATCCATAGTTAACATGGTAGCTATGCAAGATGAATATGATTGTTATTTTTGCATTGTGGACTGGCATGCTCTTACTACCGGTTATGAAGATACGAGTAATCTTCAGGACAACATTTTAAACATAGCTATCGATTGGTTAAGCGCAGGTGTAAACCCGGAAAAATGTGTAGTTTTTGTTCAATCCAATGTAAAAGAACATGCCGAATTACATTTGTTACTGTCTATGGTAACGCCACTTCCTTGGGTAGAGCGAGTACCTACTTATAAGGAACAGCTTAGGCAATTAGAAGGCCGTAACATTGCAACCTATGGTTTCCTAGGCTACCCAGTACTGATGGCAGCGGACATTCTAGCTTATAAGGCGGATACTATTCCTGTAGGAGAAGATCAGCTTCCTCACATCGAAATAGCTCGCGAAATGGTTCGACGTTTTAATTTCCTTTTTAAAGATTCGGTCTTCCCCGAACCTGAGGCTAAACTGACCCAGTTTCCCTTACTACCAGGCATCGACGGGCGTAAGATGAGTAAAAGCTACGGTAATGAAATCCATATGTCGGATACCCCTGAGGCTATACGGGCTAAAGTAGCCCAGATGATCACTGACCCCGAGCGCATTAGAAAAACGGATCCCGGCCACCCTGACATTTGTGTCCCTTACCAGTTTTACAAGGCCTTTATTCCTGGAGATCATGATAATATCGCCGAGGAATGTAAAGGGGCAAAAGTTGGCTGTGTAGCTTGCAAAAAGCGACTAGCAGATATTATTGTCCAGCGGATGGCACCAATTTATGAGCGACGTCAAGAGCTTATGCGCCGCAAAGATGATGTAATGGATATATTACGTCAAGGGGCTAATAAAGCCCAGCTTGTAGCTGGCGATACCATGCAACATGTGCGCCAGGCTATGAATCTATACGATTTTTAATGTAGGGGCGAAACAGATTGGCTTATCAGGTCAGGTTGGATAATTTTACCGGACCTTTTGACCTCCTGTGCCATCTTATAGAAAATGCTAAGCTTGACATCTGTGCCATCGCTATAGCACAGGTGGTGGATCAGTATATAGCTTATGTTCGCTCGGCTCAGGATTTTGCGGACTTGGATTCTGTGGGTGAATTCTTGGTTTTAGCCACAAGGTTACTGCTGATTAAAACGAAGATATTACTTCCGAATACCTGTTTACAACAGCAGGATCAAAATAATTATGACGCCGACATTGATACTGAACAGTTGGTGGAACATCTGAGACAGTACCGTGTTTTCCGTGACCTTGGGCGACGATTAGGTGAATTCATGGAGGAAGAGTCTGCCTATACTGCTGTTGGACCCATATCTGTAGATAGCGATGTTCCTCAGACCCAGATGGTAGTAGTAGATCCGCCAAAACTAGAACTTGATGATATCGTGTCTACTTGGATCCATCTTAGGCCTCTATTTTCTCAGCCGCGGTCGGTATCAATTTTTCCCGATCGCCCAACAGTAGAGGAGGAAATATTAGTTTTAAAAAGATACCTTAACAATCGTCAACCTCCGTTTTCGTTTAATCGTTATCTAGGAAAAACTCCGCATAAGTTTAAGCTGGTAACTATGCTACTGGCTATACTAGAACTATGGCGCCAAGATCAGGTGCGGGTTTGGCAGACAGAAATTTTCGGTGATATTTACGTAGCAAAGAAGGAGGACAGGGCGTGCAGGAGCAATCACTAACGGCTTTACTGGAAGCCCTGATTTTTGCCGCTGGGCGTCCTGTTTCAGTGAAAGAACTGGCACAAGCGGCTAATCTATCAGAAGATGATACCAAATTGGCCCTGGCCGAGCTACAGCGGCAGCAAGAAAATGCTAACCGCGGTGTATTATTGCGCAGTGTGGCCGGAGGTGTTCAATTTTTTGCTCGAGCTGAATATGGCTCTTATATAAAACGACTACTTCAACCCCCAGTAAAATCAAAACTAAGTCAAGCAGCCCTGGAAACTTTGGCGATTATTGCTTACCGCCAGCCTATTGCCCGAGCCGAGATCGAATTAATACGAGGTGTCCGGGTAGATGCCGTCCTGGCAACTCTGCAAGATCGAGGTCTTATTCAAGAAGCCGGTCGCCGAGAAGGTCCGGGACGTCCAATTTTATATGGTACTACAACTGCTTTTTTACAGAGCATAGGACTTGACAATATAAAGCAATTACCTAAACCACCTTCTGAGGACTAGGAGACACCGAACCCCGGTACAACTACCGGGGTTTTGTATTATTTTTACAAACTGGGCAAAAATAGGGAAAAGGTATCTGTGCTTGAAGGTGTTTAATGTTGATGGTTTATCTTTTCCTAGTCCTAGTTATTTGTTTACTTGTTCTATTTTTATTAGCTACATTGAAGATAGAAATATCTATCGTTAATTCATTGCCCCGACTTCGCCTAGATATCGGTTGGACATTGTTTGGTAGACACATTGTTATACCGTTATGGCGTTCGGGACTCATTTCATTATCAATGCCCAAAAGAGAGGCCGAAGCAGTGGTTAAGAGCCCGACTGTACCTAATTTGGCTAGTATAACCGGGGTATTCTTACGAAAACTATTGCCCCGCACTGCAGTACGTCTTATCGGCACAATGACAGTGGGAACGGGTGATGCTGCCGAGACCGGATTACTAGTTGGTGTTATTTACCAGCTGGTGGGATTAGCTAACGCAGTCTTAGCAACATTTCTTAAAGACGGTGGTATCAGCCTTAAGATTAAGCCCAATTTTAATGCTCTTTGCTTTGAAATTAGCATTTCCTGTATAGTCTCTTTGCCAGTGTTTCATATTATTACTGCTATGGTAAACACTATCTGGTACTGGCATAATGTTAAGCCTGATATTGACCAAGGGGGTAAAAAGAAGTGGCAGAGCATCCCATTCAAGGGCTGATGAAAACAGCAATGGAAAGCATTAAAGACATGGTAGATGTAAATACGGTAGTGGGAGACCCGGTTGAGACTACCGACGGCAATGTTATCATACCTATCTCACGCGTTTCCTTTGGATTTGCCTCGGGTGGGGGTGAGTACGACTCTCCGAACAAAAGCAACCGCAATGAAGAGGGAGAAACAGTACTTCCTTTCGCCGGAGGTAGCGGCGCTGGCGTAAGTATTAATCCAGTTGGTTTTTTGGTAGTAGGAAATGGGCATGTGCGACTGTTGCCGGTAGATAGTCGCGCTTTCTATGACCGTTTAATCGATCTGGCACCGCAAGTCTTGGAATACGTAAATTGTTTACTGGGAGGCGAAAAGAAAAATAAGAATTGTTCTATGGGGATCCAAGAGTATCCAAAGTCCGGTTACAATCAAACTAATCAGGAAAAATTGGCTTATAACCCCCAAGGGCGAAAATAAGAGGAGGTGCAAACCTTCTCTTGTTCTTCCTTGAAGTCTAAGTTCATAACTTAGACAGTAGGGGGGAAGTAAATGCTAGACTTAATTTGGTTTATTTTTTTATTGGGCGGCATGGCTTTGTCACTATGGCGAGGGGAACCGGAGGCCATTACGTTCACCCTTCTACAAGAAGCTGAGGTAGCGGTTAAACTGACTCTTAGCCTCATTGGTAATATGGCCTTTTGGCTTGGAGTGTTAAATATTGCCGACGCCGCGGGCCTGATAGCTATTGTAGCCCGCGCACTAAAACCGTTATTTCGTTTTCTTTTTCCTACTGTGCCTGACCAAGATCCAGCTGCAGGGGCAATATTAATGAACCTGTCAGCAAACATGCTTGGACTGGGCAATGCTGCCACACCACTGGGTTTAAAGGCCATGCAGCATTTGCAAGAACTAAACCCCAATTCTAACGAGGCCACACCCGCCATGTGTACCTTTTTAGGGTTGAACACCTGTTGTATAACCCTTATCCCCACCACAATATTGGCTGCCCGGGCTGCGGCTGGTTCATTGCAACCCGCTGCTACAGTTAGTATTACTTTTTTGTCAACGACAATAGCAACTACGGTTGCTATTGCAGTGGATCGTTGCTGCTATTACTTGTGGGGGAGGAGATAGAAAATGGGATCTTGCCTCCTTGATATAAGCAATAGTGCTGTTCCTTTATTTGTGGGAGTAATTTTGTTGGTTGCCAAATTGCGGGGAGTGAAAGTGTATGAAGTTTTTGTTCAAGGGGCTGCCGAAGGGTTTGAGATTGCCATCAAATTAATTCCTTACCTAGTAGCCATGCTAACTGCTGTTGGCGTCGCTCGTGTTTCTGGCTTATTGGATTTACTACTTATGCCTTTGTATCGACCTTTAACTTGGTTGGGGTTTCCATCTGAGCTCTTTCCTATTGCACTTATGCGTCCACTGTCGGGCAGTGCTTCCTTTTCTCTCATGGTAGACGCCCTACAAACCTATGGCCCCGATTCCTTGCTTGGACTCATGGCTTCTACGCTACAAGGGGCCACCGATACGACATTTTATATTTTAGCAGTATATTTCGGTTCTGTAGGTGTAAAACGTTTTCGCTACGCCTTATTTGTAGGCTTAATGGCTGATGTTGCAGGCATAACTTCAGCTGTACTGTTAACCCGATTCTTTTTGGGCTAACTGTTTTCTATCATGTGTTTCTGACAACCTGCCTAAATGAACAACAAATTTTCCGTTACCGTAGTGTTCCGTGTTATAGTTGGTAATCCTTACCATCCGTGATCCTTTATGAGTTGTAACCTTTAAGCAAAACCCTTGAATAAGTTGGTCCGTAGTTAGCGATAACGAAGATACTAGAAATAGATGAAAACTCTTACATTCATGTTGATAATGAGATATGTGGATTAGCTCAGTAGGTCCGGCTTGATACAAATGAGCCGGGCGTTGATTATTTAGAAACAGGCATTTGCGCCCCGTGGCAGCCACTCGACTTTCGGGGTACAGTATTACTGGATTAATATACTCATCTTTACCAAAAGAGGCAGAGAGTACGTCCATACCGATTGACAAAAAGAGTTCGACATAAGTAGGGGCTGTCAATACAAGCGGAACTAAGGTTATAAGTTCAATGCCCAAGTACAATAGCTGTCACCTCCTGATGTTTATCGGGCACTTTTTCTTATACTATTCCTAGCAGTAAAATTAAGTTCCCCAGCACCATCCCTTATCTCGGTTCATAGGCTGAGAAAGGAGGTGGTAGCTTATGGAGGGGCCGGCTCGGTGTTTGTTACAATGTGTTGATGCCAGCAGTGAATACTGCCCTTGCTATTTGGCAGAATCGGGAGACTGCATAGTTTGCTCCTTATTAACAGGTGCTGATTTTTGCGAGTGTTCCTGGAGCGGAAGTTGTATCTATTTAAATTATCGCTTTAACCAAGGGACAATATACAAGCGTCAAGAAGAAGTAGTTTTCGCGGAAAAAAACGAGATAGCCCCTGGCTTATTTGATTTTCAATTTCAACTAGGAGCCCAGTGGCTCCCAGCCTTGTCTCAGGCCGGAGCCTTGTTATTTGTTCGCCCGCTAACAGCACCGGATTTGGCTGCCGTTCCCATTAGCGTTGTCGATATAAAGAATTCAAAGATTCGGCTTGTTGTGAGCAGTGTTGGCCCAAAAACACGCCTACTAGCCCAAGCTAAAGCAGAGCTTGTGATACGCGGTCCATACTTTAGTGGTTTAATAAATAATCATAAGTTAACCCAATTGCATAATACTAAGGTCGTCTTTGTCGCTGGTGGAGTGGGACAGTCGCCCCTCATTCTAGCAGCCAAGACGCTTCTTCGGGGAGAAAATCATATTTGGGCCTGCTTGGCTCCTGGAGTGGCTGGTATGGTTTATGTAAGGAAAGACCTGGAGGCTTTAGGTGTTACAGTACAGGAAGTCACTAGCTTGCGCTTGCAAGGTATGCTAATAGTAAAACATTGGCTAACGGAAATAAAGCCTGTACTTCTGGTAGTGGCAGGACCTGAAGGACTTCAAACAGCTTGCCGGGAGCTTATACAGGATATAAGACAAAAAGGACACCAAATTGACCTTGTAACAACACAAAATGCTGTTATGTGTTGTGGAGAGGGCCTGTGTGGTAGTTGTCTTGGCCATGAGTTCAAACAAAAACGAGTGCCGCTATGCAAAGCTCAGTATCTTTTATAGAGGGGGTAGCTAAACTATGGTTAAGGTGATAGTTGTAGGTGGGGGGTGGGCTGGTTGTGCTGCTGCCTTATCTGCTCGTCAGGCTGGAGCGGACGTTGTGCTGTTGGAACGGACGGATATGCTTTTAGGCGCTGGTTTGGTCGGAGGAATTATGCTTAACAACGGCCGGATGACCGCTGCCTTAGAAACCTGTGCTCTTGGTGGAAATATAATTTTTGAAGCTTTGGAAACCATATATCGACATCAACAGTTAAACTTTCCCGGGCATGAACATGCTAGTTTATATGATGTTATTAAAGCAGAGCCACTTATCCTACAACTACTGGATGAAAAAGGGGTGACAATTACTTTACGAAGTAGGGTGACTGGGCTATTGCAGACAAAAAAATATATTCACGGGGTAATTGTAGAAAATGGAGACACGGTCAAAGGCGACGTCTTTATTGATACCACTGGGACTTCAGGTCCTCCCGGTAATTGTTGGCGTTATGGCCAAGGTTGTGCCCTCTGCATACAGCGCTGCCCAGGATTTGGACCCCGTACCTCGTTAGTTAAAATGGCTGGTGCCCCTGAGTATGCACTACGTAAAGCAGATGGTAGTTACGGGGCCATGAGTGGGTCATGCAAACTTGTTCCTGAGTCTTTGTCTTCCACTATACAAAAAGATCTAGCTAAAGAGGGAGTTGTGGTCGTACCATTACCGGCTGAATTAGTCCAGCCAAAAAAATTAGGGTTAAAGGTGTGCCAACAATATGCTCGAGTAGATTTTGCGGCTAACGTTGTTTTACTGGATACCGGAGCAGCCAAGCTGATGGCACCATTTTTTCCCTTGCAATTATTACGAAGTGTACCTGGTTTTGAACGGGCCCGTTTTTCTGATCCCTTGGCCGGTGGCCAAGGAAATTCCATGCGCCTGTTAGCTATGTCTTGGCGTGACGATACATTGAAAGTGCCAGAGCTTGATAACGTTCTAGTAGCCGGTGAAAAACAAGGACCAGCTGTGGGTCATACGGAAGCAATAGTTACTGGGTTTCTAGCCGGACATAACGCTGTTCGCTACGCGTTAGGAAAGGAGCCGCTTATTCTCCCGCTCGCGTTGAGCTCTGGCATGTTAATAGCCGCTATTACTAATGATCTTATGAACAATTGCCCCGGTAATCAAAGTTACACTTTTTCTGGGGCAGGATTTTTCCAAACTATGCTCGAAAAGAACCTATATAGCATTGACGAAAATGAAATCCAAAAGCGGGTTGCCGCCGCTGGTCTCACAGATATTTATGCTAAGCCTTTATGTTAATTTTCTCGTTCGTCCTGGTGTCTCTTAATCACCACCGGGACGATCTTTCGAATGCATAAACCGGAAGGGATGTAGCCTATTATCATAACTAAATACTGTAGTTACTGGCTACCATTGTGAAAGGAGATGGCCATTGAGAGAACGACTGCAAAAGTTCATTGCTCACGCTGGCATAGCTTCGCGCCGACGAGCAGAGCAGCTAATCCTAAACGGACAAGTAAAGGTAAATGGTGTTATAATTTCAGAGCTAGGTCATAAGATTGATCCCATGGTCGATGTTATTGCCGTTAACGATCAGGTAATTAACTTACAGAAACAAAAAGTCTACTTAATGTTACACAAACCGGCTGGCTACGTTACTACTGTCTTTGATCCTCAAGGACGCCCTACGGTATTAGATTTGGTTTCGAATAAGGAGCGTCTATTTCCCGTCGGACGTTTAGATCTAGATAGTGAAGGTTTACTTCTTTTAACTAACGATGGCACGTTAGCCAATTTGCTAACTCATCCCCGGTATGGTGTAACAAAAACTTATGAAGTATGGGTTCAAGGTCGGCCAACGACTGATAAGATACGCACACTAACAACAGGTGTTCAGTTGGAAGATGGGCCGGCACGGGCCTTGCGAGTGTCTTTAGTTGGTGGTTGGAGCAAAGGAAGCCGTTTTGAGGTTGTTATGGTTGAAGGGCGAAAGAGAGAAGTACGCCGGTTGTTCCAAGTAATTGGTGCACCGGTGAAACGGTTGATAAGACAAAAAATAGGGCCGTTATCTCTGGTCCAACTTCCATTGGGGCAAACCCGGCCATTGACAAAGGATGAAATTGCTTCTTTATATCAAGCGGCTGGACAACCCTTAAAGAACCCTTTATTTCAATCGAAACAAAGAAGGTGATTTTTTGGCTAAACTACAAGTGGCCATAGACGGTCCGGCTGGCTCTGGTAAAAGCACGGCTGCACGTCTGGTGGCTCGCGAGTTAGGCTATGTTTATATTGATACCGGTGCCCTATACCGGGCCGTAGCATTAGTAGCTCTTGGGATGCATATTGGGGGTAACGAAGAGGAGGCGTTGGCCAAGTTAGCCTCCACTTTAGAAGTAGATGTTCGCATTCAACCGGGCGGTGCCCTAGCTTATTTTATCGAAGGAGAGGATGTGACAGCAAAGCTGCGCTCACCCGAAGTTAATCGCCTAGTGCCCTATGTAGCAAAACTACCAGCAGTAAGAACTACAGTTACTAAAAAACTTCAACGCCTAGCTAAACGTGGGGGCATTGTCATGGACGGTCGAGACATTGGAACAGTAGTCCTACCGTCGGCTGGGGTTAAGATATTTCTCACAGCCGATCTGGCTACACGAGTAGCACGTAGAAAGAAAGAATTGTCAGAACGTGGTTTTAGCCAAAGCGTTAATGCTGTTAAGGAGGAGGTGCTGAGACGGGATCAAGAGGATTCGAGTCGCCAATTGGCGCCACTTAAACCAGCACCTGATGCCTACATTTTAGATACCACTAATTTAAGCCCCGACCAAGTGGTACAGGCCATTGTAAATTTAGTTAAACAAAAGAAACAACACATGCAAGCTGGGGGAGTTGAGCCTTGATTTACAGTGTCACCAAATTTATAGTGTGGATTTATCTGCGGTTAATTGTGGGCTTTCAAATTAAGGGACAGGAACATATTCCTGCCCACGGGCCGGTCATAGTTGTAGCCAACCATGTTAGTAACTTAGATCCACCGGCAGTAGCTGTAGCTTGTCCTCGTCCTGTTTGCTTTATGGCTAAACATGAATTATTCATTAACCCGCTACTTGCTTGGTTCTTTAGGGCACTAGGTGCTTTCCCGATTAAACGCCATACTCCCGACCGTGCTGCTTTTAAGCAAGCGCTTAACATCTTAAGAAGCGGCCGTGTGTTGGGTATGTTTCCTGAAGGTACCCGAAGCAAATCGGGGCAATTAGGACCAGCAGAACAAGGAGCCGCCGTCTTAGCTCTCCGTACACAAGCTACCTTAATACCAGCGGGGGTCCGGATAAAAGGTATAAAAGGTAACAGATCAGAAGTTAAATTTGGTCCACCTGTACCATGGCAGGACTTAGACCCAAAGGATCGTTTGAGCGCTCGAGTGTTGGCTGACCGAATAATGGTTCATATTACGGCATTATTAGACGATGGGAGCGAGAGTTAACTGGGGGGATAAATGTTGGCGCAGCTAGGTTTTTTTGGTGCTGCTGGCACCGTTACTGGATCCTGTTTTCTTATCAGCACTAAAGACTGCCATTTGCTAGTAGACTGCGGATTGTTTCAGGGGTCGAAAAAAATTCGGAAACAAAACTGGAGGCCTTTTCCTTTTTCTCCTGCTAGCGTAGATTATGTGATTTTAACTCACAGTCATATTGATCACAGCGGTTTATTACCACGACTAATTAAACAAGGTTTTCAGGGGAAAATTATTGCTACACGTCCAAGTGTTGACCTAGCGCGAATTATGTTACCGGACAGTGGTCATATTCAAGAAATGGAAGCAGAATGGAAAAATAGAAAACGAACTCGGGCTGGCTTAGCTACAGAACCACCTCTGTATACAGTCGCCGATGCGGAAGCTACATTAAGCCATTTCCTAAGTGTTAATTACGATGAAATTATTTCTTTAAGCCCGTCTATTAAAATAAGGTTACGAGATGCTGGTCACATTCTGGGATCAGCCATAGTTGAAATATGGCTTACTGAAGAAGAAGAGTCTACCAAAATAGTTTTTTCAGGGGACTTAGGTAATGGTGGTCAGCCTATCGTTCGCGATCCGACTCTTATTGAAGCCGCTAATTATTTGGTATTAGAGTCCACTTATGGCGACCGTTTACATGAACCATCTAAGCAACGCCGTTCTCATTTGGCTAGGATCATAAATGAGACAGTACAACGCGGAGGCAATGTAGTGATCCCGGCTTTTGCCATTGAGCGAACGCAAGACCTACTGTATGAATTGGGTTCTCTATACCGGGAAGGTAACATACCACCACAAGTAACGACGTATGTGGATAGTCCTTTAGCTACTAAGGCTACCGAAGTATTTATTAAGCATCCTGGCTACTATGATTACGAAACTTGGCAGCTAATGCAGCAAGGTTACAAACCATTATCTTTTACCAATCTCAAGTTTGTCTGCACCGTAGAGGAATCGAAACGACTAAATACCGAAGCTAGTGGCAGTATTATTATCTCTGCTAGCGGTATGTGTGATGCCGGTCGTATAAAACACCATTTGAAACATAATCTTTGGCGGCCCGAATCCAGTGTAGTACTTGTTGGCTATCAAGCCCAAGGTACATTAGGTCGAAGACTTCTTGAGGGAGCAAAACGCGTACGGATATTCGGCGAACAGATAGCTGTCAAAGCCCAAATGCATAATCTTAGTACCTATTCAGCCCACGCGGACCAAACAGGGTTGATTAATTGGGTACAGTCCTTTCATAAAATGCCAGATCACGTATTTCTGGTGCATGGCGAACAAGAAGCATTACTGAAGCTAGCCCAATTGATGAAATCAAAATTAAATCTTAAGGCCAGTATTCCAACTCTGGGAGAAACTGTGACTATAACAGCTAGCGGTATCAGTATACAAACCGGAACCAACGACTTGCCTGGATCACAATCTCGTACTAGCCTGCTTAATCTGCAACAAGAAATGAATGAATTAGTGCGTACTTTATCACCGGCAATGGAGCAATACCATGCCAAAGAAATTGACCAGTTAGCCAAGTTAATACTGAAACTGCGCAGCCAGTCAGAAACGGCTACTAGTATTGACTAGAAGCGCCTGATAAAAACTGTCAAGGGACAGTGAAAATGTCACCCCAAAACATGCTCATTTGGACTGACAAAATGTCCCCCAAGTAAATTCAGAAAAAGCGATGGCCACTAGGCAAC
>JBMNSQ010000011.1:0-24652 GCA_050945275.1 bacterium | reverse complement strand
GAGGAAGGAGGTATGGTGGAAGGGGGGCTAGTACTTAAAGTATTTATGGCTGATAGTGGTCAGATCGAGAACATTCCGCTGGAGGATTATTTGCTAGGAGTAGTAGCCGGCGAGATGCCCGCGCGTTTTGAGGAGGAGGCGCTCAAGGCACAGGCGGTGGCAGCGCGAACATATGCTCTTAAGCGGCTTAAATCTTATGGCGGTAGTGGCTGTGTTAAGCACCCGGAGGCCGACATTTGTACCGACCCCAGTTGCTGCCAAGCTTATTTAAGAGAAGGCGAACTACGGCGCAGGTGGGGTGTTTTTTCTTATCCAACGTATCAACAAAAAATTGCTGATGCCGTAAAGGCTACTAATGGCTTGGTTATTACGTACGATCACGAACTTATCGATCCGCTTTATCATGCTAGCTGTGGCGGTCTAGGGACGGAAGATGCCTCGGCAGTATGGGGAAATGCCGTACCTTACCTTAAACCAGTTGTCTGCCAATACGACGATGATGGCCATCATGCTACCGCCGAAGCTGTTCTTACGCTACAAGAGTTGGAAAAGCAATTAGGTGAGCCGGTAACTGTACCTGTGAGTGGAGGATTGGATCTCAAAGTGTCCTCTCGTACTCCAGGCGGACGCGTAAAGGATCTCCAGGTTGGCAGTTCTATTGTAGCCGGTACCGAGGTGCGTCGTCTGCTTAGCTTAAACTCCACCGGCTTTACGTGGCGATTGGATGACGGGGGAAAAGTGGTTTTTACCACTTATGGCAAAGGGCACGGAGTGGGCTTGTGCCAGTATGGTGCCAACGGCATGGCCAAGAAGAGTCACGATTTTTTCGCTATTTTGAAACATTATTATACTGGGGTCGAAATCGAACCCCCGCCCGGGATTAATCCCTCAGAATCTTAGGTATATGTCGCCTCCACTCCGGAGAGAATAGAGTGGGGGTGAAATAATGGAAAAGAAAGGTCTTACTAAGCCTTTTCAAAACCTCAAGACAAGGGGACAAAAATTAATGCGCCAAGCTACCTCTTTGTGGCGCGGACGATGGTTAGCTTGGGTTTCCCTGGGTCTGATGGTGGTAGTCACGGTAGGCGGACTCTTTTATTTAGCTACTGATTGGAATCGTTCCTACCAGAGTGTAGAAGACGACTTTTATTGGTCGGATCTGTCGGTAGGCCAGGAAGAGGTGGACAAGCCTTCTGCCGAAGAGGTACCGGTGGATAACCCAGCACCTCACCCGGCGGCAGTTCCTGCAGCTCAGCCGGCACCTACGGGGGAAGTTACAGCTGGGCCTGATCAGCTGGCAGCGCACACTGATCAGGAAGCCGATCCGGGGCCGGAGCCGGAAATAGCGTTGATACCGGTAATGGCACCAGCGCAGGCTTTTGCCGATGTGGCACGTCCTGTGCAGGCCGAAGTGTCGTCGTCCTTTGGCTGGCGCAAACATCCTGTTTTTGCCGACTGGCGTTATCACCCAGGAGTAGATATAGATGCTTCTTTGGGAGAAGAGGTTAAGGCAGTGATGGCAGGAACAGTGGTGGAAGTTAAACAGGATGAAATCTGGGGGAAACTAGTGTCCATCGACCACCATGGTCAGCGCAGCAGTATCTATGCTCACTTGGATCAAGTAGATGTGGAAGTTGGTCAAGCAGTGGACAAAGGGCAACGAATTGGAACGGTGGGCCAGACTGGGATTACCGATCAGCCTCATCTGCACTTAGAGCTTAGGCTGGGAGGAACAGCAGTGGATCCGGCGCTGTATTTACCGCCACCTAAGGGGATAAACGAAACAGCACAGCCAACTGATGATAACTAGAAGATACTCTAGAAGGACACTATTGAAATAAGAAGTGTTACTGATCTCGCGTGTATGCCCGGCTAAAGTCAAGTGACTTTAGCCGGGCTTTTTGACTAAACAAGCGCACTTTTGTAGGGCTGTGACATCTTTTTTCCTCTTGGGCATATACATTTACTGCAAGCTAGCTTAAGAGGAGGAGGACGGGCGTGCGCGATCATATTTACGAACGGGTGCTCAAGATCAGTCAATACATAGCTGAGACTGGGGCCACCGTCCGCCAGGCGGCGCGTGAATTTTCTGTGAGTAAAAGCACAGTTCACAAGGACATGGCCGAGCGACTTCCCAGGATAAATCCTCAGTTGGCACATAAGGTGAGACTTATCCTTGACCAAAATAAAGCGGAACGGCACTTGCGCGGTGGGGCTGCAACACGGAAGAAATATTTAGGTGTTTAATAGGGAGGATATTTGTGGAAGGGTGTAGAAATAAAAAAATTGAGAAAGGGAGTGTCGGGAAAGGGGCTAGGGCCGGATGTTTTTGGGGGCAGATATTGGGATTGATTTGGGCACGGCAATGGTTATTATTTATGTACGAGGCAAAGGTATTGTACTGCAGGAGCCAGCGGTGGTGGCCATAGAGCGTCAGAGCGATAAACTGTTGGCAGTTGGGTCTGAGGCCTGGCGTATGCTAGGTAGAACGCCGGGTAATATTATAGCGATTAGACCTTTACGTGATGGGGTCATTGCCAACTATGATATAACTGAAAAAATGTTAAAATATTTTATTAGTAAAGTGTGCGGGCAAAGATTGTTTTTGCGCCCGCGTATTATGATTTGTATTCCAGCGGTGGTAACCACGGTGGAAAAGCGAGCAGTATTGGAGGCTGCTATGCAGGCCGGAGCGAGAAGTACCTATCTAATCGAAGAGCCCATGGCCGCAGCTTTGGGCGCAGGTCTTCAGATTGCCGAACCCAGCGGGACCATGATCGTAGATATTGGCGGCGGAACTACCGATGTGGCCGTTCTTTCCCTAGGTGGCATTGTTTTGGGGGAATCGCTTCGGATTGCTGGCGACAAATTTGATAATGCTATCGTTCGTTATGTCCGCCGGGTTTATAATTTGTTAATTGGTGAGCGAACAGCCGAGGAGCTTAAGAAATCCATCGGTACAGCTTATCCAGTAAAAAATAGCCTAAGTATGGATGTTCGCGGGCGCGATATGGTAACCGGCCTACCTAAGACTATCCGTTTAACATCGGATGAGACTTTAGAGGCTTTGGCCGAGCCCATACAAGCAATTGTCCAATGCGTAAAAGGCGTATTGGAGCGGACACCGCCAGAGCTGGCCGCCGATATTATCGACAAAGGCTTAATTCTTACCGGCGGGGGCGCGTTAGTAAACGGTTTGGATAAGCTGTTGGCTAAAGAGACCAGCATACCAGTTTATGTGTCGGACAATGCAATCACGGCAGTAGCCTTAGGGACTGGGAAGGCTCTGGAATACCTGGACAAGCTAAAAGGCAAGTCTTCTTTGGTATCAGATGCTATTTTAAAAACAGAAAGGAGATGAGATTATGATTAGAGGGCTATACACATCGGCTGCCGGTATGGTGGCCCAGCAGGTACGCCTGGATGTGGCGGCTAATAACTTAGCAAATGCTGCTACAGCTGGTTACCGGGCTGATGTTGCTTCCACGGCAGCGTTACCGAGCCAGTTTCTGTATCGGTTTAATGACGCCGTGAGGGAAAGAGGCTTATTACCGTCTAGCCCACAGCCAGTTGGCTATTTAGGCACAGGGGCGGCAGTGGGCCAGGTAACAACCTTGACTCGCGGTGGTTTTTATCGAGAAACAGGGCGGGAGCTGGATTTCGCCCTACAAGGTGAGGGCTTCTTTGTGGTAGAGACTCCAGCGGGGGAAAGGTATACCAAAAATGGTGCCTTTCAAGTAAATGCTGCCGGGCAGCTTACCACCAGCGAAGGATTTTTGGTGCTTACCCGGTCTGGAGCTGTAGCCCTGGCCGATGATCCAAATTTAGCCGAAAATTTGGCCGTGGTGACGACGGAGCAGCCAGCGACCAAAGTGGGGGACAACTTGTATGCAGCGCAACAAGTATTGATGTCGGACGATACGCCAGTATTGCAAGGCGTACTGGAAGAAGCTAATTTGTCGCCAGTGGAGGCTATGGTGGATCTCATTACGGCAATGCGTACTTACGAAGCCGGACAAAAAGCTATTCAAACTCAGGATCAGACCTTGGACAAGCTGATTAACGAAGTTGGGAGAGTGTAGTATTAAGGGCCGGACTGCAATGCAGAGGTCCTGAACCGCCGAACGACCGAAGCGGTTCATAAAAACGTAGTTATAGATGTTTAGCAATTCGGGACGGCACGGAGACTGTTCCCTACCAATGGGACTGTGTGTACTGCGGACCTTTGTATAGGGACGACCTTTTGTGGTCGCCCGGTTCTCAGCGGAGCGGTACAGGTGGGCACGATGGAAAACAAGGGTAGGCACAGTTCCAACTCAGTATCTAAGTAAAGGAGAGAGAACACCATGATGCGAGCTTTGTGGTCGGCCAGCTCAGGTATGCTGGCCCAGCAGCTTAATATCGACGTAATATCCCATAACTTATCTAATGTTAACACCAGTGGCTTTAAGAAAAGCCGGTTAGAGTTCCAGGACTTGTTGTACGAGACCATTCGCGGGGCAACTCCTACCGCTTACGGCGGTTACACGCCCAGCGCTTTAGAAGTAGGGCACGGGGTACGGCCAGCGGCTAGCCTGAGGATCTTTTCTGCTGGCAATCTACAGCCGACCCAGAATCCGTTAGATGTAGCGATTGAAGGTGACGGGTTTTTCGTGGTGGAGCTTCCAACTGGGGAGCAGGCTTATACTCGTGATGGTTCCTTTAAGCTAAACGGCGATGGAGATCTAGTTACCTCTGACGGTTATTTGGTCATGCCAGGTATTAATATCCCTCCTGGCGCAAAAGATATTGCTATTGCTCCTGACGGTACTATCACTTACGAACTAGGTGGTGAATCCATTACCGGGGATCAAATTACCCTGGCCCGGTTTCCTAATCCAGCGGGGCTAACAGCCATTGGCCGCAATTTATTTTTGGAAAGCGAAGCGGCTGGTTTTGTGGAAGATGGCCTTATCCCAGGAGAAGAATGTGGCAGCCTAGCTTCCGGTTATATTGAGCTGTCTAATGTTCAGGTAGTGGAAGAGATGGTAAGCATGATCACTGCCCAGCGGGCCTACGAGATCAATGCCAAGGCCATCACTGCTGCCGACGAAATGCTCGGTGTAGCCAATAATTTACGGCGATAACAGTCATCTGATCCTGATATAATCCTGTTACCGCTTAATGCTCGAATTATCTTTTATGTTGGGGTTAAATACAATATTGTCATGGGGTTTAAGAAGGTGAGATATATATGGTTATTATTGGACCCGGGATTCAGCCCGTAGAGCAACAGGCTACTTTGAGGGGGCACTCTGATGAACAAATCGCCCTGCGTGAAGCCTGCCAAGAGTTTGCCGCTGTTTTTTGGCAGCAGGTACTGTCAGGCTTAAGGCGGACCGTACCTAAAGGCGGGCTGTTTCCGGAAAGCGCAGGCGAAGAGACGTTCAAAAGCATGCTCGATACTGAGTACGCCCGTGCCATTGCCCGTTCGGAAGGCAGTCTAGCTGAGGTGCTCTTTCGGCAGCTGGCTTACTCATGTCAAAATTCCACTAAGGAAAAAGGAATCTAGCACAGACTAAGAATTTTGCTTGCTTTTCGTTTGTCGGTGGTGTAAAATATGATTTAATATTGGAGCGATGCGGGGAACAAGTACAAGAGCTTGTCTTCTAAAGAGAGTTGGCGGTGGGTGCGAGCCGGCGGAGCAGTTCTTGGAATCCATCCCTAAGCGGACGGCCGAAATTGAGTAGGCCGGTACGGCTGATACTCGTTAACGTATCTAAAGTGGACACTGGCTATTTAGCTGGCGTCAATATGGGTGGTATCGCGGGAGTCGCCTCTCGTCCCTGTTTTGGCAGGAGACGAGGGGCGTTTTTGTTTTATTACATTTCAGTAAGGACTAAGGAGAGATGGTTATGCAGGGAAAGCAACATTTATTCATTCCGGGGCCGACACCGGTTCCGCCGGAAGTAACGGCAGCCATGACGCGGCCGGTGGTGGGACACCGAGGTAGTGAGTATGCTTCTCTGCAACGATCTTTGGTGGAAAAAGTAAAGCAGGTATTCCAAACTGAGAATGAGCTTTTCATCCTTACTTCCTCGGGCACCGGCGCTATGGAAGCTGCTGTGACTAGCTGCCTTAATCCTGGAGACAGAGTACTGGCCTTGATAACAGGGCAGTTTGGTCAGCGGTTTGCGGATATTGCCGAGCAATGCGGGACCGAAGTTAAACGGATGGAATTTCCCTGGGGGGAACCGGTGGATATAGAAGCGGTGCGAGCGGTGTTAAATAAAGGTCCGCTACCGCAAGCGGTACTGGTGACTCACAATGAGACGTCTACCGGTGTGGTAAACGATGTGGCAGCTCTAGGAGCTATGCTCAAAGACACACCGACACTGCTGCTAGTTGATGCCGTAAGCAGCATGGGGGCTATGGATATCCGTACCGATGAGTGGGCGGTGGACTTTATGGCTACCAGTTCTCAAAAGGCGTTTATGCTACCGCCGGGTTTAGCCTTTTTGTCTGTAAGCGATAAAGGGTGGCAGGCAGTGGAGAAGGTATCTTCCCGCTCTTATTACTTCAATCTCGCTAGTTGGCGAAAAAGCGGCATAAAAGGGTTTGCTCCTTGGACACCCAATGTGAGTCTTATGTTTGGACTTCAGGAAGCGCTCAATTTAATGTTCGCTGAAGGTTTGAAAAAAATGTGGGCGCGTCATTGGCGTCAGGCTCGGGCCGTGCGTGCCGGTCTTAGGGCGATGGGTTTTGAGCTGGTGGCAGCCGATGAATATGCCTCGCCGACGGTGACAGCAGCCTATGTTCCAGATGATAAGGCCGATGCTCTAAGGGCGGTCGTTGGGCGCGATTATGGACTCTCGTTAGCTGGTGGTAAAGGGAAATTAGCCGGCAGGGTAATTCGCATGAGTCATATGGGTTATGTGGATGAACTGGAGATTCTTGGAGCGCTGGCAATTTTGGAACTGGGACTGAAACAACTGGGATTCAAGATGACGCTTGGTTCTGGTGTAGCTCGGGCCCAAATGCAATTTATTCAGGAGGCATAAGACATGGCCAAGGTCATGATTGTGGATAACGTAGCGCCGGAAGCAACTGATGTGCTTTTGCGAGCAGGACATGAAGTAAAAGTGATAGACGGAAACCTGGGTACAACCGAACTTATTGCTGCTTGCCGGGGTTATAGTGGTTTAATTGTGCGCTCGGCTACTAAAGTAACAGCCGAATTTATGGCTGCTCACCCTAAGCTAACGGTGGTGGCCCGTGCCGGGGTAGGTGTGGATAATATTGATGTGGCGGCGGCCTCGAAGCAGGGCATTTTAGTGGTTAATGCTCCTACTGGCAATACTATTGCGGCTGCTGAGCATACTATTGCCTTAATGTTTGCTTTGGCCCGCCATATTCCTCAGGCCATGGATACGCTCCACCGGGGCCGCTGGGAACGGCAGCGCTTTTTAGGGGTGGAGCTGACGGGTAAGACACTGGGTGTTCTAGGGCTAGGGCGGGTAGGATCGTCGGTGGCCGAGCGGGCCCAAGCTTTGGGAATGCGGGTTTTGGCTTACGATCCTTATATAACGCCAGAGAGGGTTACTATACCTAATGTAAAACTGGCTTCTTTTGCGGAGACTGTACAGCAGGCTGATTTTCTTACCCTGCATTTACCGCTTACTGACGATACTCGCGGTCTTATTTCCCGCGAGACCTTGGCCAAAATGAAACCGGGGGTTAGGCTTATCAATGCGGCCCGGGGCGCATTGATTGACGAGGAGGCGCTAGCTGAGGCCTTAAAGAATGGCCAGGTGGCGGGTGCAGCGCTGGATGTTTTAGCCCAGGAACCTTGCACCGATAGCCCGCTTCTTAGCCTAGACAATGTCATTATTACCCCGCATTTAGGGGCTTCGACCAAAGAGGCTCAGGTGCATGTGGCGGTAGAAGCAGCTGAGCAAGTGGTGGCGGCCTTGGCCGGGAAGAGACCACAGCACTGTCTAAATTGGTCTCATGTTTCCAGGCGAGGCACTAGAGCTGTTGGTATGTAATAAGACTATTATTTTTAGGCAGTTACAGGTATGTCAAGCAGCGGGCTCAGTTAACATTTGGGCCCGCTGCTTAATTTTGGAGGAGGAGAAATTATCGTTTTGGCGAATGAGGGGAGGGAGGGAAAAGTAAAGTATAAAAGGGAGGCTGATTAAGCTGAACTTCATAGATATTACTAAGGTGTTACCACACCGTTATCCGTTCTTATTAGTGGACAGAATATTAGAGTTAGAACCGGGACAGCGAGCAGTTGGTCTAAAAAATGTCAGCAGCAATGAAGCCTTTTTCCAGGGTCATTTTCCAGGACACCCGGTGATGCCAGGTGTTTTAATTGTGGAGGCATTGGCCCAAACAGGGGCAGTGGCACTCCTTAGTGCTCCGCAATATCAAGGTAAGCTGGCCTATTTTGCAGGTATCGACAAGTGCCGGTTTCGCCGTCCGGTAGTGCCGGGGGATCAATTACGGTTAGAGGTAACCCTTACCAAAATGCGCGGTAACATTGGCAAGGGGCGGGGGCAGGCGTTTGTAGATAATGAGCTGGCGGCCGAAGGGGAATTTACGTTTGCTGTTACCGACAGGCAATAAAAATTAACAGCCCGTTTTGCGCAGGATTAACCGTTGCAATTCGTGAAGTATATAGTATACTGGTACAATGACGATGAGATGCCCGATCCTAGGGAAAGGAAGCGATACCATGACTTATAACCGGCGGCCGCAATCCGATCAGAAAGAAACGCTTGTACCTGCTATCTCGAATAGAAGGTTTGTCTTTGACTTTCTGCGGCCTAAATTGGAACGGGTAGCTCAAGACCTGCATGATGCTTTGGTGGACTATGCGGAGAGTGAGGCTTTTGCTGCCCATATGGATGCAGCCTTTCATGTTTTCTTTTCCGAGGATGCCTTGGATATTTTTGATCCGGAAGAGGAAGCAGCCTTTATCTCCTTTATTGAATGGTTCATTTATGATTACCGCTTGTCCCCTCGAGGTGGAAGGTTAATTGAGCACTTTTGCCGGGAAAAGCAAAAAACTTTCGGCCCGTTGGAACGAGAGATGCTGCAGCGGTGGCTGAAGAGCACTATTTCACTTCATGAGGTATACCAGATCAGGGAAGATGGTCTTGGAGCCGAAGACCTGTTTACGGGCGAACGCATTTGGATTGCCGATCCTAATATGGCAGCCAATGTTACGTTGTGGTCGGTGCTGCTATGCCGTCTGTTGCCGGTGGGCGATTTATTCCAGCCTTCGGGGGCGGCACTTGAGGTGCCTCCTATGTTTAAACACGATATTTTGCGCCAGGCCCAAGCTGATTTTCGCCGCTGGCAGCAGCGCGGTCGAAAAGGCGGCTGGCAGGCCTACTTAAAGGACCGTGGATATCTGTTAAATACAACGGTAGCACGTTTGTTCGCCGTTGGACAGGAGGAGTTTTTTGCTCAGGAGGAAATGAACAGGCGTGACAACAAGTTATCGCACCAAGTTTTAGGTTTGTCGCCAGAGATTAGGGAGAAATTGCTTCGGCAGTATTACGATGAATACTTTCGCCAATGGCCAGATACACCGCATCCTGGACTTAGAGGTTTAACACCTAGGCAGTATTGCCAGAGCCCGGCTGGTCGGCGGCGCGTGCGCGAGTTGCTCAAGGAGCTTGAGTTTGTGGAGGAGCGCAAGAAACAGGCCGGTGAGGTGCACTACGATATTGGTACTTTGCGCCGGTCCTTGAATTTGCCACCGGAGGAGCCGAGCTTAGAACGGCCGGCCATTAAGTGGCTCAACCCGGCCCACGGGCGAGTGGCTGAGGAGCTGCGTCACAGCCTGGCTGATGCTGGCTATCTGAAGCTGCAAGTGGAAAATGCAATTCAGATTTGGGCTGATTTTTGCCGGTTGGCAAGGCCTGAGGTGAAAAAGCCCCAGACGTGGTTGGCTGCGCTAGAGTATACGATGGCCCGGTTAGAGCTTACTGCCGGTGTTACGCAAAAGGACTTAGGCCATAAGTATCATGTGGCTGCCGGTACCATCTCCAATAATTTTCGTGCCATCTGGCGGACTCTGGGGCTGGAAAGCTTTGACCAGCGCTATACCACCCAGGAGGATCCGTACAGTAAACTACTAAGATTTTTGCGCTAGGGGGTGCTACCGTGGCTAAGGCAGCGGATGTTCCCACCGAACTTTCTATACAAGGAGAAGTTAGAAGCATAATATTTCGTGATGCTACGTCCGGTTTTACGGTGGCAGCACTGAAGTGCGAACAAGGCGAGGTACGTGTTACCGGTTATCTTGCTACTTTGCGCCCCGGTGCTAGCTACATTTTTTATGGTGATTGGGTATCCCATCCTAAATATGGCCGTCAGTTCGCCGCCGAAGTGTTAGAAGAAGTTGTCCCCACCGGGGAAGAGGGAATTGTGGGTTATTTGTCCAGTGGCCTAATTCCTGGGATTGGGGAACGTTTAGCTCAGCGCCTGGTGGATCATTTTGGTCTTGATACTCTCAAGATTATCGCCGAACAGCCATCACGCCTGACCGAGGTGCCGGGGATTGGACAAAAACTAGCCGGTAAGATTACCCGGGCGGTAGACGAAAATAAGGAAGTAGAGCGGTTGATGGTGTTTTTGCGCCACCATGGTGTCAGCACCGGCTTGGCCCTTAAAATTCACCGCCACTGGGGTCGCGAAGCTATTGCTCGCCTAAAAGAAAACCCCTATTCTTTAACCGAAGATATCTTTGGGGTGGGCTTTTTGACGGCTGACAGGCTAGCCCAAAAATTGGGTCTGCGTCGCCATGCCAGTGAGCGGCTCATGGCGGCAGCGTTGTATGCTCTGAGGCAAGGGGCTGTTCGGGCTGGTCATTGTTATTTGCCGCTGGAGGAACTAGTACGAGAAACGTTAAAGCTGGTAAATACGTCTCATGATGATGAACCTGTGGAAGAGGAAGAGGTAGAAGTGGCTTTGGGCTACCTAGCTGAGCGTGCGGGACAAGTTATTGCCGAAGATAATAATTGGTGGTTACCTTATCTGTATCGGGCAGAAGCAGGGGTAGCGAGGGAACTTGTCCGGCTGCTGCAAGATGAGAGGCCCGTAGCGGCCGATAAATTAACGGAAGCGATAAGAAAAGCCGAGGCGTCTTTGGGGATAAAATTTGCCCCGTCACAAGAACAAGCTATAAGGCAGGCTGTGCAGCGCGGCGTTACGGTTATTACCGGCGGTCCGGGAACCGGTAAATCCACCATCGTTAGTGGCTTAATCCAGGTGCTCTCGGAACTGGAGCCGGGGGTGCGTGTTTCATTGGCGGCACCCACTGGGCGGGCGGCCCAACGGCTAACTGATCTTACTGGGGCGGAAGCTAGCACCATCCACCGTTTGTTAGGTTACACTTTAGCCGAAGGCGAGCCAGCTTTTACTTATAACCGAGAAAACCAACTGCGGGTGGACTTGTTGGTGGTGGACGAGTTTTCCATGGTGGACGTTGTGTTGGCTTATCAGCTTTTACAGGCTGTTCCCACGTCTGGCCGGGTAGTCATGGTCGGCGATAAGGATCAATTGCCCAGCGTAGGACCAGGCAGTGTGCTGAGCGATATTATTGATAGTAAGATAGTGCCAACAGTACGGTTGACTCAGATTTTTCGCCAAGCGGAGCAGTCCCTAATCACGGTAAATGCTCACCGCATCAACCAAGGGTTAAGACTAAAACTTACGACACCGTCTGATTTTTACTTTACAAGACTGGAAGATCCCGAGGACACGGCGCGGGCGGTGGTGGATTTGGCAGCCAAAATGGTAGCGAGCTTTGGTTTAGAGAATATCCAGGTGTTATCTCCTATGCATAAGTACATAACTGGGGTTCAGAACTTAAACCGGAGCTTGCAAGAAAAGATAAACCCTCCCAGCCACACGAAGAAGCAATACCAGGTTGGTGACAGCTACTACCGTCTGGGAGATAAGGTTATGGCAGTTCGGAACAACTACGAAAAAGGTATTTTTAATGGAAACCAGGGGCGGATAGTTGACATTATCTTGGCTGGGGAAGATGAAGATGTAGATGAAGATACCATATTAGTAAGTTTTGATGGTCTGATTGTACCGTACACCCGCTCCGAGTTGGATGAATTAATGCTAGCTTATGCCGCTACAGTTCATAAAGCTCAGGGCAGTGAGTTTTCCTGTTGTATTGTGGTAGTTAGCACCCAGCATTGGTATATGCTGCAGCGCAATTTGCTCTATACAGCGATTACCCGGGGCAAAGAGCTGGTTATTCTGGTGGGTAGTCGCCGGGCGGTAGCCCGGGCCATTGCCAATAATAAAGTGCAAGATAGATACACGGGATTGACGGAGAGAATTAGGGATGGGTCGTGTAAGAGGCGTTAATTGTCCAGCCCGTGATTGTTCTTTCGCTTTCGCGCGACCTAAAAAACGATCGAACTCGACTTGTTCGGGCCGCCTCTGAACTCGCCCCTATGGGGCTCGACTTGCCCACCCTACAAGGTGGGGACATGCATCGGCGGTTTTCCCTCACTAAGTCTCGTTCTCTTAATGGCGGTCGCAAAGCTTCGCTTAAGGACAATCACTTGGGCTGGAACGGTTATAGACACTGTTTAATGTGAGATGCATAGCCAGTTTTTAGTGCGAGGGCAATTTATAACCAATTAGTATGTCACATTGGGCCAAAAGTATGTTATAATGGTCATATACAATGGTACTTGAACATATAATTTACTTAAAACAAGTGAGGGAGAGAAAATAGATGGCCCAAAAAGAGGTTACCTTAAGTGTAATCAAAGCTGACGTTGGCAGTTTGGTGGGGCACGTACAGGCGCACCCGGATATGTTGGCAGTCATTAAAGAGCGATTGGATCAAGCAAAGCAGCACGGGTTGTTAACGGATTTCCACGTAGCCAACGTGGGTGACGACATAGAGCTTATTATGACCCACTACCTTGGTAACGATTGTGAAGAGGTTCACAAGCTGGCCTGGGATGCTTTCATGGATGGCACAGAGGTTGCCCGTAAGCTAAAACTATATGGGGCTGGCCAAGATTTACTCAGCGATTCTTTTTCCGGTAATATGAAGGGCCTTGGCCCTGGAGTAGCTGAGTTGACGTTTGTGGAGCGCCCTAGCGAACCGGTTATTATTTTTATGGCTGATAAAACTGACCCTGGAGCCTGGAATTTGCCCTTGTACAAAATGTTTGCTGATCCATTCAATACTATTGGCCTAGTTATTGATCCTAAGATGCATGATGGGTTTGAGTTTGAGGTACATGACTTGGTTGAAAATAAGAGGATCAATTTTTCGTTACCGGAAGAACTTTATGATATGCTAGTTTTTATCGGCGCTCCCAGTCGCTATTGCATAAAACATATTCGTTCCAAACAAAGTGGAGAATTTGCTGCTGTCACCAGCACGGCTAGGTTAAACCTAATGGCCGGTCGCTACGTGGGCAAAGATGACCCAGTATGCATCGTTCGCTGCCAGAGCGGTCTTCCGGCAGTAGGAGAGGCGCTGGAAGCCTTTGCCGAACCATTGCTTGTGGCTGGCTGGATGAGAGGGTCGCATTATGGGCCATTGCTTCCGGTGGCTGAAAAGGATAGCCGTCCCACGCGTTTTGATGGTCCACCCCGGGTAGTGGCGCTCGGATTTCAACTTTGTAATGGGCGCTTAATTGGACCGCAGGATTTCTTTGGCGATGTGTCTTTTGACCGGACGCGTGAAAAGGCTCTTCAACTGGCAGATTACCTGCGGCAGTTAGGACCGTTTGAACCGCACCGGCTCTCTTTGGATCAATTGGAATATACCACCCTTCCTCAAGTGGCGGAGAAACTAAAAGGTCGCTTTGAGAGTTTAGAATAGGATTTTCAACATCTGTTACACAATTATAAAAAACGGGCCAAACCGGTCAAAGACTTTATTCCTTGACCGGTTTTCTGTATTTCCTAGATTAAGTAACCTTCTGTTTAGGCACAACCATTATTGGCAACAATAACTAACGGAAGTTCTATGCCCGGCTGGCCAGCTAGCGAGGGCCTGGCCTGCCGGGGCCATAAGGAGGAATCGTTTTGCCGAGGAAAGCCCGTTCATTCGTGGTGCTGATGTCACTAGTTATAGCTGTATTCATGGTAAGCAAATCCTATACTCCGGCGTTAGCTATTAGCCCGGCCGGGCGGGATTTGATCCGGCTTCATATTATCGCTCATAGCGATCATGCTTACGACCAAGCGCTAAAGCTTAAAGTGCGCGATGCCGTTATTGCCGAGACGGCCCATTTATTTGAACAGGTAGCCACCGAGCAGGAAGCTCAGCAATTGCTGGGTACTCATTTAGAAGAAGTGGAACAGGTTTGTAATCGAGTATTAGCCCAGGCAAACGCACCTTATCGGGGGCAGGCCCAAATAGGTATTTATTCCTTCCCTGAGCGAGCGTACGAAGAGATAACCCTGCCAGCTGGTCACTATCGAGCACTAAAAATAGTGCTAGGGGACGGGCAGGGACGCAATTGGTGGTGCGTATTATTCCCACCGTTATGTTTTGTTAGCGGTAGTTCAGGTCAGCAGGCCACCCCGGTAAATGAAATACCGCCAGGTATGAATGAAGAGGTGCAGCGAGTTATGGCTACAGGAAAGATTCATTTGCCGGAGCGAGAAACGGCTGCCGAGAAGGTTGAGGTTCGATTTAAAGTAGCAGAGGTATGGGAAAAAGTACGGCCGCGAGCACAAGCGCTGTTATCACGGAAGTAGATGTAGGGAACGCCCGGGATCACTGGAAAAGTCCTTTTTGTCAATTCTGAGCCCCGGCGAAGGATCTTTCGGTCATTAGGAAACAGGCGGGCAATAAGACCCGCTTCACCAATTACTCTCTGCAGATTCACGCGTAGGGGCCGGCTGCAGGCATAACTGTCATATATAAAAGCTTACCCTGTGGGATCACGCGTAGGGGCCGGCCTCCGTGCCGGCCCGCGTTTGTTTTATGGATTAAATGTCCTCTTTTGTGTTAAGATGGGTTCAAATAACCAGGAGGGATACCACATGTCAAAATTTATCGTTGCTCCGGCCTTATTTGAGCTTTTCCCTGAGGCTTGCTTTGGGGTAGTAGTGGCGGAAAATGTAGACAACCAAACGCTAGACGAGGACATCGCCGGATTGTTACAGGCCCAAGCACAAACACTGAATCAGGAACTCGGCGGTACTAATGTGCGTGAGCATCCTCATATAGCCGTATGGCGAGAAGCGTTTCGCAAACTAGACCTAAACCCGAATAAGTTTCCGAGTTCTATCGAGGCCTTAGCCAAGAGAATAGCTAAAAGAGCGCAGCTCCCTAGCATTAATAAGATTGTGGACTTGGTAAATGTGCTATCTTTAAAGTACTTATTACCTATGGGGGCCCATGATCGCCAGATTCTGCCCGGAGATATAGAACTGAGGCTGGCTTCAGCGGAGGATCTGTTTATACCGTTTGGTAGCTCTGATTCAGAGCCTGTGGACGAGGGCGAAATAGTGTATGCCACTGGTAACCAGGTTCGTACGCGCAAGTGGGTTTGGCGACAAGGGGAAAAGGCAAAAGTGGTACCATCCACAAGTCAACTCTTTTGCCCTATTGATGCCTTTTATGGCGTAACTGATCAAACAGCCAAGGCCGCCCAATCAGAACTAGCAGCAATGCTGGAGCGGCATTGTGGTGCTACGACGAGGCAGTTCTGGGTGGATAAGGATAATCCGAGTGTTGAGCTAGACTAATAGGTAGGTTGCATTATTCTGTTACGTTTACCACGGTTCCGCCGGTAATCTGTTGGAGCTGTTCTAGAGTTACGCCCACCGCTGAATAGTCGCTACCGGCTGCGGCGTAGACAACAGGGAATCGGGCTAAGCTTTCATCGAGTAGAATCGTGATTTGAGTGGGTAGATCAAAAGGGCAAACTCCACCTACGGAGTATCCGGTGACGGCCTGAACTTCGTTGGCACTAGCCATTTTAGGTTTGCTGCCGACAATGGCTTTTAGTTTGCCAGATTTTACCTTAACGTCACCAGCGGTTACTACCATGACATATTGATTATTACCTACCCTAAATAGAAGTGACTTGGCAATTTGGCCAACCTCTGTTCCTAAAGCGGCTGCCGCCAGTTCGGCAGTCGCTGTATTAGTTGGCGTCTTAATAATTTCTAGGCCCAAATTGAACTGGTCTAGCCAGGCCTGTATTTTGCTGTGTACATCCATTATTGTCACACCTTTCCTAAAAGTCCTCTAACTGCATTGTAATGTTCTCGAGTTACAAAATCAATTCGCCCCTCCACAACGAAGAAACAGAGACCTTTGGCTTTTGGGCTAGGGAAGTATATCGTAGAAAGTAGCTGCCCCGATTGGATGAAAAAGGAAGTGGCCAGAGGTAGGAATTTCTATTACTGGAGAAGAAATCTACTACTGGACATACCAAGCAGGGGAGGAGAAATATTGCAGTATAGTCACAGATCATTGTCACTCATTGCAGCCCTTCTTATTATACTCATGTTGGGAAATTGTGCGTGGGCCAAGGGAACCGAAGTTATTTACAAAGAAACTAAAGTGGAACCGGTGGCCCCAGGCGTTACCTATGAGACTACTTGGCAATTTACGCCTGCCGGATGGCTCAGGGTTTTTGTACTTAGGGCGGACTTAGGTACATCCACTGTTAGTACCGATCTGTTGTTACCTGAAAAAGGTCTTAGCGTTACTCAGCGGTTAAGTGAGATGGCCGCCGGGGCGGGAGCAGTAGCAGCTATTAACGGGGACTTTTTCTTTGGTGCTGGTTTTGGCACGCCGCTGGGACCGGTGGTGACCAGTGGTGAGCTTCTATCGAGTCCATCGTTGCGCAAAGATTTAGCGGTGTTTGGCCTACGGTCCGATCAAGGTGCTCTGGTGGGCAATTTTTCCTTTGAGGGACAACTAAAGTCCGATAATGGTTCCAGTTTTCCGTTGGTAGGGTGGAATAAGCCTGGGGATAGTTATAATCAGTTATACGGTTTTGACGGTCGATGGGGGGAAACTACTCCGGCTTCAGTGCCAGAGGGTAGTCTGGCTGCGATAATAAGAAACAATATTGTGGTTGAGCTTGTGTCGGCTGCTAATGGCATAACCATTCCACCTAAGTCGGGGGTGTTAATCGGGGCTGGAGAGGCGGCTGAATTCTTATTGTTGCATCTTACCCCTGGTAGCCAGGTAGAGATCGATATATCGACTACGCCGTCCTGGCAGGAGTTTGCGTGGGTACTAGGTGGCGGTACGGTACTTATTAAAGATGGGCAGATTGTGCCTTTTACCCATGAAGTTAAGGGTAATAGCCCCCGTAGTGCCGTTGGTATAAGCAGTGATGGACGTCAGCTCATCTTAGCTGCGGTAGATGGTCGGCAAGAGGAAAGCCGCGGTTTGACCCAGGCCGAGTGGGCCGCGATGTTGCTTGATCTAGGTGCATACCAGGCCCTGAACTTAGACGGTGGCGGTTCTACCACAGTCTTGGCACGGCTACCTGGAGAAGAAAATGCCAGTATCGTTAATAAACCATCGGATATCAAAGAGCGGCCCGTTGGCAACGGTATTGCTATCTTTAGCCAGGCGCCGCAGGAGAAGCTAGCCGGTCTTACAATTTCGGTAGCAGATACGAACATAGTACCCCAAGGAAGTAGGATGCTCACAGTAAAAGGTTTCGACGCCAATTATAATCCGGTGGCCGTAGATGCTGATAGTATCTCGTGGCAGGTAGAACCGGCTGGTTTGGGTTTTGTAGAAGGTAACGTTTTTACGGCCGGCACTTCTTCCGGCAAGGGAAAAGTGATTGCCACTTGTAATTCGGTTCAAGCTGAACTGGCGATTGAAGTAATCGGATCGATAGTTCGTTTACAATTAGCCCCTGAGCGATTGGTATTAGATCCCAATGAGGAAGCTACGTTCACGGCCTACGGTTACGATAGTATCGGTCAAAGAGCACTTATTTGCGCTGAAGATCTTAACTGGCGAGCCTTGGGTGAAGTGGGGACAGCCCTGGATGGAAAAATTAAGGCTGGCCCTACAGCTAAGGCCGGTGCCGTAGAAGCAAAGTGGGGCGAAGTAGCTGCTCGCGCCTTGGTTACAGTGGGAACCCATGAAATCCCGCTTCTATATTTTGAAGCAATGGTTGGCATTTCTTCGGCCGCTTTTCCGACGGAAGTAAAAGGGAGCGTTGCTTTGACCGAGCTGCCAGAACCGGTGTATGACCGTGAACACTCCCTAAGGCTGGATTACGATTTTACAAGTGGCAGCGGAACCAAAGCAGCTTATGTAGTGTTTGACCAAGGTTTAGCGCTGCCCGGTGAGGCTGATAAATTGTCACTTATGGTCCACGGGAATGGCCAAGGGCATTGGCTACGGGCATTGCTAGTGGATAATGATGGACAGGAGTTCACCGTTGATTTTGCTCGGCAAGTGGATTGGACAGGTTGGAAACAGGTGGAGGCAAAGCTGCCTGCTGGTGCCTACCCGTACGTTTTAAAACGTATCTATATAGCAGAACCGGATGCAGCTAAGCATAATGCTGGTACTATCTACTTTGATAATTTAGCGTTGACCAGTTCTATACCTTTTGCTACCGATATGAGCCTTGCTCCCAAGCCGTTTCCGGATAAGCAGTACACTACTAGTCCCGTTCTTGGTGAGCTTAATTTCTTTGTGGTTGCAGCGTTGCCAGAGCAGCTAGACCAGCTAACGTGGGTAGAGGCTTTGAAAGAGGCGGCCGAGACAAACAAGGCGGCATACGTGGTTTGTTTAAAGCCGCTTTCAGAATCAGCCCAGCAGGCATGGGAACAGGCACTGGGCATTCCTATAAAGGCCGCGGCAGCTTTTGAGCGCTGGGATGAAGGCACGACAGTTTTCTACCGGCTTGATGCTGCCGGTGGCACCTTAGTTCACGGAGATGCTATTCAGTGGCAGCAATTACAAACGGATTTAGCCGGACTTAACGGGCAAAAACAGGTGTTTATATTCACAGAGCGGCAGCCTTTTGCTGGCTCCGACGGTTTTTCCAGTCGGCCCGAAGCTGATCTGCTGCGCCGACGCTTAACAGAAACCAGCAAACGATTAGGAGCTTTGGTATGGACATTTAGCCCATCGGCTAACAGTGGGTTTGCGTGGGACGATGGCGTGCGCTACCAAAGGCTACAGCTTCCGGTGGACGATGAAGCTCCGCGTATAGCATTTGTTAGCTTGAAGGACGGAAAGGCGACGTACACGGGGCTGAAATACTAAGCTCGTAGTTTTTGCCAAACCTAACGATAAGTTTTGAGCTATTTTGCCCCTGTGATTGTTAGTTCGCCTTTGCGCTCGCTTCATTCCCTACACTTCGCTTCCTACGCTTCGCTCCCTACGCTCCGCTCTGGACAGGCTGGACAGGCAGGATGACTATCCTGACCATTTGGATTAATATCACCTCTTTTGGTTATACTGGTAGAGTAGTAAGACCTAAGGAGGATCGCCATGGCTCGTCCGTTAACAGTGCGGCAAATGGCCACTCGGTTAAGGCTATACCGGCTTTGCCAATTGGTGGCCAGCGAGATAGAAGAAGAACAAGAACAACAAGAGGACCCGGCCTCAGTTCAAGTGTAGGCCGGGTCCATCCATTAAACTAGTCTAAAACAATCAAACAGGCGCATACTATTAAAAGCAACTATTGACTTTCCGGTCGGCCTTGTAATAAGGTGAAAGAAAGAACCTAGTACAGAGAGGAGAGTTGGCGCCTTTGTTCTTCCCGTATGTTTACAGTCCGTATGCCATTGTGGTGCTGCCAGCTATTTTATTTGCGCTTTACGCTCAAGTCAAGGTGCAGGCCACTTTCCAGCGCTACTTACAAGTGCGAGCCCAAAGCGGCCTCACTGGTGCAGATGTGGCGCAGTCGCTTTTACGGAGCCAAGGCGTAGAAGGGGTAAGAGTCGAGGCAATTCCCGGAAATTTGACCGATCATTATGACCCGCGCAACCGCACGCTGAGGTTGTCGCGACAGGTTTTTTACGGCAATTCACTAGCTGCTTTAGGAGTAGCTGCCCATGAAGCGGGACACGCTTTGCAGCATGCCACTGATTATGTTCCTTTAAGTGTGCGTTTTAGCTTAGTTCCTATGGCTAACATTGGTTCCCAGTTAGGGTTGCCATTGGCGCTATTCGGCTTTTTCCTTCGGAGTGACTTTATGCTACAGTTTGGCATCATACTGTTTAGCCTAGCGGTACTTTTCCAATTAGTAACGTTGCCGGTGGAGTTTAATGCTAGTTCGCGAGCATTGGCGTTACTGGAAGGAGAGGGAGTGCTGGCCCGTGAGGAAATTGGCGGGGCTCGGGCGGTACTATCGGCAGCGGCTTTGACCTATGTAGCGGCTACGTTATCCGCTATTTTACAGCTGCTCCGGCTACTGTTGATGTCTGGTTTATTGGGACGGCGCCGTAATTAAGAATAACATTATAACAAAAAAGGAAGGGTCTAATCGAACCCTTCCTTTTTCGTGTCATTGTCCTTAACCTTGAAGCATTTGTTGGCCGCAACAGGTACCGAAATTATTGGATGTGCGACCGCATTTAGGGCAGGTATATTGGACTTGTTGAGACATTGGCTGACCATGGCAGTAGTCAGGGAGACGGGACTGGCGGCCACAGGACTGGCACATGTAAGTCATGTTTTCACCTCCATATAAGTGTTTATGGCGCTAGCATACCCGAAATGTTTAACATTCACCCACAAGAAGGCGAATAAAGGGTTTTATATTGAATCTGAAGAACTTTACGGTAAATGACTATGACTTAAATCCAACTTAAATCTAAGGAGGCATATGGATGCTTAAGGCGGTTACTTTTGATTTATGGAATACTGTTATTAGGGAAAAAAGCAAAAATAATATTGAAGGAGTGGTAAATACTAGGCTATCTAATGTCTTGTTTCAGCACAATGTAAGACTGTCCTTGAAGGAGATAGAGAATGTAACAACTCGTTGCCGCAACAAGGTGATGATGTTACAGGTGAAAGAAGGAAAAGAAATGCCACCTGATGCGCAGATAACCTGGATCCTAGACGAACTTAATGTCACAGCCACTGATGGTTTGGTGGCCGATTTGTACGAGGCGTACACTACTTCGACGCTGGAAGAAATGCCCGAGCCTGTGCCCGGTGTGGCTCTGGTGCTGGCCGAGCTAAGAGACTCTTTCGATATAGCGTTGATCTGCAACACTGGGCGTACGCCGGGAACAGTAGCTCGCCAAATTCTCGAACGGTTGAGGCTAAAACAGCACTTTTCCCATTTAATATTTTCTGATGAGATAGGGGTGGCCAAACCTAATCCGAAAATATTTCATGAAGCGCTAACGGCCTTGGGAGTGCGACCAGAGGAGGCAGTACATATTGGCGATGACCCCCGAACTGATGTTAAAGGAGCGCGAAACATTGGTATGAAGGCTGCGTGGTTACCTCGTGGTGGGCAGGTAACAGATGTAGAATGCGACGTGATTGTTCACAATTGGAAGGATTTTTTAACTTGGGTTAAAGAACGCGTATAGAGAAGGAATTTTCTTTTACAAGAAGAACAATATGTTTAGGAAGGTTAAGTGTCATTAGCTGAAAGGAGATGCTTTGGATGCTGGAGCTAAATAAGGTTTACGGTGAACTGGCACCGACCGAGCGGGTACTTCTTGGCGCTGGACCCAGCGGTGTAGATCCAAGGGTACTCAGAGCAATGAGCACACCATTATTAGGGCATTTGGATCCAGAGTTTATTGAAATTATGAACGAAACCCGAGATCTTTTGCGCTATGTTTTTCAAACAGAAAACATGCTTACCTTACCCATGTCCGGAACCGGAAGCTCCGGTATGGATACAGTCCTGTCTAACTTACTAGAGCCTGGGGATAAAGCTATTGTAGCTCCTTGCGGTGTCTTTGGCGAGCGGATGGTAGATATCGCCGGTCGCACCGGGGCTGAGGTAAAAGTTGTGCAGGGCGAATGGGGCCGGATCATTGAGCCGGAGCAGGTAGAGGCAGCTTTTAAAAAGATGCCGGATGCTAAAGTATTGGCCTTTGTCCATGCAGAGACGTCTACTGGGATTTTGCAGCCGGTGGACGACATAGTCCGTATTGCCCACGAGCACGGGGCGCTAGTGGCCATGGACTGCGTCACTTCGCTTGGAGGAGCACCGGTACTCTTAGACGAGTGGGGTATTGATACCGCTTACAGTGGTACACAGAAATGTATTAGTTGCCCTCCCGGCTTAGCACCAATTAGCATGAATGCTAAGGCTCAAGAGGTATTACACAATAGAAAGACAAAGGTTCCTAGCTGGTATCTAGATCTCACCATGATTGAGCGTTACTGGGGGCAGGAACGCTTCTATCATCATACAGCTCCTATCAGTATGGTTTATGCCTTGCGCGAATCCTTACGCATTATCGCTGAAGAGGGACTAGAAGCAAGGTGGGCTCGTCACGAGCTAAATGCTAACGCTTTTACTGCCGGATGCGAAGCTATGGGACTAAACCCCTTCGCCCAAGAAGGTTACCGGCTTCCAAGCTTAGTTACCTTACAGGTACCGGAAGGTGTTCAAGATGCCCCTGTTCGGCAACATCTCTTAGAAAAATTTAGTCTAGAAATCAGTGGTGGGCTTGGCCCGGTCAAGGGGCAGATCTGGCGCGTTGGCCTTATGGGCTTCAATTCCAACCGCAAGAATGTCATGTTAGCTCTTACGGCGCTGGCCTCTGCTCTCAATACTCAAGGATTCAAAGCTTCGGCCAGTGCAGCACTGGAAGCGGCAACAACGGTGTATGATACGGCAACAAAATAAGGTAAATTATATTTCAAGCCCAGGCAAAGCCCTGGGCTTTTTGCTACCACCATCAAGTACAATAAAAGGGAAACTATATGATTATGGCGAATACAGACCAACAAAACTTTGATATTTTTCTTTTCGGGAATAAGGATCTAAAAAAGAAACTGGCAACATCTTTCTGATAGTTAGTTATTTGGCATGCAATATCTTAACAGAAAATATGGACAAGATACGATCAATAGTATATAATGTTTATAGAAAAAGGTCTGTGGAGAGGAGGATCAGTCAATGAACCGCAGACTAATACTCACTTCGCTGCGCGAGCGCCTGTACGAAACGCTTAAGGAAGATATCCTCACCAATAGGTACAAACCAGGCGAGGAACTGCAGATAGACAAAATAGCCGAAGAGTTTGGCGTCAGTACCACCCCAGTGAGAGAAGCCCTGGTACGCCTAGAAGGAGCCGGGCTGGTGGTACTGATGCCCAATCGTGGAGCCCAGGTGGCCCCCATCAGCCTCGAGAGCATAAAGGATATCTGGGAAGTACGCCGCCTGCTAGAACCACATGCCGCCAGGCTGGCAGCCGAGCGCTGCGATCCATCCGAGATCAGTGCCCTGTATACGAAGATGGAAAGCATCGTCCAAGGGCATGTGGATTTTGTTACATACATCAATTCCGATCTAGAGATTCACGAGCTGATGTTTAAGTATCTAGGCAACAAAGTGCTGCGGGATATTTTAGAGCGAATAGATCAACAGTCACTTAGAATTCGCTATCTAGCCGAGAACAACGCCGATGGTTTCAAACAAGAAGTAGTCCAGCAGGTAACCAGAGAACACCTAGGTATCCTAGATGCCCTCAAAGAGCGGGACGCAGACAAAGCGGCAGCAGTCACCTTAGAGCATCTTCAAAACGGAGAAGCCAGGACCCTGAAAGCACTAGAGCAAGTAACCGAGCTTAATTTGAAATAACAATTACAGAAAGGAGAATGCCCTATGGTAACCACAACCGCCAAAGAGCGGCGGGTCCAGACCGGCGTTCATTTTATGCTGGGCAACTACGCCGTAGCCGAAGGAGCCATCGCCGCCGGCTGCGATTTTTTTGCTGGTTATCCCATAACCCCAGCCAACGAAATTTCCGAACGCATGTCCCAGCGCCTACCCGAAGTAGGGGGCGTCTTTCTCCAAGGAGAAGACGAGCTTTGTTCCATCAACGCCGTCATTGGAGCCTCCTTAGCTGGAGCCAAAGCCATGACCGCCACCGCCAGCGCCGGTTACAACTACATGCAAGAAGGCATCGAATATGCCGTAGCCATTGAGGCCCCGTGCGTTATCGTCGATGTTCAGCGCTGCCGGGGCGAGAACTTTGCTACCCAAGCCGACGTGATGCAGATGCGCTGGGGCGCCGCCGGCGACCACGAAATGATCGTACTGGCCCCTTCCTCCGTACAAGAATCATTCGATTACACCATCTGGGCCTTTAACCTAGCAGAACAATTTCGGACCCCAGTTATCGTCATGTCCGAAACCACCATAGCCCTGATGCGTGAGCGTCTAGAAATACCAGAAGCAAAGCAGCTTCAATTATATAACCGCAAATATACCACCCTGCCCCCAGGGGAGTATTTGCCTTTTAAAGCACCAGAGAGCGGCGTACCCGACTTCGCCCCCTTAGGCAAGGGCTATGCCTCCATTTATTCCATCAATCCCCACGACGAGCGAGGTCGCATCGACTGGGATCCAGAAGTTTACGATCGCCTGTACCAACGCATTACCGGCAAAGTTACAGAGAACCGAGATATCATCTGCAAAACAGAATCCTTCCATTTAGACGATGCCAACAT
>JBMNSQ010000010.1:0-25451 GCA_050945275.1 bacterium | reverse complement strand
ATATACTCCTTTCGCTCTGGGTGTCTTTGGTAGAGACATCCAGGGCCTTTTTCATGAGATCTACCTTCTCAGCTCGTCCCGGAAAGTCCTTCTATGCTGCTTTGCCTACTTAAATATTACACTCTCCGAATCCTCATCACCAACCTCATTAGTCTAGATCAAAAACTAGATCAAAAAAGATTTGCTCCCTGCGTTGACAGGCGAACAAGCCAAAGTTATAATGATGCCAAGGAAGGGGTGGGGCCTTAGATATGAAGGATCTCATCTGTGCAGATTTTCAAGACTCTGTAGGGAAGTATCTACTTAGGCATCGTAGTGTTTTAGACGTGTTATCCAAAATACAGGAAGCTACTGCTAGGTCTAATCGAGCCGTGGTAAAGAGTGTAACCTGCTGCGGGTGTGTCGAAATCCAGGGACATAAGCAACGTGTACCCAGTGGCATAACTCTCGATGAAGCTGATCAGTTTCTCTCCACCCACTTGGACGGCAAACTGTGCGCCGACTGCCGAGAGCAAGTGGAGACCGAACTTGGCACTCTATTCTTTTACTTAGCAGCCCTTTGCAACATACTGGACATTAGCCTATACGATGTGCTAGTCCAAGAACAAAAGAAACTTTATTCGTTAGGACCTTTCACTTTAAGTTAACGCTGGTGGAAATGCCCGGGATATTGCCCGGGCATTTTTCATACTCGAGCTACCCGTCATAATCCACTTCAATTAGTACAGCTACTTCCTCATCCACTGCTAGCACTGTCTCGCCTATCTTTAACACCAGGCTAGGAGAACGCTGTACTAGGACTAATTTGGTCCCGGGTAGTATTCCAAGAGCCATTAATTTATTTAGGTGGTCAGATGAGCTGGTATCTAGCGCTTTAACAACGGCCTGTTGACACACTCTAAGATCGGCCACTGTCTTAATTTGGCGACCTTTTTGACCATGGTTATACCACTGTCTTCTTCGTCCATGTCTTAAGCCAAACACATTGTCATCTCCTTTTCACTACACTAACCTACCCACCTGTAACAGGAGATTTAGCACATATCCAGCACCAAAAGCAAAAGGGAAAATGAACGCCGCTATGCCTACAGCCGTAGCCAAACCCCGCTCTTTTACCATAACAGCAAACTGAGCAATACAAGGAAGAAACAGAGTCAAGGTGGCTGCAGTCACTACCAACTGGCGTGTGCTAAGTACCCCCTGAGCCACTAAATCATACAATCCAGCCGCCCCGTAATCGCGGCGAAAAAAACCAAACAAAAATACCGCTCCCGCTTCCGGCGGTAATCCCAAACAAATGACCAGCCGTCCTAAATACTGCATAACATAATCAAAAAAGCCGGTAATTTTCCCTAGCCAAATTAGTACACTAGAGAAAACAAACAGGGGCACAATCTCAAAAAAATACCATTTCATGCGGGTAAAGGTCTTAGTAAACACGTTGCCCAATTGCGGTACCCTTAGAGGAGGAACTTCCATATAAAATACAGGGCTTTTTCCCGGCAACACTTTAGCCAACAAACTCCCTACAACAAAAAACACAGTTAGCAAAAAGGTAGCCCAAATTGCTAGCGCCGGCGGCCGGTTAGATAAAAGCGCAAAAATCACCCCAAGCTGGGCAGAACAGGGTATCGCCAGTGCAAGCAGAAAGGTAGCCATAAGCTGTTCTCTTTTTGTCTCCAGGGTTCGCGTAACCAGTATGGCCATAGTACCACATCCAAAGCCCAAAGTAAGAGGAATAACTGCCCGGCCGGACAGACCAAGGAACTTGAATAAGCGGTCCACCAACAGTGCCAATCGCGGTAGGTAGCCGCTATCCTCAATGATGGAAAAGACCAGAAAAAAACATCCTACTATCGGTAGAATAATGGCTATGGCGTAACGAAGTCCTAGCGTAACAATACCATAGTCATGTGCTAATAAATCCTGGATAACCGGCCAGGGAATATGCTGCTTAACGAAAGAATTGACCCACGGGTTAAGATATGCTTGAAAGATGCTTCGTTCAAGGTAGTTCACCACTGTACCAGCCCCAAAGACACCAACGAACCGATACACAGCAAAATAAAGCACCAGTACTAATACAGGTATACCCACTGGCGGACGCATGGTAAGATCTCCTAAGTGGTCCAGCCATGTCTTTTGCCGCAATCTTTCTTTGATTATTACGCCGCGTAGCACTTCCTGAGCCGCTTGACGGCGACTTAGGGCAACAAGATAACTAGGAAGATCTGCACTTAAACTTGTGACCTTCTCCGTTATAGAGTTAATCTCTTGCCACCGGTCCAAACCTTCCTGCTGTCGTACCAAAAGCGCAATATCCCTATCATTTTGCAACAGCAATAAAGCAATGGCCAAGCGCGACAAACCATACTGTCCCTTAAGTAGACGGGAAATACTTGCCGCTCCCTGGGTTATATGAGGCGGATACGTTATATTAGACTGCTTTATAGACAAGTTCACCCACCTTCTTTTTTAACTCATCAATTCCCACGTTTAGGGTTGCTGCTGTCAGTATTACCGGTGCTTTCAAGCGACGGCTAAGACGATCCGCTCGTAGACTTAAACCGAGCCGACGCATTTCGTCCATGAGATTAACTGCCACAATCAAAGGTAACTCGGCTTCTAACAGCTGCAAGGTAAGCGATAGCATCCGCTCTAAATGGCGGCCATCGACTACGTGAATCACTACATTTGGACGCTCCATAAAAAGGAGCTTTCGTGCTACTTTTTCCTCGGCAGTAATTGACAACAAGGAGTACATGCCAGGGGTATCCACTACTTCCAGCTCTTCACCCATAAAGTAGCCGCGTCCGCGGCTAACTTCTACCGTGGTACCGGGATAATTGGATACGGCAGCGTATAGCCCAGTCATACGGTTAAATAAGACACTTTTGCCGACATTAGGATTGCCCACCAGCACCACTTTTTTAAGCGAGGACCCTCGTTGTTCTTTTCTGATCGGTCTCTCTTTTTTAGACCAAAAGTAACGCATTATATCCCCCCTAGCTCATTTATGTATATGTCAATCCTTTCCCTAACAGCATCAAAAAGACCACAGAACGCTTAAGTTCGTTCCGTGGTCTTAAACTTTGTTATTATTATAGTACCCGCTCTACCAGCGGTACAAATCGCTGATCTTGCTTGAAGGATTTGTTTTTTAGACGCAATAAAAAGTATGATCCGGCCAGAAGTACCGCTCCCGTAACAATACTTCCTCCTTGGCTACTAAGACCCATATTAGGGCCAAACCAATGCCCTAAGAAAGCCCCGGTAATAAAAGCTACCAAGGGTACAAAGTAGGCCCACATAGCCGCCATAAGCACGGTTGAGCTAGGCGCAGTAAGCTCTACAGTTTGCCCTACCGCTGCCTGAGCAATATTTACAGCTTCCACTATAATTTCTTTGGACGGTTCAAGTAAGCTTCGAGCCTGCCGTTCTTCCTCTGGACACTGACCACAATGGTTACAGGCCGTAGCCCGGCATACTTTTACCTTAACCTTATCACCACAATCTTCTACTACCACACCTATTTGACGCATGTACTCACCTTCTTCCTAACTAGCAATCCTTACTCTACCGGCGCGGCAAAGCTCTGGCCAATGCCTGAGTCAGCGTTTCTATTCCCAGTATACCGGATTTAGCCTCTTTTGGCACGTCTTTAAGCTGCCTTTGGGGCACCAATATCTGGTGAAACCCCAATGCTAAACATTCTTTTAGTCTTGACTGCAGGTAAGATACGTTCAGTATCTCACCGGTTAAACCAATCTCACCTGCAGCAGCGGAACCAGAAAGCGGAGCCTGGTTCCAAAAACTAGAGGCGATAGCCAAAGCTACACCTAAATCTGCCGCCGGATCATCTAGGCGAACACCACCAGCCACGTTTACATAAACATCTGATGAAGCCAGTGGCAAGCCAGCCCGCTTTTCTAGTACGGCCAATAAGGTAAGAAGGCGATTAAGATCCACTCCTCTTCCCACACGCCGGGGCGGACCCGAAGTCGCCGGACTAACTAATGCCTGAACTTCTACCAAGAGTGGCCGCGTACCCTGAGTGGTAGCCACCACCATGGCTCCAGCAACTGGCTTGTCCCGATCACTTAAAAATAACTGCGACGGGTTAGTTACTTCTTTAAGTCCGCCTTGTTCCATAGTAAATACGGCTATTTCGTTGGTGGAGCCAAACCGGTTTTTGACCGCCCGCAAAATTCTATAAGCGCTTTTGCCTTCACCTTCAAAGTATAACACCGTATCCACCATATGTTCTAGCATACGAGGACCGGCTAAGGAGCCTTGCTTGGTAACGTGTCCTACAATAAATGTGCTTACCCCCTGGCCTTTGGCCAGATTAAGTAGCGCTCCTGTACACTCTCTTATCTGGGCAATACTCCCCGGAGGCGAGGAACTAGTGGGCAAAGAGACGGTTTGGATGGAATCAATCACTAACAAGCAAGGTTTAAGATCATTCACCGCCGCCTGTACTCGCTCCAGGTCGGTCTCGGGAAAAAGCAGCAACTGCTCAGTTACTGCCCCTAGTCGCTCGGCCCGAAGACGTATTTGCTGGGCGGATTCTTCTCCGGATACATACAATACTGGGCCACGGGCACGGGCTAAATCTGCCGCCAGCGAAAGGAGTAAGGTAGACTTGCCGATACCCGGGTCACCCCCTACTAGCACTAGGGACGCCGGTACAATGCCACCACCTAGCACACGGTCTAGTTCGGCTGAACCGGTGCTTGAGCGCTCCAGCTCTTCACCGGTAATGGCGGTGATGGGCTGTGGCCTGGCAGCGGACAGGGGTGCTGGCAGCCGCATTGCCTGGGCAGCCGTCTTTTCCTCAATAAAACTATTCCAAGCCCCACAATCGAGACAGCGGCCCAACCAACGATGGGCCGCGTAGCCACATTCCTGGCAACGGTAAGTTATCTTATCCCGTGCCAATCTCCCCTCTCCCTTCTCTTCGATGTATGTAAGCCCAGTGATTGTCCTTTAGATCATAGGAAGGCGAAAGGACAATCACTGGGGACAAACATGTGTTTGTGTTCCTAGAGCAAGTCTTCCTATTCGGTCTCGGCAGGCTCATCAGCCGGGTCATTATTCTTAAATACTAGTTTTTCCCCGTCGGCATCTACTTGTACCGTGTCGCCAGATGTGAAGCGCCCAGCTAACATCTCCTCGGATAGCGGATTCTCTAGCAGCCTAGTAATGGCGCGTCTTAAGGGACGGGCTCCGAAAGTAGGGTCAAACCCTTCATTCGCCAACACTTCTTTCGCTGCCGAGCTAACTTCTAGTTTTAGATCGTATTCCTCAAGCCGCAACGCCACTTCTTTGAGCATGATATCCACGATGGACAACAGATGTTCTTGACTAAGAGCGTGAAAGACAATGGTTTCGTCTAACCGGTTTAGAAACTCAGGACGGAAGGTCCGTTTTAGCTCATCGAGCACCCTGCTTTTCATATCTTCGTATGCTCCGCCTGCACCAGCCAAGAAGCCTACCGTCGGCTCACGGCGCAATAGGTCGGCCCCCACATTGGAAGTCATAATCACTATAGTGTTACGGAAATCCACCGTTCGACCCTGGCCATCGGTGAGTCGGCCGTCTTCTAGCACTTGCAGAAGGACGTTAAAGACCTCAGGATGAGCTTTCTCAATCTCGTCGAACAGTACCACTGAATAGGGACGCCGCCGTACGGCTTCTGTAAGCTGCCCTGCTTCCTCATAGCCCACATATCCCGGAGGAGCACCAATTAAACGTGACACGGTATGGCGCTCCATATACTCCGACATATCGAGACGGATCATGGCCTCTTCCTCGCCGAACATAGCTTCTGCCAACGCCCGCGCTAGCTCAGTCTTACCAACACCGGTAGGACCAAGGAAAATAAAGGATCCAATAGGCCGCTTCGGATCTTTTAGTCCTGCGCGGGCCCGGCGCACTGCTTTGGCTACTGCTGCCACCGCTTCGTCCTGACCAATAACTCTAAGATGCAGGGTATCTTCAAGTTTTAGCAAGCGATCAGATTCCTCTTCTGCCAGCCGTTGCACCGGAATACCGGTCCAGTTGGCCACTACAGCGGCTATATCGTCTACCGTAACTTGGATACCTGATTTATCGGTATCATGGAGCCATTCTTGGCGACTCTCTTCCAGTTTCTCCCGCAATTCCCGCTCTTTGTCCCTTAAGCGAGCTGCTTTTTCGAATTCTTGAGCCGTTACAGCCGCTTCTTTTTCTTTGCCTACTTCCTCCACCTGAGCTTCTAAATCTTTAACATCAGGCGGGGCGGCAAAAGTAGCCAAACGTACCCGGGAACCGGCCTCATCAATTAGATCAATGGCCTTGTCTGGCAAAAACCGATCTGTAATGTAGCGATTAGACAACCGTACAGCGGCCTCTAAGGCATCGTCGGTATATTTTACACGGTGGTGAGCTTCATAGCGATCACGCAGGCCTTGTAAAATCTGCACTGTTTCCTCTGTGGTAGGCTCACCCACCACAATAGGCTGAAACCGCCGCTCTAAGGCAGCATCTTTTTCGATGTATTTTCGATACTCTTCTAACGTTGTCGCCCCTACACACTGAAGCTCACCACGGGCTAAAGCCGGCTTTAAGATGTTACTGGCGTCAATAGCCCCTTCCGCGGCTCCAGCCCCTACCACAGTATGAAGCTCATCGATAAACAGCATTATATTACCTGCCTGACGAACTTCGTCCACCACCCGCTTTAGTCGCTCCTCAAATTCACCGCGGTATTTGGTTCCGGCCACCACTCCCGCCAAATCCAAAATCACTACGCGCTTTTCTTTTAGAGGTTCTGGTACGCGTCCTTCGGCGATATGCTGGGCCAAACCTTCTACAATAGCCGTCTTACCCACACCCGGCTCGCCAATTATTACTGGGTTGTTCTTGGTGCGACGGGATAAAATCTGAATAACCCGTTCGATCTCCTTGGCCCGGCCAATAACCGGATCCAGCTTCCCTTCACGAGCCAAGTTAGTAAGATCACGTCCCAGGGCGTCTAACGTTGGTGTAGACGAACGGTTAGCTGACGCGCGTCCCTTGCCCCGCTTGGCTTCGCCAGGCTGAGGAGAACCTAGCAATTTTAATACCTGGGCCCGCATCTTTTCCAAGTCAGCCCCTAAGTTTCCCAGTACCCTAGCGGCCACACCTTCGCCTTCACGAATCAACCCTAACAAAAGATGCTCGGTACCGATATAATTTACACCCATACCATGAGCCTCTGCTAACGCCAATTCAATCACCCGCTTAGCTCGAGGTGTAAGAGTGACATCTCCCGTTGGGGGCTTGCCTGAACCTGAACCGATAATCTTCTCTACTTCGGCTCGAACCTGATCCAGCTGGATGCCGACCCCATTTATTGCTTGGGCAGCCACCCCACTACCTTCACGAATCAAGCCAAGGAGCAAATGTTCTGTCCCGACATAAGGATAATTCAGTCGTTTAGCTTCCTCTTGAGCCAGTATTATTACTTGCTGTGCCCGCTTCGTAAACCGTGCAAACATAATCACACCTCCAAAATCATTTCTTGTTCATAGAAAACTCTTCACGCACTAAAGCAGCTCGTTTTAAATCTCGCTCTGCTGGTTTTAGTGCGTCACCGGCCACCTGTTGAATAAAACCGGAACGAGTAATAATAAGCAGCCGATTTAGGTTAGTTATATCAATATCATCGATTAAATTTAAGTTTACCCCAAGCCGTACGTCTGATATGAATCGCATGGACTCGTCACCCGTGAGCAGCCTAGCATGAGTTAATATCCCGTAGGCCCGCCACACCATATCCGGCAGCCGGTTTCCGAGCTCCTCATACAAGCGGCTTCTAGCCGCCCGTTCTTGATCGATAACTTGTCTTGTTAACGCTTCTAAGTTACTGATCAACTCCTCTTCAGAATGGTTAAGAGTTAACTGATTGGAGATTTGAAATATATTACCTAATGCTTGAGTTCCTTCACCGTATAATCCACGCACTACCACACCAAACTGGGCCAAAGTTGCAAATACTTGGCTGGCTTGTTTAAGTAGAGTAAGTGCGGGTAAGTGAAGCATGACTGATGCTCTAAGACCCGTACCGAGGTTCGTGGGACAGGAAGTTAAGAAACCTAAGTCATCAGCGAAAGCATAGTCAAGGTGTTGTTCCAAGGAATTGTCTAATCTAGAGGCCAGGTTCCAAGCATGATGTAAATCCAGTCCCGGCAAAAGCACCTGTAGCCTCATATGGTCCTCTTCGTTAACCATAATGCCAACCGCTTCGTCATCTCGTAATATTAATGCCCGCTGTTTCGGCTCCTGGACGTGTTCCATACTAACCAAATGCTTTTCCATCAGTACCTGGCGCTGAACTGCCGAGAGCCGATCAAGCTCCATAAAGCCGTATCGTTTAGCTTCCGGCAAATGGGCGCTAGCTATGCGCAAGCGCTCCAGCACCTGGCCTAGTTCTTCGCCGTCGGCTTTAGAGGGGAAGGGCAGTTCAGCCAGGTTGCGAGCCAGGCGAACACGGGTAGAAATCACCACATCATTATCCGGTCCCGGACCTAACCAGGCCGACTTAGCCTGTGTAAAGACTTGTTCTTTATCTAGCATGTCACTGCCCTCCTGCTAGTCTTTCTTCAGCCAGCTTGATTTCATCGCGCAGTTTGGCTGCTTGTTCAAACTCTTCTTTGGCTACTGCAGCCTTGAGTTGTTGTTTTAACTTTTCTAGATCCTGGCGCAGAGGGGCAGTACTGCCATAGCGACGGGGTATCTTGCCAGTGTGGCGAGTTCCGCCCTGCAATCGCCGAATAAGTGGATCGAGAGATTGCCGAAACGACGTATAACAATTAGCGCACCCTAACCGGCCCCGCTGACGAAAATCATTATAGGTTAAGCCGCAGTTGGGACAAGACTGAACATTGCTCCCTGTTATCACCGCTGCCTGTTGCTGATCCATTAAACTGGCAAAAAGATTACCCAAAGAAAAATCAGGGAATGCCAAGGAAGGCCCTATAAGTAGATTCCAGTCTCCTTGCTCGCGAGCACATCGTTCACATAAATGGGCCTCTGTTGTTTCATTGTTCACTGTGCGGCGCACATAGACCGTGGCCTGCTCTTTCTGACAATTATCGCACAACATTCGTCTTCGCCTCCGTCTCCTCTCGGCTTCTAAATATTTTCTAACAATACCCGGAGCATGTTGGCTCGAACCCTGCCAATTATCGGACGAGAAAGCCCTAACGCTTCATCAGACAGCAGGGCGATAATTAGCTGGGCCGCCTGACGATTGATCAGGTCAGCTTGATACAAGTTGTTAATAATCCTGGCGGCCTCCTTGGCCGTCAAAGTCGTACCCACAAGTTCTGCAAGCTCGCTTAAAACCTTGTCATCGACCAGTCTCTCAATACGAATAAAGCCTCCAGCACCGCGCCTACTCACCACTCGGTAGCCCCGTTCCGGCACAAAGCGAGTAGCAAGCACGTAAGTAACCTGTGAAGGCACACAGGAAAAATGATTAGCCAGTTCACTACGCCTAAGCTCAATGAAGCTTTCGTCTGCCTCCTCGAGTAAACTCTTAATCCATCTTTCCATCTCATCAGCTAACGACCACATGGTTATCACCCTGTTTGACTATCTTTGACCTTTGTCTTGACTTTATTATACAGCACAATGTTTTGTTTGTGAAGAGGATGTTAGTAACTTTTAGCAAAATGTTTTCACCAATTTATTGTGACCAAGAGAGAGGTTTGTATTCTAAAATTCATCGTATAAAAATCTGAGCACACCCTCTACCGCAGATAGCAAAATAAGGGCTGGTCCTATGAAATCATCTGGACAACCCTTGCTCAAAAGTATATTCATTTTATTAATGATAAGTCGTAGTCATATTAGTCTTGTGAAGCTGACACTATTAGAACACATTATTTCTTGAGTAGGTCTGCAAAACCTGACCACAATATGCTGAGGTTAATAATACTTTACTCACACGGCCACTTTCTAACAGCCGTGTAGCCAGGAGCTTAACCGATATCATATCTCGCATGGTATCTACTTTGTTAATAACTACAACTCTGCGTGCCCCGATTAAGCAGTCCTGCCATCTTGCGTAAGGATAAAGAAGCGCTTGGGCAACAGCATTCACGTCCAAACGATCACCTAGTTGAACTCCCGTATGGGCAGCTACTTGCTTTGCGCCGTGCACCCACATGCTGTTAAGCTGCTTTCCGATAACATCCGCACCCACTACCTGTATAAGCAGTGAGGTTAGCGGGGTTAATACCGGCTCAAAATTGCGATAACCTTTTAGGGAACAACCCTTAGCACCATCAGCTTCTATCACTAGAGTTTCAGCTAGCTTTAGTCCTGTTAACTTTTGAACCTGCTTCAAACTAAGTCCTTGCACCTTTTGCTCAGGAAGCAAACAGTTAGCTACTAATGGCGTTTTCTGTGGTAACAACATCTTTAATTCTTCTTGAACTTGATGCTGGTTTTCCCACAAAACTAGGGGAACTGCATCAAGAGGATGTTTCATTTTGGTAGTAGTAGTGAGAATAACTCCTTGTTGATGCAGTTCTTGCGCTAACCAATAAAGCAGGGTTGTCTTTCCCCCACCTCCTACCAGGGAAATGACGTCATTGCTATTTAAGTCTAATGCATCCCTTAGTGTAATGGCCATAGTTTCATTTCTCCAATTTATTTTTTATATCCCTTCTTTAAGTAACTGTAAGGCGGCCCTGGTTGCACTCTCGCCCACTTTAAGCGCCTTATCCGATATTCTATAACAAAGACTCTCGTCACCTCTAGGATCAACATCACCGATTTTAGTACCCGCTTCCACATAAAGTCCCGAATGAACCATACCTCTTAGCACACCATCGAGCTTAGACAGCACTGGTACCGTACCTACATAAGCAACGGTATCATCCTTTTTCACCATATCCCCTATCTTTGCTCCGGTCGACACTACACCGGCAACAGGTGCCTTGAGCAAACGTTCCCAGGTACGGCCCTCAATAGCACCTGGTGTACCTGAATTAGGAAGGGCTGCTCCTTCATAAATAATGTTACCCAGATAAGGCCCGCGGCACGTTTCTATTACAGCATGCACATCCTTTCCTGCTACTAGACCTGGTCCCAACCCAATTACCACCGGTGCGTCGGTTATAGCAGTACCTGTGTTTTTCTTGGCCATAATGGCATCAACTACCACCATTGGTTTAACATGCGCTAAGATATTACCTTCGGGATCCACCACTACCGGGACAATTCCTTGACTCACTAATCTGCGCGCCTCTGTACAATTTTTCACAGCTTGTGCAATAATACCTTGTACTTTTATGCTACCACTATAAACAGCTTCAGCAAAAGCTACTGTCCTACGCACCACTAAAGGCTGAGCCACTTCAGTGGTAATTACCCTAAACCCTGCTTGAAGCAAAGAATATGCTACACCGGTACCTAGGTCACCAGCTCCTCTTACTACAGCCCAACGTTCAGGATAATTTTGCATGGGTTAAATCCTCCTTGGTTAACAAGGATGCAACAAAAACCAAAGGTTCCACAAATACCTCCATATCTCCGCCGCAAACCATAAGATTTTGCTCTGGGGTAGGCCTGAGGGAAAACTCCCGAAGACAAGGAACCTGTTTTGTCATAACATATTCTGCTTCTTCTTTGACGGCAGCTTCTACTAATCCACCACCAATGGTACCAACAGTAGCGCCATCTTTTGTCACTAGCATCTTAGCTCCTGCTTTACGCGGTGTCGAAAAACCAGCTTTAACCACAGTAGCTAAAGCTCCTAACTTTGTTTTTTGTCCATAAAGAACCGCCTGTTGAAGCAAATCTATGTCAGGAGCTTCGCCTACAAGTACGCGTTTCTTATGATTGTTGACCTGGTTGCTACTCACCAATTCACTTAAAGAAACTCCACTCCCTTGACGCTGTTTGGCTGAAAGTTCAGCGGCAATACTAAGAGCAATTTCCGCTGGAGTTTCGGCACCAATATCCAGGCCCGCTGGTAGGTGCAACTTAAGTATTTTCTCTAATGATAGCCCTGAGCTAGCGAGACGTTCTTTAACTAAAGCCTGCTTACGGCGACTACCCACGGCCCCCACATAGGGTAAGTTATATCGTAGGACTATGTCTAGACAAACCAAATCATACTGATGACCATGGGTAGCAACCACTACGCTGGTATGATTGCCAAAAGTAATATGTTCGTTTAGATTAGAATAGGGACAACAGATTACTCTTGTATCGTCACCGAAACGATCCGCTGTCGCATATTCTGGTCTATTATCCACCACCGTCACCTGATAATCCAAGAATTTCCCTAACTTGGCGAGCCACTTAGCTATATGTCCTCCACCTAAAATAATCAATTCTTTCTTAGGGCCATATACCTCTAACATAACCCGGGCCCAGCTACCTGCAGGACCAGAAATTCGCTGAACGGTGAAACTCCCACTGTAACTGGTCGTTAGAAGCTCTTCAATAGCAACATCCAACCAGGCCTCTCCTAGCGTACCCTCTTGCCTATCCGGCAAGAAAATTCTCTTTTGCCCTGCTTTGGCTAGGTTCATGTTGTTAGTCTCGATGCAAGTCGCCACAGCTAAGAGTCCCTGTTCCAAAATTTGTCCCTGCATAATCGTTATTTCCCCCATTCTATCCGTTAACCACTATCGGCCTTTTTTGGAACCTATAAACCCGTAAATCCGTTTCATAGATAGCCTGCAAAAGCTTTTGCGCCTCGGTATAAAAATGTTTGTTGTTACTGTCAATTTGCCCTAGCAGTCTGTTCCCGTTTAGGACTAACAGCTTATCTCCATATTGCAATGCAAGGTTAGGGTCGTGTAGGGCCATGAGACAAGTAATCCCTTTCTTACGAGTGAGACTCTGCACTGTAGTGAGAATATGGTGCTGATTAGCATAATCCAAATGGCTGGTAGGCTCATCCAGAAGCATTAGCGGTGCCTTTTGGGTCAAAGCCCTAGCCAGCAATGCAAGCTGCTGTTCACCACCACTTAAAGTGGTAAAATCACGTTCTGATAAATGCGCTATACCTACTTCAGCTAAGGCATCCTTCGCCACTTCATAATCCGATCTTTGGGGAATAGAAAACGGGGAAAGATACGGACTACACCCCATGACCACCAGTTGGAGTACGGAGTAGGAAAAAGCACCCTGTATCCGCTGAGGCACATATGCCACCAGCTGGGCTAGTTCTCGTCGGTTGAGCGTAGACAAGTCTCGGCCAAGCAAGCTTATACTGCCGTAAGCAGGGTTAATGAGACCATCTAGGGTACGCAATAAAGAAGTTTTTCCTGCACCGTTGGCGCCAAGTAGTATTGCCAAGGTACCTCGTTCGATAGTAAAAGAAACGTTCTCTAAGATAAGCTTGCCACCTAATTTAACGTTAACCCTTTCCGCATGTAGAGCGGGTAATCTTTCTTTATATTTTGTAGCTGACTTTTTAATTTTTATAGCCAAAATCCTCGCCCTGCCTTTCTTAACAGATAGGCTAAACACGGGGCCCCTACTAATGCTGTTACAATACTAATAGGTATCTCAGCAGACGTTATCGTTCGGGCTAAGATATCTGCCAGAAGCAGTAAGGAGCCACCAATGGAAAACGACAGCAGTAAATTCTTACTGTAATCGTTGCCTACCAAGAGGCGCACAATGTGAGGGCCTACCAAGCCGATCCAACCTACCATTCCTGCCACCGACACCCCCGCTGCAACTAGAATCGCAGCTGCCATAACTAATGTAAAGCGCACCCGCGATACGTTACTACCTAAGGACAAAGCTACTTCTTCCCCTTGCGCCAACAAATTGAGTTGCCAGCGCAATAACCAAATAGTACCTATTCCTAAACTAAGCGGCAGTATAACCGAACCCAGGTCTTCCCAAGTGGAAGTGTAAAACCCACCCATAAGCCAAAACTCCAAAGAAGGCAATTTTTGAAAAGGGTCGGCTACATATTTTAAGAGAGATACTCCAGCTGAACATAAGGCATTGACAATAATTCCAGCCAGGACCAAGTTGGCAGTACTTCTTTGCCCGGTAGCTCGAGCAAGAAGAAAAGCTGCTATAGTAGCAATTAAACCACAAGCAAAAGCCCAAAACTGAACACCGACCAAGGTGAGATCCCACGCTACAATTGCCAGGGCTGCCCCAAACGATGCTCCCGCTGTAACTCCAATAATGTCCGGTGAAACCAATGGATTCTGGAAAGTCCCCTGTAGTATGAGACCTGCAACCGATAGGGACCCTCCCGTAATTAACGCCAACAAAGAGCGGGGCAACCGTCCATATAGTAAGATTAGCTGAATTTCCTGATCTGGTTGACTAGCTCCCCCTAGCAGCTGCTTAATAAGGGAACTGAAAGATATATGGTAACGACCGCTCATTGCAGATAATGCTAAGGTGAAAACAGGCGCAACCAATCCTAACAATATCCTCAGTAGTTGTTTGTTAGAATCTTTCCTAGCCATTTTTCTATAGACACCCACTGCTCCCGCCTCTTTTCAATCGTAGCATGAACTAAAATGCTATAGCCCTAATTCAGTTGGCGTTGTTTTAATTCCATAAAACTCTTGGTAAAAATACACTACGTCGTTATGGAATTCTGCTTGATCGTATGCTTCCGGATGAAGTAAGTGGGTCATCCACATTAATCCTAAAACGGTGGCTGGAATGGGATAATCCCAAGGTTCAAGCGCGGAAGGAAAGGTATAAATCTGACCGCTTTTTACAGCAGTTAATACCTGCCACTTAGGATCTTCTACTAAATCTGCTTTTGTATAGTTGGCATCTCGGACAGTAAAGATTACTTCTGGGTTCCAGGCTATAAGCTGCTCATACGAAATGTCAGTCCAGTAGCCCTGGTTCAATTCTGCGGCTACGTTCTTACCCCCTGCCAGCTCCATCATGGTGTGTTGGAACATTTGGTTTGAACAAGTACGTAAAACACTATCGCTTCCGCCCATATATACCTTAGGTTGATCTTTAGACTGGGCGGCCACGCTTTGTGCGTGGTCTACCTTATCCCAGTAATAGTCCACTAATTTCTGAGCCCGCTCTGTTTCACCAATAGCATTGCCTACAATAGTAATAGCAGCAGGCAACGATTCTAGATCCTCTGGTTCAACTGCGATCACTGTAATGTTTTGTTGTTCTAGCTGTTTTACGTAGTCTTCCATCCGGGTTGGGACTACCACAAGATCTGGCTTAAGTTTCACCACTTCCTCTAGATTCATAGTCTTAGCTGTACCAATCTCAGGCAACTTTACTAACTCAGGTGCAACCTGTGGATATAACGGCCGCTTATCAGCTTGTTGTTCTACTGCAACTAGCCTATCCCCTGCGCCCAGCGACAACAGTAAAGAAGTGCCAATGTACCACGTAGAGACAATGCTCTTTACCTCTGCTGGCACTTTTACCTCCCTTCCAAGTTGATCCTGCACGATTACATAATCTTTAATTTCTGGGGTCTGGAGTGAGCAACCAGAGACTACTAATAAAGCTAGTAATAGGATCCCAGCCACAATTCTTTTTAAAAGCGCTTTCATTACTTCCCCTTCTTTCCTTATAAAATTAATTCTTAAGCCTCCTAAACATTAGAGACAATAACTAGTACATACTGAATAGTTTTTCGCTTTACCCTTGCCCCTCTTCCCACAACTTCCCAAGGTAACTCTTCTACATTCTGGTAGCGTTATCCTTCCAAAAGTATAGCGAAATGCAAAAACATCAGCGGCAACTGCTTTATGAAAAGCTTACTCTTGAATTGCCGCTGATGCTTACCCGAAAACTCTTTAATTCTTAAGTTTCAAACCATCTTCCATTCACTGGCCGCTTCTTCATCGAGGAGAAACAGCACATTAGGATGGTTCTTAAGGGCCGAAGCGGGAATATCTACCGTGGGGTCGGTGGTAATAATACGTGCTACTATCGGCGCTTTGCTCTTTCCGCTGGCCATGACTAAAATCTGATTTGCTTGAAGCACTGTACCAATACCCATTGTTACTCCCTTGTCGGGAATACGAAAACCATCCGGGAAATAGCCAGCGTTAGCATCACGAGTACTAGCCGCTAGGTTCACCACATGAGCCCGGCTATCAAAAGGAGTACCCGGTTCATTAAAGGCAATATGTCCATTTACTCCAAGTCCTAAGATAGCCAAATCGAGACCACCGCTGGCTAAAATGGCCTGTTCATAACGGCTGCATTCCATCGTAAGATCAGGGGCATTGCCATGAAGATGGTCAAAACGGTCACCCATGCCCACTTGATCAATAAAGTGGTGGCGCAAAAAGAAGCCGAAACTGTGTTCATCCTCCGGTGGCACACTAGCATATTCATCTAAGGCAAAGGCCTTTAACTTGGAAAAATCTTGTTGGCCTTCGCGATAAGCCTTTACCAGTTCTTTATACAGCCCAATAGGGGTATTTCCGGTGGGCAGAGCCAATACGGCATCCGGCCTCTCGGTTAACATTTCTAATACAATTTGGGCTGCTCTCTTACTTAAAGTTTCGTAATCGGCAACTACTTCAATTCTCATTACTAAAACCTCCTTGTCGGTACTGTAGAATCCGACAGTTTCGGTCTTAGTATAGCACAGCCAGCGGACGAATGAACTATGTCCAGCTAATTTTTTACCATCCTTACAACGTCAAGGTATTGTAAAATTTTGCCTTCTTTAGCTGACGCTCTTAGCCCAGCCAATTCGGCCAAGATGGGGTTCCAAAGGTTTAATGTAGTAGGCCCGCTGGTAAAAAGCACAACCATCAGACGATTCTTGGTCACACGGGAATCTGCGCCCCATACCCTCTACATCGCGTTCGCAATGATGATCACACAAATCGCAAATTCCCTGCCTAAGACCACTAGTCTCAATTACAGTGCACCTCACCATGCAGCACCTCCTTCTATTTTACGGAGCAACTGGTGCCTTGCACCAGAATGGCCGTCCACAAATAATAAATAAAAAAGCCAGCGCATTGACCACATCTGCAAAATTACGGCAGACGACGGCCAACTGCGTTGGCTCTCTTGTATTTACAATTCTTTGGGGTAGCCAAATCATAGGTCCTCACTCCTTAAGTGTTCTTGGACCTCACATCTACTCACTTAAGCTTATATTTATTATATTCGACCTGCCGGCAATATTTCCTGCCGGTACAAGCTGCTGGCTACCGGTAAAATTATCCGTTTATTAGCGATCTGCACTGTAGTTCGGGGCTTCTTTAGTTATGATAACATCGTGTGGATGGTTTTCCCTCAGTCCCGCCGCTGTAACCTTGATAAAACGTGCTTTCGTCCTAAGTTCAGTCAAGTTAGCAGCTCCCACATAACCCATTCCGGCACGTAATCCTCCTACCAATTGATAGACAGTATCAGCTAATGAACCTTTATAGGGAATCCGTCCCTCAATACCTTCTGGTACTAGTTTTTCCATGTTATCCTGAAAATATCTATCTGAGCTACCTTCTTTCATCGCCCCCAGTGACCCCATACCGCGATATACTTTGTAACTACGCCCCTGGTAGATGATAGTTTCTCCAGGACTCTCTTCGGTACCGGCAAATAAATTACCTATCATAACCGATGATGCTCCCGCCGCCAAAGCCTTTATGATATCACCGGAAAACTTGACGCCACCATCAGCAATAATAGGAATACCATGTTTACGAGCTGCTTTACTAGCATTAGCGATAGCCGTAATTTGAGGAACACCAATACCGGCAACCACCCGCGTAGTGCAAATAGAGCCTGGGCCTACACCCACCTTTACTGCATCAGCACCGGCAGCAATCAGATCGGCTGTTCCAGCTTCAGTGGCGACGTTTCCGGCTACAATCTCCAGCTCGCTAAACTCGCTCTTTAGTCGGTTCACCATTTCTAGCACGTTGCGAGAATGACCGTGGGCGGTGTCCACCACCAACACATCCACTCCAGCTTTAACTAGCGCCTGAGCTCGTCTAACGGTGTCGTCAGCAATGCCCACAGCTGCTCCCACTCTAAGCCGACCCATATCGTCCTTGGACGCATTGGGATACTGCTTGGCCTTTTCGATATCCTTAATAGTAATCAGGCCCTTGAGGCGGTTATGCTCGTCCACCAGAGGTAATTTCTCGATTTTGTGTTCCTTTAATAACTCTTTAGCCCGTTCTAACGTTGTGCCCACTGGGCCAGTGATCAAATTATCCTTAGTCATTACTTCGCTAATAAGGCGGGTAAAGTCTTCTTCAAATCTCAAATCACGGTTAGTGATAATGCCCACCAAATGTCCTTCGGGATCGATTATAGGAACTCCTGATATGTGATAACGTTCCATAATCTCCAAAGCTGCTGACACCCGGTGTTCAGGCGACAGATAGATAGGGTCGACAATAATACCGCTTTCCGACCGCTTGACCTTGTCCACTTCCTCTGCCTGCCGAGCTATGGACATATTCTTATGAATAACGCCAATACCACCTTCGCGTGCCAGAGCAATAGCCAGCCTAGCTTCGGTCACAGTATCCATCGCCGAACTAACCAGCGGAATGTTTAAGCGGATCGACCTAGTGAACACTGTGCTAAGCTTGGCTTCCTGAGGCAATATATCCGAATGGCCTGGTTCCAGCAGTACGTCGTCAAAAGTTAGCCCTTCTTCAATCCACAATTGTTCCAACAACATTTCCCCCTTACAAATCCCAGTTTGCACAAACAGGCCCGGCAGCTTTCGCTACTTCAAGGCCTGTTTTTCTAAATCGGCTGGCACTTATTAATCTTCTTCTTCCTCGTAACCTAGTTCTTTAAGGCGGAAAGACAGTACCATTAACCGGTCTGCCAGGTGTTCGTTATCTAGCATCACTCCTGGTGGTACTTTGATATCCACCGGGGCAAAATTCCAGATGGCTTTAATACCAGCCTTAACCATCATGTCGGCCACCTCCTGGGCAGCCTCCTTGGGAACCGCAATGATGCCAATTACAATGTTTTCGGTCTTAATAAATTCTTCTAGACGATCAATGTCCATGATTTCGTTTTCGCGCAGCCGCAGTCCTATAAGTTTCGGATTAACATCAAATACACCTTTTAATAAGAAGCCGCGCTTGCTAAAATTGGGATAATTAGCTAAAGCCTGTCCTAAATTACCAGCACCAACTATTACCATATTATACTCTTTTTCCAAGCCAATAATCCGACCAATTTCTAAATATAAATCCTGAACCCGATACCCGTATCCTTGTTGGCCAAATTCACCAAAATGATTCAAATCCTGCCGGAGCTGAGAAGCCGAAATCCCCATCATATCGGCCAAGGTCTGGGAAGATACGCGTTCTACCTTGCGCTCCACTAATTCCCCCAAGTAGCGGTAATACTTGGGCAAACGCTTAATCACGACCATAGGAACATGAGCCTCTTTATAATCCCTCATATTGCGTTGGCCCCCTTGATCAATTTTACATTGTACTAAAGTTAACCTTAACTTCCAATAATGTCAAGTTTGCCATCGAAAAAACTCTAATACCCCAATTGTCTACTATTATCATACCATTGGCAACCAGCATTGTAAAACACTTTCTAAACAAAGTCCTGGCTTTTTCATAACCATTCAACGTCCACTTTCTTGCCCTTCTCGGTTAACATGTTAGCTAATTGTCTTACTGTACTGGCTCTAAGGTTTAGTCCTGACGGTAAATCAGGATTTTGATGAGCCGGATTGATCGCTAATCCGGTAACAATCTTTATCTCATCTGCTTCCAATAGAAACTTGGCCACACGAGTAGCACCGTCATTTCGATCAGGAATATTGTTCTCCGTCAAGTAGGTTAGTACCCTGTTTAATGTAAGCATACCCTCCGTAACCAAATCAATACCAGAAATACTACCACAAGGAGGGATCTCCGGATCATCGTATTGCAGATTAACTCTTAGTTCCTGGCCAAGCTCTCGCGCCACAATTTTTGCTGTTGTCCCCCCGCATACAACCTTAGTACCAGGATAGTCCATTAGTTTCTGAACAGCAACCTTATCTAGTGCTGGCGTCCGTGGGGGCCCGGTAAACATAACCATATTTCGCGGCGGTCTAGTACGTATCGCTACAGCTGTTGTATCGTCGCCAGGGGACATGGTATAGTATGCGCCACAAAGGTCGAGAAACCGCTGCACAACTTGTTTCGGGTCCAGTTTCTCCTTTAGCAACAACTCAAGATGAGTAATTACGCCCTCTTGTCCTAGTCCAAGTGGCAATATGCCACCAATACCAGCATGAAGTACACCGTCACTTATCATAAAAAGAAAATCGCCGTCTATCAGTTCCAGTTCACCCTCTTCTATGTCGCGCCCGGCTACAACTTTCGGTTCCGTGGGAAAAAGCATCACTTTTCCGCCTCGATAAAGGAACACCGGAGGACTATCTAATAGTACAACTCGAGCTAAACCAGATGGTTTAATTTGAAGAGTAGCTAGTGTAGAATAAGCTATTTGACGCTCGCGGCAAACAGGCAGGGTGTGGGCAATGGTGTCGATAACCTCCTCCAATGGCGTTTCCCGTTCGAGAAGCCCAGCAGCAATTTTGGTAGTTAATGTGGCTAAAATGTTGGCTTTGACACCGCTACCGAGGCCATCAGACAGTACCACTGTAGTCCTCTCAGCGGTTTTTATAACCTCCACTTTGTCTCCACACAGCTCCTCACCAGCTTTAGCTAGACTCCCCTGGGCAACGTCAGCTACCAAGCGCATCGCCTTTGTCCCCCTTGGCTTGAGCCAACTCAATAAGTTCGCGTAGGATTGCTTTCGTATCGGCAGTGGTCTCACCTAGAAGACTCGCTATCTCCTGGGCTACCTTCATTTGTCGCATAATAACCTGATCGGCTCGTACAAGTGCTTCGTGTTTCATCTGCGCAGCCTCTTGCTTATCCTTTTCTTGATCAGAAATATCATTTATAATGCCTACGATTAGGTCGTAATCTTTGATTGGAAGTATGGTCTGTAAGGTCACTAAGCCCCGATCCGGGTAGACCACTCTTTTGTCGACAATACTCTGCTGGTCGTACCAGGCTGTGGCAAAATCCACTGGATCGATAAACTTAGCTAGCGGCTGGCCAACTACGTTATCACTATCCAAAGAAAATAAACTTAGCGCCCGGGGGTTAAATTCTTGGATCACTAAGGTAGAGTCGGTAACAACAACAGCGCTAGAAGTAGAGTTTACAATCGCCCCCGATAAGGACGATAGCTTGGACTTCATAAATGGTATGCACATTTCCTCCTCAGCCCATCCTCGATACACCGCATAAGCTTTCTCCCGGCAAGAATTGTAACCACAACCGCCGCAGTTAGCCTCATCGGCTGGATGTGTTTTTCCGGTTCGGGCCAAAATAGCCGCAATGTCCTCTGCTGTAGGCTCTGGTAACTGCTGACCCCGATCGGCAAAATAACGTTTTAGGCGAGGATCCGTTACTAGCTCCTGGGATGGTTCCCACTCGGCTTGGCTCCGATTGGCTCGGTCACAATACGCTGTCACCTTTAACCGGTTAGCAGCAGCGCTTACACCCCTGGGCATAACTGGACCTCCGACACAACCGCCGGAGCAGACCATTGCTTCTACAAACCGCGGTTTAATCTTACCAGAAGCTAGATCACGAAAGGTAGCCAGACATTCCTCAAAACCGCTTACAGCCAACACTCGGCTACCTAAATGGCTGGCAATACCGGCTGCTTGCAATACTCCCCCACCTATCGGGAAGGAACGAGCTGCTAGGCCGGCACCTTCTTTAACATTGTCCTGAACCTTATCCGGCTCTACTCCTGCTTCTTCAAACAAACTTTGAAGTTCAGAGAATGTTATTACTCCATCCACTAACCTCGCCACTTCGGGCCGGCGAGCCTCATCGATTTTGGCTGTGCAAGGACCGACAAATATAACTTTAATATCATACCCATATTTATCCTTTAGCATCAAGCCGTGGGCAGCCATCGGAGACATACTGGGGGCCAAACAAGAAATTAGCTCTGGGAAGTGCTTTTCTATCAAATTGACAACCGCTGGGCAACAGTCGGAAATAAGAGGCTCCACACGATCTTCTAAGAGGGCCTTATATTCTCTGGCTACTACCTGAGCCCCTATCGCCGTCTCTTCGACCCAGGTGAATCCAAGTGCCCGGGCCATGGAAGAAAAACAATCTACCACCGGGTCCGGAAAGGCAGCTGCAAAAGACGGCGCCACACTAAGTGCAATCCGTTTGCCTTTTGCCAACAAAGAGCGGACTTTTGGAAGATCAGTATGGATAACTTTTGCCTGTTGGGGACAAACCAATGTGCATTTTCCGCAAGCAATGCACCGTTCAGCAATAATTTGTGCCTGACCTGAGCGAAAAGAAATTGCCTTTACTGGACAGTGGCGCAGGCAGCGATGACAATCACGGCAATCCGCCACCCTAGTTGTGATTACGCTCATTATTGACATCCCCTTAGAACCTTCTCCCGGAACAACTGAAAGACCTGGTCGCGGCGTACCCCGGTAATCAGTTCATCACCCACACGTACAACCACACCCTCTGTACAGTGATCTTGACAAAAAGATCCTTCCAAACTCACCTGCTCTTCCAAACCATAGTTAGCGATAAGATCCCTGAGAATTCTAATTACTTCTGACGACCCCTTTAAATGACACGCACTCCCCACACAAACAGATATCTGAAGCATATCTCCGCCCCCAACTTTGTGATATCTATCACAATGGTAACACAATTCCCACTGTCTGTAAAGGTATAAAAGAGAAAGACAACCCTTCAGGCGCACGCTAAAAGCCCTGCCTCATTCCGCTAACACACAAAATAGAAACTGGCGGGCACAAAGTCCCGCCACTAACTGAACCAAAACGGCAACGGAGCAGCCACAAGCTGCAAGATGGCACCAGAAGCCGCCCCTAACTCATTTCTAAATTACCTCGGTAAAACGTAAGGAACGTCTTTCGGACACAAGCTGCCAGTATCCAAAGGCTAAACATTGTCTCTCCGTTCATCTTAACTTTCACCCAAATATGCCTGACGTACGCGATCGTCAGCGAGAAGTTCCTGCCCGGTACCAGACAGAGCCACGCTACCTGTTTCTAATACATAGCCATAATCCGCTAGCTGGAGCGCCGCCTTGGCATTTTGCTCGATCAAGAGCACCGTCATGCCCTCGCTATTTAAGCGACGAATAATGTTGAAAATATCCTGTACCAAAACCGGAGCCAAACCAAGGGAGGGTTCGTCCATCATAAGAAGGCGAGGCCTGGACATAAGCGCCCGGCCTACAGCTAACATTTGCTGCTCACCACCAGATAAAGTGCCGGCCAGCTGCTCTCTCCTCTCCAAGAGGCGCGGGAACAGTTCATTTACCCGCTCGATATCTTCTTCAATGGCCTTGTGATCATGGCGAGCATAAGCACCCAAAATTAAATTCTCCCGTACAGTAAGGTCGGCAAAAACTCGTCTTCCCTCCGGCACCATGGTGATACCCATTTTAATTATTTCTGTGGTTTTTTGCCCGACCAGGTTGTTACCATCAAAGACTATATCGCCCCTAGCCAGTTTAACCAAACCGCAAATAGTCCTCAAGGTAGTGCTTTTGCCAGCACCGTTGGCCCCAATGAGGGTTATAATTTTTCCTTCGGCCACCTGTAAATCTATTCCCTTGAGAGCGTGAATACCACCATAATAAACATGCAAGTTACTAATTTTAAGCATGGTTGGCATTCACCCCCAGATAGGCAGCAATAACCCGGTCGTCTTGCTGAATGGCTGCCGGCGGGCCCTCGGCAATGGTGCGGCCATACTCTAATACAGTAATACGTTCACAAATACCCATCACAACCCGCATTTGGTGCTCAATGAGTAAGATAGTGAGCCCAAACTGAGAACGTATGCGCTGGATAAAATTCATTAAATCTACCGTTTCAGCCGGATTCATCCCTGCCCCTGGTTCATCAAGAAGAAGTACCTTCGGTTCGGTGGCCAAGGCACGGGCAATCTCCAACCGTCGCTGCTGTCCGTAAGGGAGAGACGTTGCCAAGTCCTCGGCTACGTCTTGCAGTTCAACCGCTGTCAATAGCTCCATCGCTCGATCACGCATTTTTGCTTCCATGCTAAAATAGCGTCCTACACCTAGAACTGCTTCCACCAGAGAAGCCCCCAGGCGCAAATGCTGCGCCACTAAGACATTATCTAGTACAGTGAGCGAGCTAAACAGCCTGATGTTCTGAAAGGTGCGGGCAATACCGAGTTTGGCAATGACATCCGGCCTTTTGCCGGTTATATTTTGACCAGCCACATACACCTGGCCTGTAGCGGGGCGGTAGACCCCTGTTATTACATTAAAAACCGTTGTCTTACCCGCCCCATTAGGACCGATCAATCCCACCAGCTCTCCTGGCTGTAAACCGAGACTAAAACTATTCACTGCCGTGAGGCCACCAAAGCGCATGGTTACATTTTTTAATTCCAGTATTTTCATTATTGGGCCACCCCCTGTTTAGCCTGGCGGCGACCAAGGATTTCCCACGAGAATTCCTTATCCCCCATGATGCCCCGGCTATAAAACAGAGTAACTATTATGAGCAGTAGTGAAAACACCACCATACGCATGCCAGGTATACCCGGTAAATGAAAGGCCCCTAAGGTCAGCGGGGATTCCACAAAGCGAAGAATCTCCATTAGCGCCGTAACTATCGTGGCAGCAATCACCGTTCCGGTAATAGAACCCATGCCCCCTAAAACTACCATCAGAAGTATCTGGAAAGTAAGCGGCAGTTTATACGTAGCCGGGTCAATACTGCCAATTAAACTGGCCTGCAAACCTCCGCCCACTCCAGCCAAAAAAGCAGCAACAACAAAGGCCATCATTTTATGATAAAACACATTAATGCCCATAGCCTGGGCTGCTATCTCGTCTTCGCGAATGGCTTTTAATGCTCGGCCATAGCTCGAGCTTACCAACCGAACCATAAAAAGGGTAGTTAGAACTGCATAAGCAGCTGTCCACCACAAATTGGTGAATCCGGGAATCCCTTTTAGTCCTAGCGCACCGTTGGTCAGGCCCTTTACGTTAACAATTACCACACGAATGATTTCGGCGAAACCTAGCGTGGCGATGGCCAAATAATCGCCCCTTAGTCTCAGCACCGGTGCTCCAATTAGGACACCAAAGACTGCAGACAGTAGTCCGCCCCATATTATGGCGGCCCAAAAGGAGACCTGGATCGTATCAAAAGGTGCCATGAGAGGTACCATGAAGAAATTCATTTGTTTGATTGCCGGTGACATTGTAAGTAGTGCCACCGTATAAGCCCCTACAGCCATAAAACCAGCATGGCCCAGGGAAAACTGTCCGGTAAAACCGTTTACTAAATTAAGAGCTAATCCCAAACCAATGTTGATAGCACATAGATTCATAATTCTTATAGTATACAAGTCCCA